>NZ_JBWSOR010000050.1:0-19159 GCF_056629435.1 Nocardia sp. TBRC8007 | reverse complement strand
GCCGCCAATTGCATGTGATGCGAACTTGCGACTGTGTGCACATCGGTCGGATCGCGGTGGCGAATACGGCGTCCATCAGCGAAATTCGGTGCGTCTGCCCTTGGTGAGGATAGACCCGCTAAGGAGAGTGGAGCGGTCGGCTGGACATCTCGAACTCACGACAGTTGATTACGAGACCCTGCCAGTCCCGACCCCCGTGAAGCCGTATTCGACCGCGTAGTTGCCATCCGACTCCGATGCCATCTTGTAAGTTGTGTTGTCGCTCAATGATTTATCTCCCCATTTTGGGCACCAGTATTCGCTGTCGGGCTCGACTGCCAGGGCCAGGTATGGCGGCGTGCGCCACGAGGTGTTCAGGCTGAGCCGCCACGAGTGCAGATGGGTTCGCTCGTGGGTGCCGGACCGGTCGACCCGCGAGCCTCCTGGCCACCCGGCGATCAGACCGCCTTGATCTGGCCCGCGTCGACGAGGACTGCCGAGCCCGTTGTACTCGCCGAGCGTGGCGAGCACAGGAGCACGATGGCATCGGCGACTTCCTGTGGTTCGATGAGCCGACCGGTGGTCAATTGCATCATCTCGGCCGCTTTGCCATCCAAGATCGTGTCGCGGTCGGTGCCGGCCGCGGCGGCAAAGACATCGGCTGCCCCGCCTTTCTCGGTCCACCAGGGTGTGCGGGCCGGCCCCGGGATCACCGAATTGACCCGGATGCCTTGCGGACCGAACTCTTCCGACAGCGCCTGGGTCAGGTTACCGACCGCCGCCTTCGCGGCGCCGTAGTCGACGTTGACCCCGCTGGCGGCGATTGCGAGGGTCGAGCTGACATTGACGATGGCGCCGCCGCCGCGACCGAGCAGCAACGGAATGGCAGCGCGGGTCGCGCGCACGGCGGACATCAGGTTGAAGTCCAGCATGGCGAACCAGTCCGCGTCGGTGAGCGCACTGAACGAGAAGCGTGGCAAGACGGTGCCGGGCGGGGGACCGCCAGCGTTGTTGACCAGGACGTCGAGCCCGCCGAACGTACGCTGTGCCTCCGTGATCGCCTGTTCCGGGCCGTGTGCGGTAGCCAGGTCGACCGCGACGTGCACGAGCCGTTCGCCGGCCAGCGCGTCCAGCTCCGAAGAGGAGCGACGCGACGCGGCGACCACCAGAGCGCCCTCGTCGTGCAGAGTACGCGCCGTGGCGAGCCCGATACCTTTCGATGCCCCTGTGACCACCGCAACCTTGTTGTGTAAACCGAGATCCATGGTTACAAGCCTGCAATTCGAACTCTGCTGAAGCTGGCGGATTTCGGCCCCGTAGGTCGTTCGCTGGCTCAGCCGGTGCCGACCATGGTGTCGCCGAGGATGCGGGAAAGGTCGCCAGGCCGGTAGGACATGATCTCGATGGCCTCGATGAGGTTGTCGCGGATGTCGAAACGGTTGGTGGCCACAGGGTGCCTGCCAGGAGCGATGATCGCGCCCGGAGATCCCGTGACAAACGCGGTGTCGGTGGCCCGAATACGGTCGAGGAAGTGGCGGGTTTCTTCGGCGACCGCCCGGGCGCCCCGAACTCGGTGGGGCGCTTCGTCGAGTAGCAGGCGTGAATCCGTGGTACGGACCGCGTCTGGCGCCATCAGGGCGACGAGTCGATCGATGTCTCCGCCTCGCGCAGTAAGAGATAACCTGCGAGTTCCCTGATGGCGCCGTAGTCCGTTGAATGCCTGGACCTGGTCGGAACTGTTCGTGTGGGGCTTTGTGGTGCGTCTTGTCCGAATTTCAGGATTATTGAAGTAGATTCGACCGGTCCGAAGAAGCGCCGTTCGAGTTGAATGTGGGGTTCTTAGGTTGAGCCTGGCCATGGTGCGGGATCTTCGGGGGCATCGGGCTCCGGCGAGCGTCGACGAGTTGGCCGCGTTCGAGACTGACGTCATGGCTGGGTTCGTGCTGGCTCGGGCCTCGGCGGGGCTGGCCGACGGCACGATCGGCGGCGACATGAACCACTTCGAGCAGGTGTGTGCGTGGTTCGGGCGGTCGTTGTGGGACATGGAGCCCGCTGACGCTGATGTCTATTTCGGGCAGGTGCTGCGTGGCGCGGCGAAGGGGACGCGGCTGGGGCGGGTGCAGGCGTTGACGACGTTCTTCGTGTTCCTCGAGTTGCGGTACAAGGTCGAGATCCACGCGATGACCGGTCGAGTGGTGGCGTGCCCGATCGACGAGATGAACAAGCCCCGCGGCCGTAAGCAGGCCGTGCTGCGGATCCCGCCGCCCGAGAACGAGATCAAGGTGTTGTTCGGCGGGTGGCGCGAGGAGTTGGCGACCTGCCGCAAGTTCGGTCCGACGGCCCGCAATTATGTTGCTGCCCAGTTGATGTCTCGGGTTGGGCTGCGTGTGAACGAAGCCCGCAGCCTCGACCTGGCCGACATCAAATGGGAGCTGGGCCGGTTCGGCAAGCTGCACGTCCGGATTGGCAAGGGCGCTCGCGGCAGCGGCCCGAGGGAGCGGATGGTGCCGTTGATCGGCGGCGCGGACCGCGTCCTGCGGTGGTTCGTCGAGGATGTGTGGGGGGTCAGTTCGACGACGACCACCGGCGTCCGGCAGCGCCGCTGTTCCCGTCGGAGCGCAAGAACACCGACGGGACCTGCCGCCGGGTCGGCGACGACGCCCTGCGGGCCGGGCTTGCCGACGCCGCCGCGATGCACCTGCCGGACTGGGCGGAGACCCTCACACCGCACGTCTTGCGGCATTTCGCCGCGAGTCAGCTGTATCTGTCGGGCCTGGTCCTGATCTCGATCCAGGAACTACTCGGTCATTCCTGGGTCTCATCGACGCTGAATTACGTCCATGTCCACCGGACCCGGATCGAAGATGCCTGGGTCGCCGGTCAGCAACGCGCCGCACAACGCCTGGAAGGACTGCTGACGTCATGAAATGGAACCTGCGCCTGGCCGCCGCCAACCGTGGCATATGGAAAACCAGCGAACTCCAGCACATGCTCGCCGAGCGCGGCCTGGTGATCAGCGCTGGGAAGATGTCGGGCCTGTGGTCAGGCAATCCCGCCAGCATCAAGCTCGACGATCTCGACGTCATCTGTGCCGTGCTCGGCTGCCCGATCGGGGACGTCCTCATCCCGGAGCCAGAGAGGGTTCAAAATCCCGGAACGACAGTGCTTTCCGAAGTGGCGTCCGGGACTGCGGGTCCGGCGGTGACTCCTCGGCGGCGCGACGGCCGCTCGTTGCCGCCGGAGTGACCCGCGCCGCGCGAGTCCAGGCGGATCCGCACCTGCGCCGGTTGCCTGGCCTGGGGACGGCACTTCGGCAACGGACTGTGCGCCGCGTGCTACCAGTTCACCCGCGAGCACGCCGTCGGAGAGTGCGCCAACTGCGCACGTGCTGTCGCGCTGAAGAACAAGCACTGCTGGCTGTGCTGGAATCAGGCCCGCAAGATCGCCCGCGAAGCCGACGGCCCCGTGCCGACCACGGCCGCTGACCACCTGCACGAGGATCGACCTCGGCAACCGCCGGCTCGCCGTCGCAGGCAAGACCTGCCCGCTCGACGACCTCACCCACCAACTGCTGGTCGGATGGCTCGACTACCGGCGAACCCGCTGGCCCAACACCGCCAACCCGCACCTGCTCGTCAACCAGCACACAGCGCCCAAGCTCACCCCTGTCAGCGCATTCTGGCTTCGTGCCGGTTTTCGTGGTCGACCCGCCACCCTCGAACAGCTCCGCGTTGACCGCCAACTCGAGGAAGCCCTCACCCGCGGCCCGGACCCGCTGCACCTGGCGGTCGTGTTCGGCCTCGACCAGAAGACGGCCATCCGCTACGCCGCATCGGCGCGGCAACTCTTGGAAACCCCGATCGAGCACCACACTTCGGAGTTGACGCGAACCCACGGGTAGAAAACACCCACAGGCTGAACCAACCCTCGGGTTCCCGATGAAGAACCCTCAGTTCGCCTGAACTCCCGTGAGCCCCGGGGTCCCGGTAGCAATCGCCGAAAAAACAACGGATATGATGTAACCCAAGGTCAGGGAGAGTCTCGCTGAGTTACTGGCCGTCGCGGTGTTCGAGGACTTGAGCTTGGAGGCGTTGACGGAGTTCGGCTTCTTCGGGTGTCGTCGGGTCGCCGGGGCGGCGGATCCGTGCGGGGGTGGGCTGGATCGGCGGATAGTCATCGGTGGTGTGTTCGGCTTCGGCGAGTGCGCGGTAGAGCGAGGCGATCGAGGGGTGCTTGCCTGCGTTTTTCCCGGTCTTGATGGTGAGTTTCTTTGCGATGTCGGGGACGGGGACGCCTCGCTGTTTCAGGGCGAGTGCGAAGGTGCGCGAGTCGTCGTCGATGACTTTGGGGCGGCCGCCGTGGTTGCCTCTGGAGGCGGCGATAGCCTGGCCCTCGAGGGTCTTTTCCCGGATGTAGTTGCGTTCGATCTGCCCGGCGACGGCGAGGACCGCGAAGAACATCGCGCCCATGCCGTTGGGGTCGTAGATGCCGGTCAGCGGGCCGGTGAGCAGTTCGAGCTGGATACTGCCGGCCTGGAGGTCGGCGGACAGGGTCATCAGCTCGGCGGCGTTGCGGGCCAAGCGTTTGAGTTCGTGGACGGTCAGCACGACCGGTGTCTCGGGCGTGGCCTGCTTGAACTGGTGTGCCAGCGCGAGCGCCTTCTCCAGCTCGGGCCGGACCCGCACGCGGGTGCTGATCTGCTCGTGGAAGATCGTGTGGCATTCCGCGCGGCGCAGGGCTTCGAGTTGGCTGGCCAGCTCTTGGCGGGCGGTCGATGTCCTGGCGTACCCGATCCGCACCGGACGCTCGCTCGTCGATGCGGGGACCATCGACAGGGTGGGGCGCTGGGTCCAGGCCCCGTCGGGGCCGCGGTCGGCGGGCACCAGCACTTCGAGTTCCTCGCGCAGCGCGGGCACCAGGACGAAGCGCGGGGTGTGGTACTTCGTGGCGGTCCTGCCGCCGCGGGTGCGGCACGCGCTACCGGCCGGCGCGTCACAGGTCGGGCAGCGATGATGTTCCACTGCTGTGGCGGCCTGCTCGGGAGTCGACTCCATAGGAGAAAGTCTCTCAGAACTACCTCGCACAACCGATAGGTTTCGAGAGGAGTTCTGAGAATCGCGGCCTGCGGATACGCGGCCGGTTCCGGGGCGCTCGCGAGTCTCTCGTATCTGATCGTTTGTGAGAATGTGTGTCGCCGAAGCAGTGATTCAGTTTTCGGGGGCAGCGAGCTTGCGGCGCGCGAGGATGATTCCGCCGAGTGGACTTTCGGCCGAGGTCAGAGTTCTGTCTGCCTCGATGGCGAAGCCGGCATTGTCGAGCCACGCGCGCATTCGGCTGTGTTGGCGACGATGGACACGGAGGTGCATCGGGTGTCCGCCGTAGCCTTGGGTCTTCAATTGCGACTCGTCTCCGACGTGGAAGCCGAGTAACAGTGGTCCGCCTGGGCGAAGCGCTCGCTGGAAGTGGTCGAACACAGAATCGAGTTCGTCATCGGGGACGTGTATCAGTGAATACCACGCGACCAGGCCGGCTATCGAGGCGTCCGCGAGGGCGAGGTTCGTCATGGAGCCTACTTCGAACCGGATGTCGGGGTGCTCACGGCGGGCCACTTCGATCATCCTGGGCGACAGGTCTATTCCGAAGGCGTCCACATCCAGTCGACGCAGGTGGGCGGTGATCCGCCCGGCCCCGCACCCCACATCCGCAACGAACCCTCCGCCCTGGGCGCGCACCATATCGGCGAACGACGCCAAGGCTGAACGTTCTTCGGGGGTTTCGTCCAGCAGGTGACGGGTGAGGTCTGCATAGGTGGTTGCGACGGTGTCATACGACCTGCGCGTCTGATCCAGCCAGCTGTCGGAGTTCGGTCCCATTCCCACGGTCGAACACTACTCAAGCGCCCGAGCGGAACGGCCCTCAGTTCAATGCTGGTCGATTGCGCCACAGCCGATCCCGAGATCCGCACAGGCCGCACGGCGCTCGGTTCGGCACTGCCACGGCTGGATGTCGAGCAAGACCGTGACCGTCGGGGGTGTCAGAACAGTGTGTCGCGCATTCGCAGGGGCCGATAGCCGGTCGGCCCGAGCTGGGCCAGCTCGGCATCGATGTCGACCTCGATAGCGCCGAAGAAGTTGATGTTCCGAAGAAGTTGATGTTCTCAGAGTGGGCCGGGGACACGTGCACGAGCACCTCGTCTGGTGTGCGCGGACAGTTCGGGGGCGGACCGGGCCGAGGGCGTGCGCGGAGGTGGGCGTGGCGGGCGTAGCTGCCGTCGGGTCGGTCCTCGCGCATTGGCTGCGTCGGCCCGGAAGGAGAACTTCGAGGCAGGCTTGTACTGGGCCACGATCCTGCGGCAACGGGATCGGGCAGGTTTCTGATCAAGCCACCGAAGCAGACTGGGCCGGTATCGCCGCCACAATCAGTGGACAGATCCCGGGAAGTGCACTCGAAGAGGCAAAGCGGTTCACGAGTCACACCGGTTGTCGCGACGACACCGGTCCTGTCAGCCAGCCCCGGGCCGGCCACCCCAAACACTTACAGAGGGTTCAGAGTGAGCATGTGCAGGATGGCATAGCGAACACCCACGCCAGTAGTCTATATGGTAGTCTTGCATGGTGCCGATTCGTTGGTTTTGGGCGCTGTCGCGGCTGCTGGAGCGCTATGGGGTCGATCCGGACGACGTGTTCGACGTGGTGAATGCCTGGTTCACGGCGAAACGGCCGGTGTGGTTCCGGACCGCGACCGACCCCGCTACCGGGATGACGACGTTCGTGATCTGGGCCCGAACCGACAGTGGTGCCCCGCTTGCCGTCTATGCCCGCTCCAGTGGATCCGACACCGAGGTCTATGCCGCCCGCTACCTCACCACCGCAGACCAGATCGCCCAGTTCGAGAAATGGGAGGCGACCCACAATGACTGATCCTTTCGACGACATGAGCCCTGACGAGGTGGACGCGATGATCGACCGCCTCGAGTTCACCGAGGAAGACGTAACTGAGTCCGACCTCGGCACCACCGTCGGCCCCGTTACCGAACCCGTGCTCGTACCCAGGTCGATCAAGATGCCCTACGACCTGGACAAAGCATGCAAGGCGCGAGCGAAGGCGGTGGGGTTGTCGCAATCGGCGTACATCCGCACGCTGATCGAGCGCGATATCGCCACCGCCGGTACCGGCAAGCCGCGCCCGGCATGGGTTCGCGAACTCCTCGCGGTCATCGCTCATCACGAAGAGAACGACAACCGCAAGGCGTCGTGAGCCGGCAGCCTCGGTGTCCTGTGCTGTTGAGCCGTTTTCATCCTCGGTCAGATCCGTTGTATCCGTGGGAGATTAATGCGGCGTATCGGCTCCGTCCGGCACGCGCACAGCGACCGCATGCTGTCGATGGACGACGAAAAGGTGTTCGGGCCGGTGCTGTTCGAGTATCCGTTCTCGAGGGCGATCGCCGAGCGGTATTTGAAGGACTACCGGATCGTCGTGGTCGGTGTCGCCAACCACCAAGTCCGCCGGATGCTGGCCGACACCGACAGGGTGTGGGTGGACCAGCCCGACGCACCCGGCCTGCGGACCGTGCTCACGCAGACGGCACTGGCGAAAGTGTTGCGCGAATATGGATTACGGCGGGTGCTGGTGTTCACCCACCGCGTCGCCGCGGCGGCCGAGTTCTCCAGGACGCTGGGCGCTGCGCTCGAGCGGGTGCCTGTCGACCAGCGTCCCGACGGGCCGCTGGTGGCTCGGCACGTTCACGGTGAGCAGCCGATAGCGGTGCGGGAACGGACCCTCGATCATCTGTGCACGCCACCCGAGGGCGGGTGGACGGCGATCGCCAATGACGGGACCCCGGTGATCGGTCCACGTGATCTGTACCCGTGTTGTTGGTCCAAGGTTGTGAGAGTCCGAGGGCAGAGTGATCATCGGGAGGTCACATGCCCCGTCAGTACTCATCATCGGTGCGCCGGCAAATCGTTGCCCGGCTTCGGTCGGGTGAACCGGTAGCCGCCATGGCCGCCGAAACCGGAATCTCTGAGGCCACGCTGTTCCGCTGGAAACGCCAGGCCCTCATCGACGCCGGCGTCGTCGAGGGCACCCCGAGCGTGGAGGCTGACGAGTTGGCCGCCGCCCGCAAGCGCATCGCCCAACTCGAGGCCGAGCTGGCGTTGACCCGCGACGCGTGCGCCTTGTTCGACGAACAGGCGGTGGTGCCCCCAAAACACCGACGCGCGATCACTGGGGGGCTGATCGCGCGAGGATACTCCGCCCGATCCGCCTGTCGGATAACCGGATTAGCCCGATCGCTGCTGCCGTACCACCGGCGCAGGCCTGTCCCAGACCGTGAGGTGCGACGGTTGATTGTGGCCGACACGATCACCGAGATCTACCAGCGATCGCGCGGCGCCTACGGGCGCAGGCGAGTCCGCGCGGCGCTGCTGGCCGACTACGACATGAACGTCAACCACAAACTCGTCAACTCCATCATGTCCGAGAAAGGCCTGTGCGGGCTGCCGCGTCCCGGGCGACGAAAACCCAATCCGATTGGCGTCGACACCCCTGTTGACCTGGTCAATCGGCGGTTCACCGCCACCAGGCCCAACGAACTGTGGTGTACGGATATCACCGAACACCCCGCGCGTGATGGCACGGTGTACTGCTGTGCGATCCTGGACTGCTTCTCACGGATGATCGTGGCCCGCACCTTTTCGACCACCGCCGACACTGCGCTGGTCAACAATGCGGTCAACATGGCCGTCAAGAACCGAACTCGCAGTGGTCCAACGATTCTGCACGCCGATCACGGTACGCAGTTCACGTCCTGGAGCTTCGGGGAGAACATGCGGCGCTGGGGCCTGCTCGGCTCGTTCGGCACCGTGGGCGACTGCTTCGATAACGCCGCGATGGAATCGTTCCGGGCACGGATGCAGGTCGAGTTGCTCAACACTCGCAAATGGGCAACCACCCTGGAACTGGCGGCCGCGATGGCTGACTACATCGACAACTTCTACAACGTCGAACGCCGCCACAGCTACCTCGGTAACATCAGCCCTACAGAGTTCGAAGCGCTCTGGACGTCTACCTATTCGATCCCTCAACTCGCATAGCCACGGCTCGAAACGGCGGGGACAGATCACCCGGACCGGAACAGAGGGGTCAGGTCAGTCGTCCATCGGAACCTTACTTGTCAGCGTTTCCATGCCTTCTCGGTCCGGCAATGCTTCCCTTTCTTTCCTTGCGGAACGGCTGCCTGTGCCTTGTTCCAGGCTGCCTTCTCCGCCGCTTTTGTTCTTCCCGCTTCCTGTGTACTTGAACGGTCCTGTGGCATTGGTCCTGTCCAGGTTTTCGAAGTAGCACGACAGCGTCACGTAATGCGTGGCGGTGAACTCGAACTGCCACTCCCCGGACGGTGTTGCCTTAGCAGGCATAGCCTCCGCTGCGGATGGTGCAGCCCCCGCGACCCCCACTGCACCGGTGGTGCACGCTGCCGCCAGAGCGATCGCGGCGATCAGGCGGCGACCTGGTGTGGAACTCATCATTTGTACCCTCCGTATGAGATCGTTCCTTCACCTGTATCGGATGCAGTTGCCCCACAAATGGTTCGATCGATTCACAATGGCTCACATACACTCTGACCGTCACGTCGGGCACTCGGTGTTCCAGTGAGTAATCGCGCGAAAATAGAGAAGTTGCTTTGACCAGTGGTTATGGCGGGTTCGGGCGGCGGGACATGTCCGTGATCGAACGCCTCACCTGAACCAGATCATCCCCGCGTGCGCGGGGACCATGGCCGGGGGCTCGAGGAGGTCTGCCGCTATCTGGGCTCATCCCCGCGTGCGCGGGGACCATCGATCAGGGGGAAAGTTGTGGCAGCGGGACGGGGGCTCATCCCCGCGTGCGCGGGGACCATCATGTCGCTGAAATCGCGCGTTTGCGTGCTGAGGGCTCATCCCCGCGTGCGCGGGGACCATCGGTTCTGAATGTCGGCAGTGCCCAGGCCGATGGGCTCATCCCCGCGTGCGCGGGGACCATGGCGTCCCGATCGTGGCCATCCACCGTGACATGGGCTCATCCCCGCGTGCGCGGGGACCATGATCGGGACGCCGGCGATATCGTCGAACCCTACGGCTCATCCCCGCGTGCGCGGGGACCATCGTGGACGAGAAGGTTGCTAGATGAGAGCTGGGGGCTCATCCCCGCGTGCGCGGGGACCATACTTCTTGACCAGCAGTGATTCTGTCAGATCTGTTGATTTTCATTCGGTTTCCACCAGATCTTGATTCCCGGAGATAGAGGTGGCTTCGGTGCGTAGGTAGCTGTAGACGGTTTCGCGGCTGATGCCGAACTCTCTGGCCAGTGCGGCTTTCGGCTCCCCGTCGGCGGCGCGGGTGCGTAGCTGGTGGGTTTGTTCGGTGGTGAGGGCGGGTTTGCGGCCGGTGTAGGCGCCGCGGGTCTTGGCGGCGGCGATGCCTTCGCGTTGGCGTTCGAGGATGAGGGCGCGTTCGAACTCGGCGAAGGCACCCATCACGCTCAGCAGCAGGGTCGCCATCGGGGAGTCCTCCCCGGTGAAGGTCAGGTTCTCCTTGACGAATTCCACCCGTACGCCTTTGCCGGTGAGGGTGCGTACGAGTCGTCGTAGGTCGTCGAGGTTGCGGGCGAGGCGGTCCATGGAGTGCACGATTACGGTGTCGCCGTCGCGGACGTAGTCGATCAGTTCGTCCAGTTGTGGGCGTGCGGTGTCTTTTCCGGAGGCGTGATCGGTGAAGGTGCGTTCGACGTCGATTCCGTCGAGTTGTCGGACGGTGTTCTGGTCGAGTGCGCTCACCCTGATGTAGCCGACACGCATGACTGGCCTCCCTGGACTGGAAAATGTCAATTTGAAGTCTAAGAACCGAGTAGACATACGTCAAGAAATGGGGAACCGGACTCTATTCTGACGCTTTTCGTCCTGGTCGGGGGTGTGGTGTTGGGGTGCACCCCAACCAGACACCGATACCGGTCCGGATATCGGGTGCTGGTAAGCATCGCGGGTGACTCGCAGTGGGGAGTGGTGGCGATGACGGCGGCGCCGCAGGAGGCTCGACGGCGGCGCCGGGTATCCGGGCGTACATCATCCGGACCACGAAACCCACTGCTGGACAACCATTGTAGACTCTTGGGACCGTACGGTCGCAGATCCGGGACCGGGACGGAGAACCGGACCGGGGATTGTTGCGGAACCGCCACCAGGGATTCGTTGCGGAACCGCTACCGCGGGTGGGTTACTGGATACAACAGTGGTGCTACCACCTCGACAACCGTTGCAGAACAATCCTTTTCCTTCTGGGAGGCTCCACGATGGCGCCGGTGCTCACCTCGCTCAACCCCAGCTCCAACCTCGCCTCCGGCGGCAACACGGTGCAGATCTTCGGCAGCGGGTTCGCCGGCGCCGGCCCATTGACGGTGCGGTTCGGGGCGACGGCGACTACCTTCACCATCGTCTCCGACACCCAGATCGACGCCATTGCCCCACCCGGCACCGGCACCGTCGAGGTCACCGTCGCCGCCCTGCTGAACGGCACCAGCAACCCACTGCCCTACACCTACGGTGGCGGCCTGCTGTTCTTCACCGATGGCGGCAGCCCCGGCAATGTGTATTCGGTGCCGCAGATCGGCGGCACCCCGACCCTGCTGGCGACCGGCTTGAGTGTTCCCGCAGGTCTCGTCCGGGTCGGTGACCTCCTCTACCTCTGCGAGTTCACGGGCGATCGGGTGTCGACGGTGCCGACAACCGGCGGCACGCCGACCCCCCTGGTGACCGGTCTGTCGTCCCCTAACGACATCACCGTCTCCGGCAGCACCCTGTTCATCACCGACTTCGGCACCGGTCAGGTGGTGTCGGCGCCGATCACCGGCACCGCCACCCCCACCGTGGTCGCCACCAGCCCCACCGGCGCAATCGGTATCGCGATTTGAGCGCTGGCCCCGACCGCTGGACTGTGTGGCACGGCCGATATCCCCTCGGACCGTCGCCGCACAGCCCGGCGGGGCCACAGTCGATACATCGGGACGGGCGGCCCGGTGTGGTCGCGGTGGCGGGCATGGTTGCGTATGGGTACCGGCACTCGCCGAGACCGCACCGGCCATGTCTGCACCGGCGAGACAGTCCGGGATCTCGGCGGTGCGGGCGGGTTGCTGCGTCGAAGGTCGGATATGGACCGGTGCCGGGACCTGCGTGGACAGCAATGCCATTCACCTCCGTGAAATCACCGCCATCTATCGCCGCGAGTCGCATTCCGACATATGTCTGTTTGAGGTGTACCCCAGATACACACCGCAGAGGCGGAACTGGGCACTTTGGTTCTCGAAAGCAGGGACCTGGTTAGGTGGCGGTGTATCGCCAATCCCCCGAAGAGTCGACGTTGCCGTGTACGCGGCATGCATTACAGATCCGGCCTGCGAAAACATACCGTCGCGCAGACTGTCTCGTGAACCATCGTTTATGGACGCGTTCGCTCGGGTGGCGGCACCGGGATGGTGACGGGCCGGTTATGGGGCTCCAGCACGTTGGGCCAGCCGTCAGCCGGAGGGTCGCCCCACCATCGGCGGCCGTCTGGATCGGTCCACTCGCAGTGCTCCGGGGGCCCGTCGCCGAGTTTGACGGTGAGGAAGTTCGATGCCTGCTACACCGCCGAGCCCGAGTCGTGTTCCCGTAGCGCAGGGTTCAGGGGTCCGGTGATCGGTGATACCTCGAGGTGGGCGAACCGTGCGGCGAACCGGCCGGCGGTGTTGCTGTAGCGTAGGCACATCGCCAGGCCGGTATCGATCCAGCACTTGTTGATGGTATGCAGCGAGTGTGGTCGACCGGCCAGCCAGACCAGGTTCTCGGCGACCGCGATCGCTCACTGGCGATGGGCTTCGGCGACGAGGTCGGCATAGTACGGATTGCGCGGGTGCCGACTGCCAGGTCTGGAACTTCACGATCACCCGCACCCAGACCTGCTCGATGACGCGGCACTTACGGTCGCTGGTGCACTGGCGGTGCTGCCACGGTCTGCGGTACCACCAGCGGTCGGCGGCGGCGTCTTCGAGTCCGCTGCTCTCGAGGTTGCCGACCACCGCGACGATGATCTCGGAGTCGGTGAGGTTGTGCTTGTTGACGGTCTTGTCGAACCCGAACCCTTCATCGAGAACCGAGTCGTACCCCAACCCGGCATCGATTCCGGTCCGGATATCGGGGGTCGGTAAGCATCGTGTGCGACTCTCGGTGTTCTCGCGCTCTCGGATGGCGGCGATGACTACGGCGCTGCAGGCGGTTACGATGACGGCGCCGGGTATCCGGGCACACGCCATCCGGACCCCGATACCCGTTGCCGGGCAATCACTGTCACCTCCCGGGACCGACCGGTCGCAGATCCGGGTCCGAGACGGAGAACCGGACCGGGGATTCGTTGCGGAACCGCCACCAGGGATGCATTGCGAAACCGCTACCGCAGGTGGGTTACTGGATACAACGGTGGCGAAACCACCTCGACAACCGTTGCAGAACAACCTTTTTCCTCGTTCGGAGGCTTCCGATGGCGCCGGTACTCACCTCGCTCAACCCCAGTTCCGGTCCCGAATCCGGCGGCAACACGGTACAGATCTTCGGCAGTGGGTTCGCCGGGGCAGGCCCGCTGGCGGTGCGGTTCGGGGCGACGGCGACCACGTTCACCATCGTCTCCGACACCCAGATCGACGCCATCGCCCCGCCCGGCACCGGCACGGTCGAGGTCACCGTCGCCGCCCTGCTGAACGGCACCAGCAACCCCCTGCCCTACACCTACGACGGCGCAGGCCTGCTGTTCTTCACCGATATCAACAACCCTGGCGATGTGTATTCGGTGCCGCAGACCGGCGGCATACCGACTTTGCTGGCGGCCGGCCTGACCTCTCCCATAGGTCTCGTCCGGGTCGGTGGCCTCCTCTACATCTGCGAGCTCTTCGGCACTCGGGTGTCGACGGTGCCGACAACCGGCGGCACGCCGACCCCGCTGGTGACCGGCCTGTCGCTCCCCAGGGATATCACCGTCTCCGGCAGCACCCTGTTCATCACCAACGCGGGTACCAGCCAGGTGGTATCAGCGCCGATCACCGGCACCGCCACCCCCACCGTGATCGCCACCAGCCCCACCGGCGTCTTCGGGATCACCGACGGGGTGCCCACCCAATCCGGGTTCGCGCCGATCGCGGCGGCCCTGCTGGCCGCACCCGTGCTCACCGCGCTCGACCCGATTTCCGGTCCCGAATCCGGTGGCAACACGGTACAGATCTTCGGCAGCGGGTTCACCGGCCCGCTGACGGTGCGGTTCGGGGCGACGGCGACCACGTTCACCATCGTCTCCGACACCCAGATCAACGCCATCGCCCCACCCGGCACCGGCACCGTCGGTGTCACCGTCACCTCCGTGGACGGCACCAGCAATCCACTGCCCTACACCTACGGCGGCCTACTGTTCTTCACCGACAGCGGTAATCCTGGCGGTAATGTGTATTCGGTGCCGCAGACCGGCGGCACACCGACCCTGCTGGCGACCGGCCTGAGTCAGCCCAATGGTCTCATCCGAATCGGTAACCTGCTCTATATCTGCGAGTCCGCAGCCAATCGGGTATCGACGGTGCCGGTCACCGGTGGCACATCGACCCCCCTGGTGACCGGTCTGACGCTCCCTGCGAACATCACCGCTTCTGGAAACACCCTGTTCATCGCCAACTCGGGCACTCTTCAGGTGGTGTCGGCGCCGATCACCGGCACCGCCACCCCCACCGTGATCGCCACCAGCCCCACCAGCGTCTTCGGGATCACGACTTGAGCGGCGGCACCGACCGCTGGACTGCGTGGCACGGTCGACATCCCCTCAGAGCGTCGCCGCGCAGCCTCAGCGGGGCCACAACTGATACAACGGGACGGGTGACCTGGTGTGGTCGCGGTGGCGTGGGCACCGGCACTCGTCGAGACCGCCCCGGTCTGTATCCGTATCGACGAGACGGGCTCGGATCTCGACGAGTGCCGGCGCTCCACGAAATCACCGTCATCCAGCACCGCGAGTCGCATTCCGACATATCGGTTCGCCCGCGCCGGATGCCGGGTCGGGGTGTAGTAGCCTCGGCGCAGCAGCACCTGTCGCCCGTGGTTGTCCTGGAAGCGGGAAATGACCTTTGCCTGATAGTCCACCGACGGCGCTGCCGTCGCCACCGTCGGCACACATGTGACCAGTGCTGCGGCCATCGCGGCCGTCAGCAGGATTCGTGGCGCCGAAGGCACCCGGTATTCGGGTCGAATCCCCCTGTTCTGCAATGAATTCCTCATCGGACCCCCCTACTCGATTTTGAATTGTGTTCTTCCGAAAGGTGTTTCGGGCTATATGATGTGAGCGACTGTACTCGCTCGAGTCCGGGTGATCATGGCTTTTTCATACGTAGAGAGCGGGTACGACTATCCGGTGACGCGTTCTCGGGTCAGATCCAGACGGGTGTCCATGTCCAACCGGAACCGGTCGTAAGGATTGATGTTGGACCAGAACAACGGGCTCAGTGCGCGGCGTTCGGTGTCGCCGACCAGATCGTGGAACTCCGGGGCCTTCAGGACGGCTTGTAGCAGGAGGGTGTTGATATGCACCATCGCCGATTGCAGTAGGTGCAGCGCCAGCATCGACACCTCGGCGTGCTCGCGGTCGGCGCCGGTGAGCGGCTCGCCGAGATGAACAAGCAGGTGCTGGGCAACCTGACCCACATCATCACCGCGCTCGAAACCGATCCTGGCCCAGCAGCGCAGGGAACGCCGAATGCGAGCTGACAACACTCGGCATCTTCTCGCCGCCGCCCGCCACCGGCACGAACTGGCCCGCAGTAAGGCAATCCGAGCCATCCGTGAACTCGACACCGCGGGAGCGGCCGTGACGTTCCAGACCGTCGCCACCGCAGCCGAGGTCTCGCGGTCCTGGCTCTACTCGCAGCCCGACATCCGAGCCGAAGTCCAGCGACTACGTGAGCTGAATCGCCGCGCACCAGCCACATCGCTGCCAGCACATCACCGCAGCAGCGATTCCTCGCTGGTCCGCCGCCTCGAACTCGCCACCGCCCGCAACCGGGAACTGACCGAGGAAAACCAGCGGCTACGTCGGCAACTCGCCCACGCTCTGGGGCAACTACGACATGCGGGCATTCGCCCCGGCTCGGAAACCTCCGACCCACCACCAACCCGCAGCCGACATCGCAACTCCATAACAATCGGCCCCTACTGACCACCGCTCTTCACGCGAGTACCTGTCCGTCGCCGACACCGTCCCCGACGAACAGGACCAGGTCAGCAGTCCACAACCGCGAATGGCTCTAGATAACGATCGTCTTTGTGACGGGATCCCGGATTCGGTCAGGGCCCGCCACCGTACTCGGCGACGGGCCCTTCTCGCGTGCTTCGCTCAGTTCACGAGTTTTGTTCCGGCGTAGCTGGCCACCTGCACCTCGACGATCTCGTCGGAGGCGTTGTTATAGGTCGAATCGATCCAGTCCTAGATTGCCAACTCTGCTTCCTCCAGTACCGGGTCCGGAATGTCGGTCGGAGAGTCCGCGCGTAGGAGGTAGTATGCCCGATCTGCAGAATCCTGGCTTGGGTGCTGTTCAGCCCAGGTCAGATGCGTCTCGTAGTCGGCATCAGCTTTCTGCTCGAACTCGATCCGCGCATTGCTGAACTCCGGGAACTTCGTGATCTCCCTCGCCAGTGCAGACCGGACAGCGTCCGCCTCCTCAGGCTGGCAGTAGAGCTGAAAACTGAGAAGCTGCTCATCGCTAACTCGTGACGTCCTCTCGCTACAGGGTGCGGCAGTGCCGCTTGTGGTGCCCATCCGGCATCATTTCGTCGATCTTTCGGTCTGCGCCGGACGCGGGCGGCTGTCCTATCGCCGTGTGGCGACCTTGTTCGAGGATCACACCGCGCAGATGACGCGGGGCCCGTTCACGCTGCACCAGTTACGCCACTCCCGGCTCACCCACGCTGCCGAACAGGGCGCGTCCACACCGATGCTGATGGCGTTGTCCGGGCACACCTCGGTACACAGCCTGACCAAGTACGCGAAGGTGTCGGCCGAAGCCTTCGACTGGTGGCAGGCCCAGACCGGCCCCGCCACACGGCGGCGCTGCTGACGCGGGTACCCCCACATCTCAGAGTTCAGTTTCGTCGCCGGATTCGAGCCACGCCAGTGTTGACGCGTCGACTGCTGGGCCGCAGGCCGAGATTGACGCAACTCAATGGTTGCAATAATATCGCAACCATTGAGTTGCTATTAATGGAGGTGGTTATGGGTTTTCCCGATCGCATCGAGCGGACGATCGAGCTGGCGCACCCGCCGGTAAAGGTGTGGGCGGCGCTGACTACGGCCGAGGGGTTGGGCACGTGGTTCGGCAATGAGGCCGACATAGAGCTGTGCCCAGGCGGTAAGGCGTGGATGCGCTGGAATGAGGGGGGGCACTGCGCGGACATGCGGGTGGAGCGGGTGGAGAAACCGCACGTATTCGGGTTCACCTGGCATATCTTCGGGCTTCCCGAGGAGGATCCGCGCCGCACCTATGTGGAGTTCACGCTCGAGCCAGTGGCCGCAGGTACACGACTGACCGTGGTCGAGACCGGTTTTGCTCAGCTTGCTGAGGACGCCTACAAGGCGGCGTTCGAGGGCAACACCCACGGCTGGCAGAACGAGCTTGGTGAGCTGGCCAGCTACCTCGATGCGGCCTGACCAGGAGGCGATTGCCGAGCAGGTCTTCGTGTCCCTAGCGGACCCCAGCCGGCGCGCGATCCTCGCCGCGCTGGCGTCCTCAGGGCCTGCCACGGCGACCGACCTGGCGGCCCGGCTGCCGATCACTCGGCAGGCGATCGCCAAACATCTGAGGTTGCTGTCCGAGGCCGGTCTGGTGACCACGGAGCCGGGGGAGCGCCGCCGGGTGCGTTACCGATTATGTTCCGCGCCGATGCAAGTGGCGCAACAATTCCTCGCTGCGCTGGCGCGAGACTGGGACGGCCCGCTCGACGCATTGAAGAAGATCCTCGATCGAGACTGATCAATCCGAAACCGAACAGGAATACCACTATGAAGACACCGTCAATCGTTTCGCAGAACGAGTGGGAGGCAGCGCGTCTGGAGCTGCTGGCGAGAGAGAAGGAGGTGATGCGCGCCCACGACGCGCTGGCTGCCCAACGCCGCCGCATGCCATGGCTGGCCGTCGACAAGCAGTACCTGTTCGATGGACCTGACGGCCCGACGAGTCTGCTCGACCTGTTCCAGGGCCGCCGCCAGCTGATCGTCTACCGCGCATTCTTCGAGCCCGGCGTGGTCGGCTGGCCCGATCACGCCTGCCGCGGTTGCTCCATGATCGCTGACCATGTCGGCAATCTCGCGCACCTGAACGCCCGCGACACCACGCTTGCATTCGCCTCGCGCGCACCGCAACTCGAGATCGAGAAGGTGAAGGCCCGGATGGGCTGGTCACCGATCCCCTGGTACACCATTACCGACGAGTTCGACGTGGACTTCGGCGTCGACGAATGGCACGGCACCAACGCCTTCATCCACGAAGGCGATCAGGTGTATCGCACGTATTTCATCAACCGGCGTGGCGACGAGTACTTCGGAAACACCTGGAGCTACCTGGACATGACGGCCCTCGGGCGACAGGAGAACTGGGAGGATTCGCCTGAAGGCTACCCCCAGACACCACCTTACGAGTGGTGGAACTGGAACAATGCATACACTGCCGCGGTCGACGAGACCGGCTCGGAATGGCTGGGCAGGGTCGCCGCCATGGACAGGGCCGAAGCCGGCCGACAGCAGAAGGAAGCACCGCACGACTGCTGTACACACCCGGCGCAGTGATGGTCCACCCGTCGGTTCAGGCCCGGTCCCGAGTGGGCCGGGCCGGAACGGCTCTGTCGCTGCTCTCGGCGACACTGCATGCCGCCTGCGACGGAACCCATTGCACCACAGTGTGGGTGATTGTCCTGCCGGCGCTGATGTCGCTGGGCTGCCTGGGTGTGCCTGGGACCTGTGGACCCGGCCATTCCCCGGGGCATAGGCCATGACTACGGCGATGAGCAGCGCAATGCTGGTGCTGCACTTTGCCAGCCCGATGCCGGGCGCTGTGATGCACCAGGCTTACCTGGCCGCCCTCGCCGATCGGGGTC
>NZ_JBWSOR010000049.1:0-22212 GCF_056629435.1 Nocardia sp. TBRC8007 | reverse complement strand
ATCAAGTGGTGTCGTCGCCGATCACCGGCACCACGACCCCCACGGTGGTCGCCACCAGCCCCACCGCTATCTTCGGTATCACCGACGGGGTGCCGACCCAGTCGGGGTTCGCGGCGGTCGCGGCGGCTCTGCTGACCCCACCGGTGCTCACCGCGCTCGACCCGATTTCCGGTCCCGAATCCGGCGGCAATACGGTGGAGATCTTCGGCAGCGGGTTCACCGGCCCGTTGACCGTGCGGTTCGGGGCGACTGCGACCACCTTCACCATCATCTCCGACACCCAGATCAACGCCATCGCTCCACCCGGCACCGGCACGGTCGGGGTCACCGTCACCTCCGTGGACGGCACCAGTAACGCACTGCCCTACACGTATGGTGGTCTACTGTTCTTCACCGACAACATCAGCGATGTGTATTCGGTGCCGCAAATCGGGGGTACGCCAACCCTGTTGGCGACCGGACTGAATGTTCCCGAAGGCCTCGTCCGGGTCGGCAACCTTCTCTACATCTGCGAGAGCGGAGGCACTCAGGTGTCTACGGTACCCGTCACCGGTGGTACACCGACCCCTCTGGTGACCGGTCTGACGACCCCTACGGATATCACTGCCTCCGGAAACACCCTGTTCATCGCCAACGTGGGTCCCAGTCAGGTGGTGTCGGCACCGATCACCGGCACCGCGACCCCCACCGTGATCGCCACCAGCCCCACCGGCGTCTTCGGGATCACGATCTGAGCGGCAGCCCCGACCAACGGTCTGTGCGGCATGGTCGACATCCTTCGGACCATCGCCGCGCGGCCCGGCGGGACCACAGCCGATATAGCAACGGGAAAGACGAACCGGCGTGGTCGCGGTAGCGTAAGGCACCGGCACCCACCGGGTCCGCGCCGACCCCGACCACTGGACTGTGTGGCACAGTCGACACAGGATTCTCAGATCCAGCACATCACCGAACCTTCTCGGGCGCCGATCGTGAGCTGGCGCGCAGGTGAGCTGTTCCGGTGGTTACCGAAGACGAACCGGCAGTTCGGTGATACCGCGGATGATGGTGCTGCGCTGCCAGTTCGGGGCGAACGCCGCGTCGACCAGCTCTAGGTTCGGGAAGCGTTGCAGCAGTGTGACAAAGGCGATAGCGGCCTCCAGTCGCGCCAGCGGAGCGCCGACACAGAAGTGGATACCGTAACCGAAAGCCAGGTGACCGGAGGTGTCCGTGGTGATGTCGAGAGCGTCCGGGTTGTGGTAGCGGGCCGGATCGTGGTTGGCGGCGGCCAGCGCGATATACACCAATTCTCCAGCAGGGATCTCGATTCCGGCGATACACACCGGTTCCTCGGTGTAGCGCGCGGTAGCCCAGCCGACCGGCCCTTCATAGCGCAGGAATTCCTCGATCGCGGCAGGCACGGCCGATAGATCAGCACGTAGGGCGTGGAACTGGGATTTGTCGCGCAGCATAGCGTAGGTGCCATTGCCGATGAGGTTGACCGTGGTCTCGTGCCCGGCCACCAGCAACAGGAATACCATCGCGACGAGCTCCTGCTCGGAGAGCTCGTCGCCGTTGTCGCGGGCGTGCACCAGACCGGAAAGCAGATCCTCGCCGGGGCTATTGCGCTTTTCCGCTATCAAGCCCCGCAGATATTCGGCCATTTCCGCAGAAGCCCACGCCTGTTGGTCCTTCTGGACCCAGCTGCTGACAAGCACTTTGGTCCATGCTTGGAATGCCTCGCGGTCGGTGACCGGTACGCCGAGCAGTTCGCAGATCACGGTCACGGGAAGAGGTTGGGCGAACTCGTGGATCAGGTCGACCTCGTCCTGCCCGACCAGGCCGTCGGCGAGTTCGGTGGCGATTTCCTCGATACGCGGCCGCAGCGCCGCGACCCGGCGCGAGGTGAACGCTTTATTCACCAGTTTGCGCAGCCGAGTGTGGTCCGGCGGGTCACTGCTGAGCATGTGCGCGATGAGCGCCTGAAAGTTCGGATCCGACAGCACTTCCGGGTTCTTCCGGTGGAGCACTTCCCTCATACCCTGGAAGCCTTTGCGCAGCCGAGGGTCCGCGAGTGCGGCTCGCCCTTCGGCGTATCCGATCACCACCCAGCAGGGTATTCCACGAGGAAGGAGAACTCGATGAACCGGCCCGAGTTCGCGCCAACGCCGATAGTACGCTTGTGGATCGGTGAAGAAATCATCGCGCGCGTATCTGGTCGTGTTCGAGGCTTCCGTGTGCACCATGCCGCCCCAATCGTCTACATCGAATGAAATTATTCCGCCTTGATATTTGATGGTGCGTGTGTCTCGGCTCGCTGTCCAGCGCATCGAAGTTGCGAGAGAAGAGCTGCGGCCGGAAGTGGCACCACCTGATCCGATCGGCTCTGCGGTCCGTGCGGTGATTCGCTGCCCCAGGATCGGTGCCGATCAGCTCCTGGCCTCGGTCGATGGCCGGTGTTCAGAAGAAGTGCGGCCGTGCGCTTCGATGGCCTCGTCGACCTCTTCAAGCCAGGTGGCGTTCTCCAGCAAGTTGCGCACGTGCCAGAATTCGATGGTCGATACGCGATGCTTCACCGGCTTTATCGGGGCTGGGGGATGAGCTGCCCGCTCGATGCGGACAATGGAGCCGGTCTACAGGTGATCGAGCGGACGGCGCATGCTGAACTTATACGGTTCAACGGATTTCAGCTTGGTCTCGGCCTTGTCGGCTGCTCTATGACGAGAGTCGCGCTGCGCGACCGGCGAGGCCGTCGAGAATCAGCTCCAGACCGTAGCCGAATTCGTCGGCGTAGGAGTAGCCCGGCTGGAGTGCGTGCTCGGTGAGCATCGCTGCCAGGTCAGGGTATTCGGCAGTAGGCATAGTCCGCTGAATATTGCCTGCCACCGTTTCGAGTTCTACCGAGGTGCCGAACGGCAGGTTGATCTCCTGCAGGACGAACCCATAGACATAGCTGTCCAGCACAGACAGGGCGTGTGCGGACATCGCTATGGAGAATCCCGCTTCCCGCAATGCGCCGATCGCCGAGTCGTGATGGCGTAATATCGCCGGACCAGGATCGACCCGCGACTCCATCAGCCCGACCGCCCAAGGGTGCCGTCGTAGCGCGGCGCGCACTGACACCGCGCGCTCCTGCAACGCCGCACGCCAATCTGTACTCGGTTCCGGCTGAGTGATCTCGTCGAAGACCGCGTCGACCATGCCGTCGAGGATCTCGGCTTTATTGCCGACATGGTGGTACAGCGACATCGCCTCGATTCCGAGCCGATCGGCGACCTTGCGCATGGTCAGCGACTCGACGCCCTGCTCATCCGCGATCGCGATCGCCGCGGCCAGCAAACGCTGCTTGGTGACTGGAATCCGATATCCCGCGTCGGTCATGACACCTCTCCCACCTTCCGAGATCCTTGACAACCTTACTCCATAAGCTTACCTTACTATATAAGGTTTCCTTATGTTGTAAGCCCGAATGTGAGAGTGATCGTCCATGACCTCTGATCAGAACACCCAACCGCACCACACCGAGCAGCGCTACCGGATCTGCATCGTCGGCGCCTCGGGGAAGCTTGGGCAATACATGATCGAACACGCCCTCGACCGTGGCTACGACGTTGTCGGCGTGTGCAGAGAACGCAGCGTCGGCAAGCTGGATCGGTTCGCCGACCGGATTCGCATCGTGCCGGGGCCAACCAACGACCCCGAGGTCATCGCCAAGGCGGTCGACAGCTGTGACGGCGTGCTCACCGTGCTCGCTCCCTGGGGCATGCGGCATTACTCGTCGGGTACCGCTCAGGCAGTGCTCGATCACGCGGACCCGGGCGCGCGACTGATCTTTTCCTGTGGCTGGCACATCACCCGAGATGGGCAGGACCGGTACACGCGTAAACTCCGCGCGATAGTGAAGATCTTCGGATGGGTCGCGCGGGTCGCACGCTACGCCGACCTGGACGATCAAGTGGAGGCCTGCCGTCGGATCTTCGCCAGCGACACCCGATGGACCGTCGTCCGTGGCAGCGACCTCGAAGAAGGCCCGAGCCAAGGGCTTCCGATCTGGCGCGAGCACGTGGGCGATCCCGCCCTGGCCGACAACCTGACCCGGCGAATCGACTTCGCCCTGTTCATGGTCAATGCCCTGACCGACGACGACCTCGTCCAGCAGGCCCCCGCGATCGTCGGCTGCCGCAACCAGGCAGCGATCGCGCACGCCACCCCGAAGTAACCATGGGCACCCTGTAACAGGCGGCCCGCCGCGTCAAGTTTCCACGTTCGCTATATCGGCCGACGCGGCGGGCCTCGAGTTCATTCCTCGAGCGAAAGGCCTGGCCGCCTACTCCAGGTGCCCGCAACCAGCCGGACTCGCGACAAGCACGCCCTCGGCCCGTGATGTCGGGGGGATAGTGAGGCCTGCGAGGCTATGGGCTCCGAGAATTTCCTCGATCGCTTCTTGGGTGAATTCACCGAGTTCGATGGCGACGTCGGCGACGGATCGCCCAGTCTTCAAGGCTTGTTTGGCGATGCGGGCGCTGGCCGCGTATCCGATGTGGGGGGTGAGGGCCGTCACGATACCGACCGAGCGCCGGACGCCCTGCTCTAGATGCTCCCGGTTGGTGGTGATACCAGCGACACATCTTGTCGTCAAAGTATCGATCGCGGCGGTCAGATGTGCGGTGGTGCGTAGCATGCCGTAGGCGATGATCGGTTCGAAGGCATTGAGCTGCAGTTGCCCGGCCTCGGCGGCCATGGTCACGGACAGGTCGGTGCCGATGGCTTCGAACGCGACCTGGTTGACGATCTCCGGAATGACCGGGTTGACCTTTCCCGGCATGATCGAAGACCCGGCCTGGACCGGCGGCAGGTTGATCTCGCCAAAACCTGTTGTGGGGCCAGAGGACATCAACCGGAGATCATTGCAGGTCTTGGATAGTTTGACCGCGACTCGTTTGAGGATCCCGGAGACCTGGACAAAAGCTCCGCAATCCTGCGTGGCCTCGATCAGGTTGGCCGCGGGCGTGACGAGTTCGCCGGCGAGTTCGGCCAACTCGGCGCAGGCCAGCGCGGGGTAGCGCGGATGACCGTTGATCCCGGTACCGATCGCGGTGCCGCCGAGATTGCTCTCGCACAGCAGGGCTATACCTTCCTCGAGCCGAGCGCAATCCTCCCGGACCATGACCGCGAAAGTGCCGAACTCTTGTCCGAGCGTCATGGGTACGGCGTCTTGCAGCTGGGTGCGGCCCATTTTGATGACGTCGGCGAATTCGACTGCCTTGGCACTGAAGGCATCCGCGAGCCGGCACAGCGCAGAGACAAGGTCCCTGATGTGCCGCACCACAGCGAGCCGGACAGCGGTCGGGTAGACATCGTTGGTGGATTGACCGAGGTTGACGTGATCGAGCGGGCTCAGTTCGGCGTAGTTCCCGCGCTCGTAGCCGAGCAGCTCTAGCGCGCGGTTGGCGATGACCTCGTTCGCGTTCATATTCGTCGAGGTGCCCGCGCCGCCTTGGATCGGGTCGATCGGAAATTGGTCGTGCAGTGCGCCGCGCCTGATCTCGTCGCAGGCTGATTCGATCGCGTCGGCCCGGCGGGCGTCGAGGACGCCGAGTTCTCGGTTGGCGCGGCAGGCGGCCTGTTTGACCGCGGCGAGTGCGCAGATGAGCGCCGGATAACGCCCGATGCTGTCGCCGGTGATGGCGAAATTGTCCAGCGCGCGCGCGGTATGGATACCCCAGTAGACATTACCGGGCACCGTGCGGGTGCCGAGCAAGTCTTGTTCGGTTCGCGTGTTGTCGGTCATTACAGGCTCCGAGAGGTCGAGGCGGCTTTACGGGCGGGGGTCGAAAACGGTGTTGTGGGATCGGACAGTTCACCGAGCAAGTTGGTCGTCATCCAATCCCGCAGTTGTTGACCGGAGAGCCCGAGGTCGACAAGGTAGGCCAGCTTGGCGAGCGCCGCCTCCCTGGTGAGATCACCGCCGCTGATCACACCCGCGTCCAAGAGTGCCCGTCCGGGCTGATATCGCTCCAGATCGACCGAGCCACGGTCGCATTGGCTGATCACGACGACCGGTGTGCCGGACTGGGTCGCAGCCCGGATCGCCTCGATTATTTCGTTGCCGTTCGGCATCGTGCCGGAGCCATAGCATTCCAGGACGAGTCCACCGGGGTATTGACGAATCGCGGCGGCGAGCAGATCGGCGTGCAGGTCGGGGAATACCGTGAGCACGCCGACCGGCAGCCGGGTCGCGGTGTCGGGTCGCCGCAGGGGCGCTGCCGGGGGAGCGGCGGGCGGAGTGCATTCCCGAGCGCTGGTGAAGCCGGTGTAGTCGGCACAGTCACGTTTGCTGGCCCGCACGGCTGGATGTACCGCCGAGCCGAACGCGAGGTAGGTTCCTGGAACCGGTTGTTCGGCAAGTGCGTCCAGCGCCAAGTGCAGATTGGATTGCGCGTCGCTGCCTGGCCTGCCGAAGGGAATCTGGGCGCCGGTCAGCATTACCGGGATGTCGAGATCGCGCAATTCGAACGCTATGCGAGCACCGACATAGGCCATGGTGTCGGTGCCGTGAATGATGATCACGCCGTCCGGAAGCGCCGATCCGACGCTGTATCGCACCCATTCGGCGATCCGGCGCGCAGTGCCGGAATCAGCATCGGCGCTGTCGATGACGCGATCGAATTCTGCGTACCGGAACTGGACCGATCGGCTCGTCGATTCCTCGAAACGAGCGATGGACTCCGCGATTTCCGCGCCGATTCCCGAGCGGGGCTCCATACCGGCGCCCCGGTCGATCATGCCGAAAGTCCCTCCGGTGTAGAGGATGTGGGTGTTCAGTTCTGCGAAGGGAACAGTCGCTTCGGTCATGAGTCTCGCGCTCCTTCTGTGGTCGGGTCCGGTCGATCTATCGGGGTGAGCACATCCGAACTGAGCCGCCCTCGTATCCGGAACCATCCCGCGACCATGGCCACGACGACCACGCAGAACACCGCGAGCGTGATCCGGCCGACGCTGCTGTCGAAGAACATCAGCACGACGACACCGATCAGGAAGCCGAGAGTCAGGAGGTTGAGTACTGGCGAGAACGGCAACCTGAAGTCCGGCCGACGGTACTCGCCCTGCCCGCATTTCCGCACGAATGCCCAGTGGCAGATCATGATCGAGGCCCAGGTGCCGACAATGCCGAGCCCGGCGAGGTTCAACACGATCTCGAACGCTTTATGGGGCATGACACGATTCAGCACGACACCGGCGATGCCGACCGTACAGGTAAGCAGGATTCCACCGTATGGAGCACCATGCCGATTCATCCGTGCGGCGAATTGTGGTGCCGTCCCGGCCACTGCCATCGACCGCAGCGTACGACCGGTGGCGTACAGACCCGCGTTGAGACTCGACATCGAGGCGGTGATCACGACCAGGTTCATGATGTCGCCCGCGTGCGGGATTCCGATCGAACTCATCACGGTGACGAATGGGCTTTCGCTGGCTGAATACGCTGTCCATGGCAGCAACAGCGTGAACAAGATCACCGAACCGGCATAGAACACCACGATCCGCCACACGATGGAGTTGACCGCCCTCGGCACCACGGCACCCGGATTGTCGGACTCGCCTGCCGCGACGCCGATCATCTCCATTCCGCCGAACGCGAAGACCGCCCCGAGCGCGATAGTGAGCATCGGCGCGAGGCCATTGGGGAACAAACCGCCATTGTCGGTGATCGTCGAGACGCCGGGGACGTTCCCTTGGATCGGGGTGCCGGTGACGATGAGCACCAAGGCCAGCACCATGAAGGCGATGATGGTGCCTACCTTGATCAGCGCGAACCAGAACTCCATCTCGCCGAACCACCGCACCGACACGACATTGAGCCCCAGGACCACTGTCAGGGCGATGAGTGCGAGGACCCACTGGGGTACCGATACGAACATCGACCAGAAATGCGCGTACAACGCCACAGCGGTGATGTCGGTCACCAACGTGGTCGACCAGTTCAAGAAGTACAGCCAACCGACCGTATAGGCCCCGCGTTCGCCGAAGAATTCACGGGCATAGGAGACGAACGCGCCGGACGTGGGCCGGTACATCACCAGTTCTCCGAGTGCTCGCACCACGATGAACGTGAAGACACCGCACACGATGTAGACGATGGCCAGCGCGGGCCCGGCCAGCGCCATCCGCCCGCTGGTGCCGAGGAAGAGCCCGGTGCCGATGGCGCCGCCGATCGCGATCATCTGAATATGACGATTGCGTAGGTGTTTCTGATAGCCGATATCGCTGATGTCGAGCTTCGTTGTCGGCGTTCGGGGTGTCGAACGAGTCGACAGATCGTTGTGGTGCGTCATGAAGACCTTCCTCTAACCGCATTCAGCCGTCATGGCAGCACCACTCAACAGAGCGAATTCCACTAAGGCTGTCATACAGTCAGGCTGTAAGACAGCCAGACAGTAATCCGGGTCACATCGCATGTCAAGGTCGGATCACTCGACACCGATAGCGGCTGGAGCGAACGTTTTGACGCCCCGGTGGCGGATACCCATACTAAGTTACGTGACAGTCGAAGAAGGCCGGGTGCAGCGCGTCGGCGCCACAGAAGCGGTCTTTCGTCGGCTGAAGGACCTGATCCAGAGCGGTGGATACGCGGTGGGCGATCGCCTGCCCGCTGAGCTCGCCTTGGCCCAGCAGTTCGGCGTCAGTCGTCCGGTGGTTCGCGAGGCGCTGCACGCCTGCGCGATCTTGGGCCTCACCGAGACGCGCACGGGCCGGGGCACTTTCGTCATCTCCGCGAAGGAGAACGCACAACTCACCTTCGCAGGTGTGCGTGCCGGAGACCTCATCGAGGCTCGGCAACTCATCGAGGTTCCCACCGCGGGGTTCGCGGCACAGCGCCGCACCGAAGACGATCTGCGGAACCTTTCGGAGATACTCGACAAACTCGCGAGTGCCACCGATGCCCACGAGTGGGTCCTCCTCGACGGAGAACTGCACACCGCGATCGCGGCAGCCAGCGGAAACAAAATGCTGACCGCCATGGTGGCCGATACCCGCCGCGCGCTGGACCCACAGTCGGAATTCCTCAATCTGACCCAACACCGCCGCGCCGATTCCGATCGGGAACACGAGGCTATCGTCCGGGCCATCGAGGCGGGCTCACCGAAGGACGCGCGCCGCGCGATGGCCGAACACCTGAAGCGGGTGGCGGAGACCATAGCCCGCATCGGCAAGTGAGCACAGGCGCCAAGGAAGCACGCACCTGAGAGCGCATCTGGGAACTCGCGCACCACCTCATCGGCGTGCGTCCGCCCCTCGGAGTCGATCGCCCAGATCACGCCGGCCAACAACTGCCGCGCACCGCTGCTAGCCGAATGAACCGGCCCCTGCCGGATCTGCTATAGCCCGGTGCCGCCGCAGCGACCACACCGGACCGCCCGTCCGGTGTATCGGCTGCGGCCCCACCGGGCCGTGCGGCGACGCTCTGCGGATGTCGACCGTGCCACACAGCCCAGCAGTCGGGCCGACGCTCAAGTCGTGATCCCGGCCACGCTGTTGGTGGGGCTGGTGGCGACCACGGTGGGGGTGGCGGTGCCGGTGATCGGCGACGACACCACCTGAAGGGTGGCTCGGTTGGCGATGAACAGGGTGCTGCCGGAGACGGTGATATCCGTAGGGGTCGACAGACCGGTCACCAGGGGGTCGGCGTGCCACCGGTTGTCGGCACCGTCGACACCTGCCCGGTCCCGGACTCGCAGATGTAGAGGAGGCTACCGACCCGGACGAGGCCTGCGGGAAAGCTCAGCCCGGTCGCCAGCAGGGTCGGTGTGCCCCCGGTCTGCGGCACCGAATACACATTGCTGACGACATCGGTGAAGAACAGCAGGCCGCCGCCATTGTAGGTGTAGGGCAGCGGATTACTCGTGCCATTGAGCAGGGCGGCGACGGTGACCTCGACCGTGCCGGTGCCGGGCGGGGCGATGGCATCGATCTGAGTGTCGGAGACGATGGTGAACGTGGTCGCTGTCGCCCCGAACCGCACCGTCAACGGGCCCGCGCCTGCGAACCCGCTGCCGAAGATCTGTACCGTATTGCCGCCGGAGGTGGGACCGAAGCTGGGGTTGAGTGAGGTGAGCACAGGTGCCATCGGGGGCCTCCGAAAGGGGAAAGTGGTTGTTCTACAAAAGATGTCGAGGTATTCGCACCACCGCTGTCTCCAGTAAGCCTCTGGTAGTGGCGGTTTCGCAATGCATCCCTGGTGGCGGTTTCACAACAGTCCTCGGTCCGGTTTCTCAGCCCGGATCAGGATCTGCGACCGACTGGTTCCGGGAGTTGGCAGTGGCTGACCGGCAGCGGACATCGGGGGCCGTATGGTGCGTAACCGTATGCCCTACACAAAATTCGCTGTACCGGAGTGGATTCCCGGTCAAGGTTGAGAACGCGGCATTCGTAACGTTCGAGTATGAGAATGGGCTGCACAACTTCGGTGCGTCACGGCGCCGAGAAGCGGGAGAGCGAGAAGCCGAAGTGGATCGACATCGCCGACGCGAAACTTTCTCGCGTCGGTGCGATCCCAACGACTCGGCTGTGAGCCGAACACCTGAAGCGGGTGGTGGAGACGATAGCCCGCATCGGCAAGTGAACGCAGACGCCCCGGATGCACGCACCTGAGTCGGTGTGATGAGCCGAAGCCTGCGGGTGATGGCGGAATCCAGGGCCAGATAGTCCGGGTCGGCGAGTGCCGGTTTCCCCACGCCACCGCGAAGACACCGAGCTGCCCGCGTCCTGTTGTATCGGCTGCGGCCCCACCGGGGCTGTGTGGCGACGGTCCGAGAGGATGCCGACCGTGCCACACAGTCCAGCGGTCAGGGCCTTCGCTCAGATCGCGATCCCGAAAACGCCGGTGGGGCTGGTGGCGACCACGGTGGGGGTCGCGGTGCCGGTGATCGGCGCCGACACCACCTGAAGTGTGGCCGGGTTGGTGATGAACAGCGTGCTCCCGGAGGCAGTGATGTCCGCAGGGTTCACCAGACCGGTCACCAGAGGGGTCGGCGTACCGCCGGTGACCGGCACCGTCACCACCTGAGCGGCCGATTGCTCGCAGACATAGAGGAGGTTGCCGACCCGGACGAGACCTATGGGGTCGCTCAGGCCGGATGCCAACAAGGTTGGCGTGCCACCGATTTGCGGCACCGAATACACATCGCCGGGGGGGCCGCCATTGGTGAAGAACAACAGGCCACCGTAGGTGTAGGGCAGCGCGTTGCTGGTACCGTCCACGGAAGTGACGGTGACCCCGACCGTGCCGGTGCCGGGTGGGGCGATGGCGTTGATCTGGGTGTCGGAGACAATGGTGAAGGTGGTCGCCGTCGCCCCGAACCGCACCGTCAACGGGCCGGTGAACCCGCTACCGAAGATCTGCACCGTATTGCCGCCGGATTCTGGACCGGAAATCGGGTCGAGCGCGGTGAGCACGGGTGGGGCCAGCAGGGCCGCCGCGACCGACACGAACCCTGATTGGGTCGGTACCCCGTCGGTGATCCCGAAGATGCCGGTGGGGCTGGTGGCGACCACGGTGGGGGTGGCGGTGCCGGTGATCGGCGACGACACCACCTGACCGAGGGCCCGATTGGCGATGAACAGGGTGCTGCCGGAGACGGTGATATCCGTAGGGTTTAGCAGACCGGTCACCAGGGGGGTCGGCGCGCCACCGGTTATCGGCACTGTCGACACCCGATTGGGCACGAATTCGCAGATATAGAGGAGGCTGCCGACTCGGACGAGACCTACGGGAGCGCTCAGGGCGGACGTCAGCAGAGTCGGTGTACCCCCGGTCTGCGGCACCGAATACACACTACTGTTGAAATCGGTGAAGAACAGCAGGCCCGCGCCGTCGTAGGTGTAGGGCAGCGGATTACTCGTGCCATTGAGCAGGGCGGCGACGGTGACCTCGACCGTGCCGGTGCCGGGTGGGGCGATGGCATCGATTTGGGTGTCGGAGACGATGGTGAAGGTGGTCGCCGTCGCCCCGAACCGTACAGTCAGCGGGCCGACGCCGGCGAACCCGCTACCGAAGATCTGTACCGTATTGCCACCGGATTCGGGGCCGGAACTGGGGACGAGCGAGGTGAGCACAGGCGCCATCGGGGGCCTCCCAACGAAGGAAAGTGGTTGTTCTACAATAGATGTCGAGTTAATCGCGTCACTGTTGTCTCCAGTAAGCCTCTAGCCGTGGCAGTTTCGCAACGCATCTCTGGTGGCGGTTTCACAACAATCCCTGATCCGTTTTTCCGGCCCGGATCAGGAACTTCGACCGGTCGGTTCCGAGGGGTGATAGTGGTTGTCCGGCAGTGGGTATCGGAGTCTGGATGGTGTGACCAGATACCCGACGCGGAAAGTCGCTGTACCGGTGTAAGTCCATGGTCGAGGAAGCCGAAAAGGATCGACATCGTCGACGCGAAGCTGCCATGAGTCGGCGCGATCCCAATGGCTCGGCTACGATCGGTGCCGCTGTTCGAGTCGTGATTCCGAATATGCCGGTGGTACCGGTAGCGATCGCGGCACCGGTGATCGGCATCCGAAACCACCTGGCCGGTGGGCTGGTTGGTGATGAACAGAGTGCGGTCGGAGGCAGTGATCCTCGCAAGAGCCGACAGTCCGAGCACAGGAGGTCGGTGAGCTACCAGTGAACACTGGTACCGAAACCGCGATCCATTCCAAGCTGCGAGGCGATCCGGGTGTACGGCGCGCGCACCATCCTCATCCCGGCCGAACATCGGGCGAGACGCAAGCGGGTGTGGCATCTGATTCGAAGCGCCGACCTGCGGATAAGGCATCTGGAGCCGTTCCGGCGTAATCCGTTTCACCGTGCCAGAAGACTTACCTGCGAAGTTCTGCCCACACCGGCGGCGGTGATCGCTTCGTATCGGGCTGCGGGATGCTGATCATGAGTGCAGTCCCATCCGTAGCCGATGCCTGTGTCCGGAGTATATAAGCGACTCGGATAGCTTGACGGTTGCCGCTCACACAGCAGCAATCGCATCCAGCTTCGCAGACTCCGATACCCACTGTCGGGCAACCGCTATCACCTCCTGGAATCGACCGGTCGCAGATCCTGATCCGGGCCGGAAAACCGGACCGGGGATTGTTGTGGAACCGCCACCAGAGATGCGTTGCGAAACTGCCACTGCTAGAGGCTTACTGGAGATGGCGGTGGCGCGATCGACTCGACATCCGTTGTAGAACAATCCTTTTCCTTCGTTGGGAGGCTCCCGATGGCGCCTGTGCTCACCTCGCTCGTCCCCAGTTCCGGCCCCACCTCCGGCGGCAATACGGTACAGATCTTCGGCAGTGGGTTCGCCGGCGTCGGCCCGTTGACGGTGCGGTTCGGGGCGACGGCGACCACGTTCACCATCGTTTCCGACACTCAGATCGATGCCATCGCCCCGCCCGGCACCGGCACGGTCGAGGTCACCGTCGCCGCCCTACTCAATGGCACGAGTAATCCGCTGCCCTATACCTACGACGGCGCGGGCCTGCTGTTCTTCACCGATAGCCTCAGCAGTGTGTACTCGGTGCCGCAGACCGGGGGCACACCGACCCTGCTGGCGACCGGACTGGGTCTTCCCTTCGGTCTCATCCGGATCGACAGCCTCCTCTACATCTGTGAGGGCCTGTCCGGTCGGGTGGTGACGGTGCCGACAACCGGTGGCACGCCGACCCCGCTGGTGACGGGTCTATCGCTCCCTACGGATATCACCGTCTCCGGCAGCACTCTGTTCATCGCCAACCGGGGCACCAACCAGGTGGTGTCGTCGCCGATCACCGGCACCGCCACTCCCACCGTGGTCGCCACCAGCCCCACCAGCGTTCTCGGGATCACCGACGGGGTACCGACCCAATCGGGGTTCGCGCCGATCGCGGCGGCTCTGCTGGCCCCACCCGTACTCACCGCGCTCGACCCGATCTCAGGGCCCGAATCCGGCGGCAATACGGTGCAGATCTTCGGCAGCGGGTTCACCGGCCCGTTGACGGTGCGGTTCGGGGCGACGGCAACCACCTTCACCATTATTTCCGACACCCAGATCAACGCCATCGCCCCACCCGGCACCGGCACGGTCGGGGTCACCGTCACTTCCGTGGACGGCACCAGCAACGCACTGCCCTACACTTACGGCGGCCTGCTGTTCTTCACCGATGGCCTCGGTTTCAGCAGTGTGTATTCGGTTCCGCAGACCGGCGGTACACCGACCTTGTTGTCGGCCGCCCTGAGTGAACCCTTCGGTCTCACCCGAGTCGGCAATCTCCTCTATATCTGCGATTTCTCGGCCGCGCAGGTGGTGACGGTGCCGGTCACCGGTGGCGCACCGACCCCGCTGGTGACCGGTCTGTCGTTTCCTACGGATATCACCGCCTCCGGCAGCACCCTGTTCATCGCAGACCAGGGCACTGTCCAGATAGTGTCGGCGCCGATCACCGGCACCGCCACTCCCACCGTGATCGCCACCAGCCCCACCAGTGTCTTCGGGATCACGACCTGAGCGAAGGCCCTGACCGCCGGACTGCGCGGCACGGTCGGCATCCTCTCGGACCGTCGCCGCACAGCCCCGGCGGGGCCATAACCGATACAAAAGAACGCGGGCAGCCCGGCGTGGTAGACGGATTCGGTTGGCTTGGTGAGTCGTTCGCCTCGGATCGTGGTTCGCCGTCACAGATCGACCGAGCAATCCGAACCGTTATGGGCGAGGCTTCCCGGCTCCGATGGGACGACACCGAGCGGTTCAGACGGGAGGGCGCCGAAGATGCCAATCGGTCGCGCTCTGGAAGGCTCGTCCGGCCCTGATCAGAAGCGGCTCATCGAGATGGCGCGCCACGAGTTGAAAACCGATCGGCACGCCGGATTCGTCGAAGCCACCGGGCACAGTGATCGTCGGACTGCCCGAGAAATTGAACGGAGCGAGGAAGCGCAATACATTCGGCAGTTCGTCCGGGTCGGACAGCAGCGCGGCGAATCGTTCCAGGGTCAGATCCGCGAGCGGAAAGGTAGGGACGATGAGTAGGTCGAGGTCGTCGAAGAGTGCCGCCAGCTTTCCTGCGAAAAGTCGCCGCTCGCTCCCGATACGGGCGATATCCATGCCGGATACCGTGCGCCCGACATTCAGGACTTCTCGCATGAACCGGCCGTATTCCTCGGATCGGGACGGAAACGTTTTCTCGTGCACGATCGCGGCTTCGGCTCCCATATAAGTACTCCACGCGGCTGCCAGTGTCGTCATGGACGGCAACGACACCTCACGAATATCCGCACCGAGGCTCTCGAACGTGCGAATCGCGTCGCGGATAGCCCGCGCCACGTCGGGTTCGACCGAGTCGAGCGTGGCCTCGATATCCACACCGATCCGCACCGCCCGCACCTCTGGCGGACTCGCGGTGTAATCGGGTACCTCCGCCCTGAGCGTCGTGGGATCGTTCGCGTCGGGACCGGCGAGGACTTGCAGCATATGGCCGAGGTCCTCGGCGCTTCTCGCTATCGGTCCGACAGTGTCCATCGACGGCGCCATAGCGAACACACCATGGACACTGACGCGTCCCCACGTCGGCTTCAGACCGGTTGCCGCGTTCATAGCGGACGGGGTGCGGATCGACCCGCCGGTGTCCGTACCGAGGCTCGCCACGCACAACCCGGCCGCGGTGGCGACAGCCGAACCGCTGGAGGACGCTCCGGCCCAGTGACGCGGGCTCCACGGGTTCACAACCGAGGGAAAGTCGGGATGGTATTCGCCGCCTGCGGCCTCGCACATGTGCAGTTTCCCCAACAGCACCGCTCCGGCGCTGCGCAGGCGGGAAACCACCGTCGCGTCGTAGGTGGGCCGGAAGTTCCGGTAGATCGCCATACCGGCGGTAGTCGCGACCCCTTTCGTGAAACACAAATCCTTCACAGCGATCGGAATACCGTGCAGGGGACCACGCTGCTCGCCACGCGTGATCTCCTCCTGCGCGCGCTCGGCGTCCGCGAGCGCGGTTTCTGTCATGACCGTCGTATAGGCCTCGAGCAAAGGGTTGAGCCGATCTATTCGCTCTAAGTGTGCTCGGGTTACCTCTATCGGCGAAAGTGCCCGGGTACCGAAGTTCCGAGCAAGGTCAGAAAGCGAGGCATAGCACAGATCAAGGTCGGACATAGTCACACGATGGTGTATCTCGGCCACTCGGACAAGGCCTCATGAGCGTGTCGGCCGGAAGTTTGCTCAATCTCCGTACTGGAGTGGTTTTGCCCGAGCTGATGCCCAGTTCTGTGGCGATATCGGTGGTAGTCGGCATACGGAAGAATTCATGAATATCGATGACACATTCGGTGGGGCTTACACAGAAGCGAAGTGGTCGTCTATCGCCTGTCGATTTCGGTGGTGGACTGCGGGACCTCGTTCAGCCGAGCCTTGTGCGCCACCGGTAGCCGATGCGCCAGTACTCGACCGAGTCGATCAGATAGCCCTTGCCGACGACTGCCAAGAGGAGTACAACCGTTACCGGCCAGCGAATCGTCTCGTACGACACTTCGCCCCCACGCTCGAGCGTCAGTGACTCGACCTACCGGAAGGACAAGATGGACCGGTGACACAGCCACACCGTGCGAGAGGACTTCCCAGGAAAACCGGAACCCCTTGGACATCGACACCACCAGACCATCCCGAACCGGCGGATAGCAGCAATCTGACAGCACCTCCGCACGCCGCGCAACCGAGCACCACACACTGGTGAGACGGGGCTGCAGAATATCTGGCCGCGTAGAGCGCATCACGCAGCAGCCGAGCGTTGGGCCGAGACCGGGAGAGTGGTCTCCGAAACTCGCGTCGTATCTTCATTCGTTTCATCTGACTGATCGTTCGTTCGATGGCACGTGTGCGGGTTCGGTATCGCCGGTGTTTCCGATAGTCGCTATCGGCGCGCTTCCCTTGCGCGTGGCCTTCACGCTACTAGTTGAGCTTTATTGAGAGAGGACACTTCGTGTCGCATGTCGACCTCGCCCCGGCAGCGCAACAGCCTGCCACGACTTCGATGCGGAAAGTCGCGTTCGCCGGGTTCGTGGGCTCGGTGATCGAATTCTACGACTTCTACATCTACGGGACCGCTGCGGCGCTGGTCTTTCCGACGGTATTCTTCCCCAACCTGAGCCCGGCGGCGGCGACCCTGGCATCGTTCGCTACCTTCGCCGCCGCTTTCATCGCCCGCCCACTCGGCGCGATAGTGTTCGGACACTTCGGCGACCGCTTCGGCCGCCAGAAAGCCCTCGTCGCCACCCTGCTGACCATGGGAACAGCCACAGTCGCGGTCGGATGCGTCCCCTCAGCAGCCTCCATCGGAGTAGCCGCACCGATCATCATCCTCGGACTACGACTGCTCCAAGGCCTCTCCGCGGGCGGAGAATGGCCGGGGGCCGCTTTGCTGTCGGCCGAACATGCCCCACCCGGGGAACGGGGGAGGTGGGGTATGGCGGTGCAGCTGGGGCCCGCCCTGAGCTTGGTCATGGCGAGTTTGGTGTTCTTGATCGTGAATCTTACTGTGGGGGAGCATAGCTCGGTGTTCTTGTCTTGGGGGTGGCGGGTGCCGTTCCTGGTCAGTGCGGTGTTGATCGGGGTGGCTGTGTGGGTGCGGTTGGGGGTCGAGGAGACTCCGGTCTTCCGGAAGCATCGACAGTCCCGCAGCGTGGTACGTGCCCCGTTGACGGCGGTCGTGCGGGAGCAGTGGCGTCGGATCCTCGCCGCTGCGGCCTCGGTGGTCGGGATCTTCGCGTTCGTGTTCATGGCCAGCGCGTATTTGACTGGTTACGCCAGTACTCATGTCGGGTTGTCGCGGTCGTTGATCCTGACTGCCGGGGTGGTCGGGGGGTTGACGATGATGGTCACCGTCGCCCTCTCCGCCGGACTCTGCGACCGGCAGGGGCGGCGGCGGACGATGCTGGTCGCCTTCGGTGTCGGGGTGCCGTGGTCGTTGGTGGTGTTACCGATGATCGACACCGGATCACCGGTCTGGTTCACCGCCGCGATCACCGGTACCTTCGCCATCGCCGGCGCCGCCTACGGCCCGGTCGCCGCGCTGCTGCCCGAAGCCTTCCCCACCCGCTACCGGTACACCGGCACCGGGATCGCGTTCAATATCGCCGGGATCCTCGGTGGCGGGATCCCACCCCTGCTCGCCGAACCCCTCCTGACCGCATACGGCAGCCAAGCGATCGGATGGATGCTCACCACCCTGACCATCCTGAGCCTGGCCGGAGTCGCCGCCATGCCCGACACCCACACCCGAACCCCGCTACACACCATAGACACATGACAAACCACCACCCGGCCATGATGTCCACCGCCCCGGATGTTCACCCAGAACACGCTTGCCCTATGACATAGATATCAGTCAATATAGATATATGTCTAATCAGAAAGCGCCGGTAGCGTCGGCCGGGTGTGCGCCCACCCAGACGGTGGGTCGTGCGTTGTCCGCCGAGGAAGCCGCCGGATTAGCGGTGATGTTCAAAGCCCTCGCCGACCCGGTACGGCTGCGGGTGCTTTCGGCGATCGCCGCCCGCGACGGTGGCGAAGCCTGCGTCTGCGATGTCTCCGATGGCCTGGATGTCACTCAGCCGACGATCTCACATCACTTGAAGGTGCTGCGGGAGGCCGGGCTGGTGACCAGCGAACGCCGTGCCTCTTGGGTCTACTACCGCGTGGCGCCGGATGCGTTGGAGCAGTTGTCGCTCGCGCTCGCCCGACAAGTCGGCGCGGAGGTGTCCGCGTGAGCGCCACCTACCACACGGTGGTCGGGAAATTGTCGACGCTGGACCGGTACCTGCCGGTCTGGATCGGCGTGGCCATGACAGCCGGTCTGCTGCTGGGGCGCCTTATTCCTGGTCTAGGGGACGGTTTGTCCGCAATAGAAGTGGACGGGATTTCACTACCGATAGCGATCGGGCTGCTGGTCATGATGTATCCGGTGCTGGCCAAAGTCCGCTACGACCGTCTCGACACCGTCACCGACGACCGCCGCTTGCTCATCGGCTCGCTGGTCCTGAATTGGCTGGTCGGTCCCGCACTCATGTTCGCTCTCGCTTGGTCGCTATTGCCGGATCTACCCGAGTATCGGACCGGGCTGATCATCGTCGGACTGGCCAGATGCATTGCGATGGTGATCATCTGGAACGACCTCGCGTGTGGCGACCGCGAAGCCGCCGCTGTGCTGGTCGCGTTGAATTCGATCTTCCAGGTCGTCATGTTCGCCGTGCTCGGCTGGTTCTACCTCTCAGTACTACCCGGATGGCTCGGCCTCGAACAAACCACCATCGACACCTCACCGTGGCAGATCGCGAAATCGGTGCTGATCTTTCTCGGTATTCCGCTGGTGGCCGGGTTCCTCAGTCGCCGATCGGGTGAGCGCGCCCGTGGGCGTGATTGGTACGAGTCGAAGCTACTGCCACGAATCGGACCATGGGCGCTGTACGGGCTGTTGTTCACGATCGTGCTCCTGTTCGCCCTGCAAGGCCACCAGATCACCTCCCGCCCATGGGATGTCGTTCGGATCGCGCTGCCGTTACTGGCGTATTTCGCGATTATGTGGGGCGGCGGCTACCTCTACGGTCGCCTGGTCGGCCTCGGCTACGAACGCACCACCACCCTCGCCTTCACCGCCGCGGGCAACAACTTCGAACTCGCCATCGCCGTCGCGATCGCCACCTACGGCGCCACCTCCGGACAAGCCCTTGCCGGAGTCGTCGGCCCGCTCATCGAGGTACCTGTGCTCGTCGGCTTGGTGTACGTCTCACTCACCCTGCGTAGACGCTTCACCCACAACGGTATCGCCGCTTCGGCGAAGACTGTCCAGTGAATGTGACACTGTCGGCGTTATTCGCGTGCGGGTGACCTCCAACACTTTCTTGCCATCGATTCGCGAAAGGTATTTCCCACCATGGCATCCGCACCCAGTGTTTTGTTCGTGTGCGTCCACAACGCCGGGCGCTCCCAAATGGCGCAAAGCTTCCTCACCCACCTGGCCGGCGACCGCGTCGAGGTGCGTTCGGCAGGCACCGCACCCGGCGACCGGATCAACCCCGCCGCTGTAGCGGCTATGGCCGAGGTCGGTATCGACATCACCGCCCAGACCCCGAAGATCCTGACTCCCGACACCGTGCAGACATCCGACGTCGTGATCACCATGGGCTGCGGCGACACTTGCCCCTACTTTCCTGGCGTGGACTACCGGGATTGGAAACTCGACGATCCCGCCGGAAAGGGGATCGAGGCGGTTCGTCCGATCCGTGACGAGATCCGCGCACTCGTCGAAGGACTCGCCGCTGAGCTACTATCCGATCGCCGCTGACCGCACCCGCAAACGACGGGCCGGTGCCGCTGCGGTGACGCGCCGCCCGGGCCGACGCATCGCCATTTATCGGGCGCTTTCTTACCTTGCGTCCTATAATTGCGACGAGCGCGTTGCGGCGTGCAGCTCACTTCGAGCACGCCGGTTTCGAATGCCACCAGTCGAACTATTTGTAGTCGAATCGAATCAGCGCGAGGAGAGATCATTCATGACATTGCGCTCTACAAAAGGCTCCCAATTCCAATGGGACCAATTGGTAAAGCTGCCCCACATGGCAAGTGACTGGCACGAAGGACGTCAAGTTCTCAACTTCTTCCCGAAAGACAAGGATTATCGAGAATCGCCGTCGGCGCAAGCGATGGTGGCAAAGTATTTTCGTAATGCGCAAGCTCTCGACACCGATGCGGCGGTCCTCAAATATGGCTCCGATCACGTCACACTTCGCGGGGCGTTCTTGGAGATGGGCGTGTGCACAGGAAGAACCATCAACTTCATCGCTGCGCTCAATCCGGAACAACGCGTATGGGGGTTCGACTCCTTCGATGGACTTCCCGAACAATGGAATCGAGGAGACACCCTGGTTCCTCAGGGCACTTTTCGGATCATGTCCGATGAATGGATGCCACCGGTTCTTCACAATACAACACTGGTGAAAGGGTTGTTCCATGAAACTCTTCCGGAATTCAAACGCCACACTCTGAAGTCCACCCCCATCGCCTTCCTACACATAGATTGTGATATCTATTCGTCTACAAAAGAAGTCTTCGACCAGCTGGGCGATAATATCTTGCCGGGCAGCGTGATCGTTTTCGATGAGTTCTACAATTACCCGGAAGCCGAGGAACACGAGTTCAAGGCATTTCAAGAATTCCTGCATCGGACCGGGAAAACGGCAGATTTTCTTGCCTATAATCAGTATTTCGAACAAGCGGTAGCCCGGATAGCTTAGCCTCGATCTTCATGAGGTCGAGATCCTGGCCGAACGAGCACGAGTGTCAGGGGCTAATATCGCCCTGCGCGCTCAGCTCACCGGTCTGCGTGACGGCAATAGCAGGACCAGTGACCATAAGCGCCCCGGGCAGCGCGGCGAAAGACTCCTCGACCTTGGCCCAACTCGAAATCGACGCACCGATTTTCGTATTGCTGTTCATGGTGGTGCAGGCAGGCGCCTCTATCCTGATCGGACTCGGATACGCGTGCATCCGAACACGATTCGGGTTCACCGCACTGCTACGCATCACCGCCTGCTGCTGGGTCGTCGCTTTCAGCATTCTCGGACTGGCGGACCATCTGGTGCCGGTATTCCTCGCCTCGGCACTGTTCGGCCTCGGCAACGGGCTGCTGCTACCGATGATCACGGTCCTCATCGGCGAGACGCCCCCACCTTCGCGGCGCGGACAGGCAACCTCGCTGTCGGGCACGGCAATGTTTCTCGGCCAGTTCGGATCCCCACTGGTGTTCGGGCCGCTCATGCAAGTTACCGCCATAACCACCGGCTACCTGCTCGCCGCCGCGGTCTTGATAGCCCTGCTCTCGACCCAGGTCACTGACCCGCCCTAATCCGATGCTGCGTCGACCTGTGAGGTCACCGAGAGCGAAGTCGCACGCGTGAACTTCCCGGTGTAAGCGGGACTGCGAATTCGACGGCTCTCCGTTTCTTTACGACACAGCGTTTGGTCGGCTCGGCGACGTGGTCGGACATCGCACGGTCGGCAATGACGCCATGTCGGGACTGGGCGCGTCGGCTGCCAGCCTGCAAGTGAGCACCGGATCACGGTCGAAATTCTTTCCTGGTCGCGACATCATCGATGAGACTCGTACGCTGCGACGTATCGCGCGGCACTGGCCGCGAGCACAGTTCCTCCTCGAATGCCCCTACCCGGACGGAGT
>NZ_JBWSOR010000048.1:0-22714 GCF_056629435.1 Nocardia sp. TBRC8007 | reverse complement strand
GTACTGACAGGAAGTTTTCGACCATGCATACAGACCTCGACGGTGCCGCCGCGCTCGCCCGCATCGCAGCGGGATTCGACTGGACCTGGACACTCGAGGATGTGCCACGCTTCTGCGCGATCACAGGCTGGAAAATAGTGATTCGTGACAAACTGGGAATTGAATTTGCCACTGATCTCGACGTCAGACGTCCTCGAGCTAATCTGTTCACCGATAAGAAAATGGTCCCTGAAATTGCTGCGGCGGGTGAGGAGATACAAAACATCTCGATAACTGTGGCGGATTCGACTGCGGCTTCGCCCTCGCCAACAATGGGGGAAGTGGCAGAGTATTATGAACTTGTCGGCCAGCGACTTATTGCAGAGTTGGGTCCACCGAGGTACCTGGTGGACGAAACTGATCAGGAGCTCGTCTGGGATCTTCCGAAAGTGTCCATCTGTCTGTATCCGTTGAAGAAGTCCGTGATACTGGGCTTTGTCAACCCTCTTTTTCAGGAGTGGATGGAGAAGCAGGCGGAGCTAGACGATATCGCGCCGGTCAAAGCCGGTGGTGCGTTTCATGTGCAGTGTTAAGAGTTCACTCGGCTGGGTAGCTGGTTGGGACGCTGGTCTTATGGAGTGAATTTCTATTATCGGTCAGACTATTCCCGATATGGCGATGCTGCTTTGTGAGGTACGTCGATCATCGAACCCGTTGTTTTAGAGGGGCTGATTAAGACTCGGGTGTCGAATAGAGGCCGCTAGTTTTAGTAGTGACTGTATGTGTCTCTCGTGAGAGGATCTATGAGGATGAAATCAGATATCGAAGGTGCGGTGCGCCTAGCTCGCACGGCCATGGAGTTCGACTGGACATGGCAGGCCGAGGATCTGCCACCCTTCTGCGAGAAGGTCGGCTGGCGGATAGATGCGATCTACGAGCACAGCGCTGCCTTGGTCACGCCTCTTGATGTGTTCCGCAATACTGCACGTGTCTTTTTTGCGTACAATTCTTCCAGAGAGATCAGCTGGATGACATTGTTTGTCGCAGACGTTGAATATGGTCGAGGAGCTAGACCGTCAGTAGAGCAGGCTGATATTTATTCGCTACTCGAAGACCGAATTATCAAGGAATTGGGTCCACCAGATCGGCGTTTACCGGATCAGGGTGAGCCAAAAACGATTTGGGAACTGGAGAATGTATGCATCGAATTGTATACGATTAACAGTTCGATATCATTCCACATCGTGAACCCAGAGTATCAAGAGCAGCTGGATGAACCGATTCTTCCGTCATTTTAGTGCGGTTCTCCCGGTGAGGTCTGGGAGAATTAGAGGGTATATCGCTGGCCGAGTTTGGTCGTCCGGATGTTGGTCTGTGTCGCATCATTGAACATAAGCAGTCGGGTTGTCACCGATTCGAGAGCAACGTTGCTGGTCGACGTCTCACAAACAGGAAGCCTGACCGTTTCGGTTCAAGGCCCCCCTTTATATCCTTGCTGCTGGTGGCGATCTGATGTCGCCACCAGCAGTGTGTATTATTCGCCTAATATGGCGAAAAATACTGGTGGAGAATCTTATTGACAAGATCTACTGTCCGCCACCAAGAGGTTTCATGTGCTGTCTCACCTTGCTGTATCGTCATTATCACGTTCGACTCCGACCCGGATGTTGGGCGTGATCCTTCGTCACCATGTCCGGATCGAGTCGGCGTGACGACTGCTTTGCCCAGATAGGTAAGCCCTGCTGATGCAGGTATACCTGAGCAATAGAGAAACCTATTCAGAACTGGCGACTTCAGGATTATTTACCAATACCGCCCGGCGCTGCGTGGAGGAAACCGCGGACCTGATCACCGACCCGAGCATCGGGTCTGCGTGCAGTGTTACGCCGAGCCGGAAACTCTGGGCACCAGTACGTGATTGTCGACGACATGTTCATAGAGATCGACCAGGTCCCTACCGACTGGCTTTTCTATTCGGGCAAGCATAAATGTCACGACATGAGCATTCAGGTCATCACCGCATCGGACGATGAGATTCTATGGGTTTCGGACAGCCTGCCCGATATGAAGGCCGCCTGGATCTGGCAAATTCTGTCCGCAGTCCAGTCTGCGTGTTTGATCATGTTGGTCGACAAGGGTTATCAAGGATCCACGACAGCGGTGACCTCGTACACGGACCGCGACAATTAGTGGATGCTCAGCGAGGACGACGGTCGCTACTGCGCGCCGATCGACAGGTGTTGACCAGGGCAGTGTTGCGGCTTTTCGAAGCCATTAACAGGCCCCTGACCAGGCTGTTTGAGATCGAACGCCGTCGCGGCACCCGCGCCGACCGGCGGGCATAGACCCTTTTCGCGCAAGCAGTGTTGGTGCTGTGCTGGTTCTTAGACCTCACCCGAGTCGCACAGTCGGCCCGCGGTAGCGACCATCGGCAAGCCCACCGCTTATAACCACACGCACGAAAGCATCGATGTACTTGCTGGCCGAGCCCCAGAGCGCGGTGCGGAGTTACTCGAGGCGCACATGTCCGGGCGCGAGCGTATCGGGGTGAACGGCATGCTCATCTCCACCGACCGGCTCCACGAGCCTTACCCACGATTCGCAAATGGTAAACCGATGGACCGGGGGGCGGGAAACGCCGACACCACAGCGCAACGTCCAGTTCCACTGCGCGGGAGGAGTAGTCGCTTCGGTCGTCACAGACACAACCCGATCGCGAGTACGGCACCACCGCGTTGCGCACCCATGCCAGTATGCGCGAGGGACTGTCTGCCCGGTCCGCCAGTGCCCCGCCTGTACTGGGTGATCTCTGCTATGAGGGCGAAACCGAGGTGGACACGGTCGCGCGGTGAAGAAACCCGCTGGTGGGCAGTTGCTGGAACGGCAGAAAGCGGGCGACAAAGCGCACAACAGCAAACGGGCCATCGGTGAACGCGGCAATTCCCTGCTCGAAATCACATTCGAGATACTGCGGTGCGACAGCCTGTGCCCTTCGCGGATCAGCGTCATCGTCGTCGTTTCCTTTGTCCTACCCCACGCCGAGTACCGTCAGAAAACATAAATTCACAGCACACCGATTATTCGGAAAGGCTCGTTGATCGCCAGTAGTGAGTTACTGATGCCGCAGTGGAATTTATTGGTAAGGCTGAATTTTCTGAAAACTCCCGGCTATGCCATCTTTCTGAAAGAGTCCATCGATCTTCATGGAATTAATCGACGCTGTCCACGGCACTTGTCTTCATTCGATATCTAGCGTAACTATAGGTGCTTAAGTGACGAGGAAAAAATTGCCCGACCTACGGGCAAGAAAGACTAGTTCGCGCGCAGTTCCGATTGATCTATCTCCGGCGGCGCAAGCGGAAATCAAAGAAATTCAACATACTAAACAAGCCTCCCTTAAAGAGGAGTTGGACCGCAGAGAGGGGGAAGTCAAGAGATATTACGAGGAGGAGATAGGTGTCGAGGCGGATGAAGGCATCGAGGGGGATGAAGTTGCTAAAAAGAAAAAGCAGAAAAAGGAATCTATAAAAAGGTATCTCGACTATGCTAATAGTAGGGAAGAGCCGGTATCGAATGATAAAATTGAGGAACTCACAAAGCGCGTAGATTCATACCAGAAAGCCTTCAATGACCTTAACGGTCTGAGTGAGGAGGCTGGCGAGGTGGCTGCGCGAGACTATATCGGGCAGCGCATCGCGAGGGGGGAGGGGAAATTTGTAATAAAAGGTGACAATGAGCGGCCGGGGAAAGGTAAAAGGAATGTATTCGATCTGATAGCTGTCATCGACGGAAAACTTGTTTTGGTAGAGGCCAAAGCCCCTAAATCAGGGCTAGGCAACAGGTGGGTTACTGGCAAGTCTGGGAACCATGTTCTTGCTCAACAAGGGACGCGAGAATATCTGGAGGCCACGCTTGCTAGTGATGAATATCTACTGAAAAAGCTGGAGATAGACCATCCAGAGATCTACCAAGCGTTACTCGATGGCACAGCGGAGGTTGAATACCGGATGGTTCGAGTCATGCCGAACGGTACGGCCCGGACTCAACTATTTGATATCGGAGAAGACCCGGTTGGCCTGCCCAATCCTGATCGGTTCCCGGAGGGTGAACCGCCTGAGGGGTATCGGGGTAAAAAGGGCCTTCAGTCTGAAAGTAGGAGCATTCCGGATAGCCGAGGCGCTGGAAGTAATGGGGATAGGCCAGGAGGCAGGAGGAGCCCGCAGCGGCGGACCGGGCCTGCTACAACAGCTCTACTTGCTGGGGCGCTCGCATCCGCTATGTTGTTCGGTGGTGGCAGCCCGGAGGCGCATGCCGCTGGCACTCATGACACCACTTCGACGACGCAAGCGTCGAATACGCATGCTTCTTCGGCGAGTTCGGCTACGACGGGGCTGAAGGGCTGGGTTGCTTCAGCGCGGGATTCTGCTGGGGTGCACAAGCTGTTCAAGGATGCGGTGAAGAAGGGGGAGGCGCAGAAGCCGGCTTCGGATGTGGGGATGTTCGCGGGGGTGTTGAATACTGTATCGATCGCTACTCATGCGTGGGCTATCGCGCAGTGGGCGTTCAATACGGTGATGAATGCCAACCCGATCGGTGCGACACTCATCGCTGCGCTTACGCTTGCCACTGCCGCTATTGCTCTGATAGTGGAGAATTGGGATTCGATCAGGTCGGGTTTCGATTGGGTTTTCCGGAATGTATTGATACCGGTGGGGGAGTGGTTTTCGAATACCTGGAACGACACTGTGGTTCCGATGTTCCAGACGTGTGTCAATGCTGTCAGCACGATCTTCCAGTCGATTGTGGACACGATCACGGGTGCGTGGAACGGTCTTGTCGATGGGGTCAGGGGTTTCTTGCGGGGGTTCGCTGATTTTATCGACATGATTCCGTATTTCGGGATCGGGCCGAATCCACATGATTGGGCGGACAGAATCCGGGAATTCACCGATCCGGTGGAGATGGCGGATGGCGGGTTGTTGCGGGGTCCGGGTGGGGGGCGTGATGATCTGGGCACGGCGGCGGATAGTGAGTATGTTGTGCACGCGGCGTCGGCAACTCGGAATGCGCCGATGCCTGCGGCGACCAATGTTGGTGTCGCACCTGGATTCGCCGAGGGTGGTCTGGTGGCTCGCCCGGCGTGGAACTGGTTCGACGGCTTACCGGAGATGCCGGAGACGCTGACAGATTTCGCGGTCGCCTACGGCTCCGCGGACGCAAGCGACAACAGTACCGACGAGGTATCCGGGCGTTCGGTTCGGTCGCGGCGCCGGGCAGGGGAAGCGTCGGATGCGGCCGGTTCAGGTGAGTTGGGCGGGACGAGCGGCATCGGTGTTTTTCGGACAGTGCAGCGTGCCGGCTCGGCTACCCTGGCTCGGGCTGTGTTCGAAAACGCTATGGACGCAACTGGTTCTGTGCCCAGCGCGGGATCTGGGGTAGTGGATTATGTCGCAGCCGGCGATGGTTTCGCCGCAGCTTCCCGAGTCGGAGATCGCCTGTTCGGTATTCGCGGTGGACAAGGGGTAGTGGCGCGGTTGCTTGCCGCGGGCAGTTCTGTTTCCGGTGGGGATGGTGCGGCCCGGTTCCTGGCCGCCGGCGGGTCTGTTTCCCGTGGAGGTGATTCGTCCGGTGGTTTCGCGAAGGCGGATCTTTCGTTGTTGCAGGTGATTTCCCAGGATGCTGGGGTGTTTCCGGTGTGCGTGGGCAGCAGGTCGTACCGACTCGCGCGCTCGGTGTCGGTGGTGGGCGTCGCCGCAACAACCGGGTCGATCGTTCTTTGGCGATTCGTATTTCGGCTCCGGATGTGGATGCCGAGTTCATGCAGGTCAGAGCTAAGAGGGCGCAGCGTGCGTTGACCTATGGCGGGCGTTGGTCCTGATATCCAAGTAAGAAATGAGGTGAATTTCTGTGGCACAAGCCGCGACGATCGAAGTCGAAGGTGTCGATGGTTCGCACTGGACGCTCGCCGGTCCCGGTCAGGGGCGCGAGGGTGTCGAGTTGGGTACCACGCCGACCGGGCTCTACGACGCCCCGGTGACCACGATCTGGAACTCGACGGCGTTTCAGATCGGCGCTACCTATGGTGGGGCGAATTGGCAGAAGCGTGATGTGGTGTTCGGTGTCAATGTGTACGAAACAGATTCTGCCAGTTGGGAGTCGGTGGATTCGGCGTGGCGGAAGGCGTGGGCGTACGACCGTGATGCGAAGCTCGTCGTCACCACCGAGTACGGTGCTCGCACGCTGCATCTGCGGATGTCGCAGCAGCCGGAGTTCGTACCGCAGCGGGATCCGCATCTGAAGAAGTGGGGGCAGGTCACGATGACCTGCACTGCTGGTGTGCCGTGGTGGGTGGAGGAGGATGTCACCGCGACCGCGGTGTCGACCATCGATACCCGCGGCGCTGGACAATCCGAGACGTTGTGGTTGCCGGTGTCGAACCCGACTGATCAGCCGCTGTGGCCGCGGTGGGTGGTGACCGCGCCTGGGGTGTGGACTCTGCCGGATTTCTCCTGGACCGAGGATGAGAACAAGGCCAGGGTGATCACGTTGCCTACGTTGACGGCAGGTCAGGACGTCACTGTGGACACCGATCCCATGGAAGAGATGATCGTCGCCGCCGACGACAGCTCGGTGTGGGCGCGGATGAACGGCAAGATGTTCCTGCATTCGGTGCCGGCGTGGACTCCGGAGACCCGGGTTCCGGTGACGGTTCGTGGTGCGGCGGCCGGGGCGACGGTCCAGGTTCGCTGCCCGCGTAACTGGTCGCGGCCGTGGGGGTTGCAGTGACCGCGCCTGCCGTGGGTGGCGCGGCGCTAGAGCGGATGGAGACGATCCACCGCAACGCGCTCGCTGTCCGTAAGACACGTAAGGACAAACGGATCGAACCGCCGTTGATCCGGCTGTGGGACGGCGACTGGAACTTACGCGGTATCTGTCGAGCCGAGATCTCGGCCACTTTCACCTGGTTGCTCAACGAATCGGGCACTGGGCAGCTCGTGTTGCCTGCCGAGCACTACCTGGCTACATGGATTATGAACGCCTCCGCGCGCTCGACCCAGAACGTGCACGTCACTGTCGACAAGGACGGTGCGCGGTGGGGTGGCCGGATGAAGACCGCGACGCTGCAGAAGTCCGAGACGGGCATGAAAACCGTGATCGTGCAGTTCATGCACGACTACGAGGAGTTGAAATGGATTCAGGCGTGGAGTAACCCGTTCCTGCCCGCGGGTTTCCAATTCCCGAGAGTGTTCATGCTGGCCGGGCCGTCGATCTGGTGTCTGAAGCTGTCGCTGTTCGTCAATATCCTGCGGAAAGAAGCCAGCCTGTGGAAATTGCCCGACGACCCGCTGGATCCCGCGCAATGGATCAACCTCGACCAGTCGAACTGGTCGATGGTGGTGGCGCCGGGGAACCTCCTCTCCGACAGCTCCATCTGGACAGTGATCTCGTCGCGATGGAAGGGCTGGCACGAGATGGCCGAGGGCACGCTGGCAGACGCTCAGCTCATGGTTACCTGCCGCCGCTATCTCGCGGGTGATCCGCCGCCCTGGCCGGGCGCGAACCTCCGCCATGGGTGCTTGGTGTTCGACATCGTCGATAAGTCGGGGTACTACAGCGGCACCTCGGAAGGCGGTTCGCTGGTGGATGGGCTCGTGCACACGGTGCAGAAGTTCGTCAACGATATGACCGAGCAGGAGCCCAGCATTCTCCCGGACCCCAATGTCCCGGAGGAGTACCACCGGTCCGGGTGGCTGGGGACCAGGCCTTCCAATCCCTGGGTGATCTACCGCGAGTCGGAATACACCGGCATCCAGACCTCGGAGTTCACGATTTCGCCCGCGACCGCGGCGCAGATCAACTGCGGCGGGCACAGCATGCCTGGCGTCAACGAGGTCATCTCCTCGGTCGTGCATATGATCGGCGATCTCACTTCCACGGTGGCACTGAGCATTCCCGGCATCGGCGGGGTGGGAGTCAGCCTGCCTGGGATGGGTGGCCCGTTGGACACGTTCCTCAAACCGCTGTATACGGACACGATCCTGGCCTGGATGTCGTTCAAATCGCCGTTGCGTCCACCGCAGATGGGCTGGTCGCACTACTTCGAGTTCTTCCAGTCCGGAGCGGACAAGGCCTACACCTTGTCGTCGCTGGTGGCGATCCGCAGGGGTCTGTGGGAGACGCGCGGGTTCACCTCACACAAAATCACGGTCATCGATGGCGCACCGTACTTCATCGGTGAGCACGGGCAGGGCCACTTCTTCCTCGGTGACCGGATCGGCGCCACGGTCGATGGGTTGCCGAAGGGCCAGATCTTCGTGGAGCAGGTGACGGCGCTCGACCTCAGCTGGTCGCGCGGTGTCACGCCGTCGTGGCACATCGCCATCGGCGCCGACAAAGCGCGCGAAGACCCGGTTGCCAAGTCACTCAGGCACATTCAGACCATCATGGGCGATTTGCATGAACTGGGAGTCATGTGATCGCCATGCGAAATCCGGAGAGAAACTATGCCACTTCCTTTGCAGCACGAATGCAACCCGAACGACCCAGAGGAGGCGTTCCTCTGGGCGCTGATCGGATTGCCCGGTCCGCGCAACGGTCCACTCCTGGTGCCGCAGCAGGTACTGGGTAAGTGGTCGAAGCATTTGTGGGATCTCGGCTTCCGCCATCACCCCGAGGAGCAGACGCTGGAGTACCACCCGGCCGCTCCCGGTGGGGAGCACTGGTTGGCGCAGTCGGGGAACTGGGTTCCGGTCGGTACGCCCAAGCCCGCCGCGGTGACTACGCCTTCGGTGACCGATTTCTCGTTGGACGAACGGCGGGAATTGGTGCGGCAACTCCAGGAATCGGGTGAGCTGGCCCATCTGGTCGACAGTCGCGACCTCGCCGCCGATGTGGCCCACGACGGCACGTTCGAGGGCGAGGCAAGATGACCAGTCCTGATCGTTTCGTCCCCAAGGGCGCCTACACTGGGTCGGGCAAAGACGGAGATATCACCGGCGTTTCGAAAATCACTCAGGACACGGCGAAATCCGCGATGGCGGGCGGCATTGTTCGGTCCTACGGCAATATCGCGATCAATCTCGGTGCTGTCATCGATGCCGGGGTGAAGAAATTCGCCGCCGACCTGTGCGACGCGATCACCGGCGCGAGCGGCGGTCTGATCGATCTGAGCGGCTGGGCGCGGCAATTGCGCGCCGATGCCGATCAAGCTCTGCGGGATTCGGTATCCGCGCAGCGGAGCGCTTCGGGCGCGCAGTCCACCGCCGACAACCAGACGGTGATCATCGAGGCGACGAACTCGAAGATGCAGGTGTTGATCGATGGATTGCCGATCAAGCCGTACTGGGAAACGATGAATCTCACCGAGGAGACATCGTTTCCACGGAACCTGCTGCACAGCGCGGTGTGGAACCTTTCGGCCTCGGGGAGCACGGTGAGTGTGAACTACACACCCGCCTACATCCCCCCCGCGAACACCATGGAAGGTGCGTTCATCCGCTGTCTGTACAGCGGGGGGCGCAAGGTTGTCAGTTATATTCCGGATGCGGTGTCTTCGCCGTGTGAGTTGTATGTGGTTGTCGGCCGCATGCTGCCGAATGGCGATATCAAGATCGAATGGGTGTCGGCGAACCAGACGCCCGAGATCACCGCCAGCCGGGTGGAGCGCACTGTCGAGCTGCCTGCCGAGCTCATCTTCGAACAAGGGGAGACGGCGTTCGTCGGCATCCACCAGCGCGGTTCCGGCAACCGCAGGCCACTGCTGGGAATCGAGGCCGCCGACATCCCCCGCCCGCCGACGGTGTGGCCGCCGCAGCTCAACGCCCAGTTCCCGACCTCGTCGATGCTGAGCGTGGGCGCGGTGCTCGCCGCGGGCACGCTGAAGTTCTCCTCCAGGAAGATCCCGTACGTGTCCCTCGGCAAGTCGTCGTCGACCGGGGACCCGATCAAGCTGAAATTCTTCGAGGACTTCCAATCCGGCACTATGCCGACCGCGTTGGTGCGGTTGTCGGCACGGGTGGCGCGGGTATCCGACGGCGTGTTCGTGGTATCCGGAATGAGCGACGGCCTGCGCCGTTACCTGTACGGCCAGCGGCTCAACTACGACGACCACATGGTGACCGGTCGCATCCGCAACCCCACCGCGCAGGGCGCGCGACTGTTCGTACGATCCGACGCGAGCAACCGCTCCTACGTTTCGCTGACCGTGACCAGCAGTGCGGCCTATATCGTGCGCTGGACCGGAGGGGAAACGGGCTCCGTGCTGGCCACGGTGCAGACCGCAACCGCCGACAACGACGAATTCCGGATCAAGGCGGTCGGCGATGTGTTCACCGTGGAGAAGAAGATCAGCGGTGCGTGGACCCAGATTTTGACGCACACCGATTCGGGCAAGGTGCTGCCGAAGGGGTCGAGCTACCGCTACACCGGGCTCGGCACCGGTCGCTATTCCTGGGTGAACGGCGGCGGATGGGGCGACTGGAAGGCGGAAGACCTGTGATCCACAACAGGTTTCGACTGCTCAAATCCGGTGGTGCGCGATGACCAGCCCTGACCACAAAATCCCTGAAGGCGCCTACAGCGCCACACCGGGCGCCCCCTACGTCAGTGGCCTGGCCGGTATCACCAAGCAATCGCTACAGTCGCAGATGTCCGCTCAACTGGTGCGTTCCTATGCCGCTTTTCCGGCCAATCTGGCGAATGCGGTGCGCATCGGCTTGCACGAGTTCGCCGCGAGCTTCTGCGATGCGGTTACCGGGTTCACCGGCGGACTCATCGATTTGCGAGATTGGGCACGCATCCTGCGCGCGCAGGCAGCGAAAGCTCGCGAAGAGGCATTGACCGCGCGTGGTTCGGCTGTGGTTGCCGAGCAGATCGTCGCACAGGCCGGGGAGGCCGCGCAGGCCACGAGTTCGCGGGTGCAGGTGGTGATCGATGGGCTGCCGATCAAAGCGTATTGGGAGACGATGAACCTCACCGAGGAATCGTCGATACCGCGGAGCCTGCTGCATCAACGGGCATGGCATGTCTCCGACAGCCCGAAGACGGGATACACCAAGTACACCTACCAGTACATCGCCCACTACGACCAGAACAATTTGCCGGTCTACTACCCGCGGACCTTCTACGTTCAGTTCACGCCCGCGTATACGCCGCCCGCGAACACGCTGGAGGGCGCCTATATTCGCTGCCGCTACAGCGGTGGCCGGAAGATCGCGACGTTCATGGTGGAAGCGGTCTCGTCGGCCCCGTGCGCATTGTATGTGGTTGTCGGACGCGTGCTGGACAACGGTGATATCCGGATCGAATGGGTCTCCGACAATCAGACACCGCTCATCACGAGCTCTCGCTTCGAGCATTCGGTGGAACTGCCCGCCGAGATCTTGTTCGACGTCGGGGAGTCGGCGTTCGTGGGCATTCAGCAGTGCGGTTCCGGTGCGGTGCGGCCGTTGCTGGGGATCACCACAACGGATCTGCCGCGCGTGGCGACCGCACTGCCACCGCGCCCCAAGGCACGGTTCGCGGCCTCGGCGCCCTTGGCGGCGGGAACCACTGTGGCGGCAGGCACGCTCACCTTCTCGTCCAACAGCGTGCCGTATGTCGCGCTGAGCAAGGAACTCGTCACCGGCGACCCGGTGAAACTGGTGTTCTACCAGGATTTCGATACCGGTACGATCCCAACGGCATTCGCCAGGATGACCAGCCGCGCCGCCACCGTCTCCGGTGGTGTCTTCGTGGTATCGGGTAGCACCGATGGACCACGCCGCTACCTCTACGCCCAGCAACTGAACTACAACGACCACATGGTCACCGGTCGGATCATCAATCCGACGACGCGCCACGCGTGGCTCATGCTCCGGTCCACGGCGGACAACAAGAGTTTCGTCTCGCTCAACGCCACACAGAACGCACTCGTTCTCTTCAAGTACGCCAATGGTGCCTGGACCTCGTTGACCAGTGTCGCGACCACCGTCAAAAGCGGTGAAGTGCTGCGCGTCAAGGCAATCGGCACCGAATACAGCGCACAACGTAAGACCAGCTCCGGCTGGGTAGACGTACTCACCTACACCGACACCGGCAACTCGCTGCCCAGCGGGCCGGGCCACCGCTACACCGGACTCGGTACCGAGCGGGCGTCCTGGGTCAACGGTGGCGGTTGGGACTATTGGAAAGCAGAGGATCTATGACTACACCTGTCACCATCGGCGGCCAGGATCTGGCGCTCGAGGTGGACAACGGCATGCTCGTCGTATCCATCGTGGCCGACGGCGTCACGACCCGGCGCGGCAGCATCTTCATTGGAGAACTCGACCCCGAGCCCGATCCGGTCTTCGTCGAACCCGACCCCGTCGCGCCGCAGTCCGATCCGAGCTGAGGCAAACCATGACACAGAAACAATTCGGCTACGACCCCTCGAATCTCACCCTCGTCCTGTCCAAAGGCGCGGATTTCGTGCACACCATCGCACTCGAGTCCGGTTCGGCGTTCCCGAACGGTACGCAGGTGCGCATCGTGGTCCTGAACGCCGCCGACACGGTGCTCGACACCTGGCCCGCGGTCGTCGACAACGCGAACGCCGTCTTCACCGTGCAATCCGAGCGTGCCGATGCCATCCCGGCGGGTGCGAAATACCGCCTCTACGTGTCGTACCCGACCACCCCGACCACCGACTACCTCTGGTTCTTCGGAACCATCCGCCGCAAGCAGTAGCACCGCCACTGCTCGCTCGCCATTTCAATTATCACAGGAGATACATCATGACCATCGCTGTAGCCACCACCCGCCAAGCACTTGCCGACGCTTACAAGAACATCGCCGGATCCAATATCGCGTTCGTGAGCGTGCACACCGCCGACCCCGGCACGACAGGCGCGAACGAAGCGACCGGCGGCTCACCGGCCTACGCCCGCAAGCAAACCACCTGGACCTCCGCGACCGGCGGCGTGATCAACGGTTCCCAGGTGACCATCGATCTGCCCGCGGGAACCTACACCTACATCGGCCTGTGGAAGACCGCCGCGGGCGGCACCGCCGAATTCATCGACAAGGTAGCGATCAGCTCGACCACCCTCGGTGCGCAGGGCCAGTTGCTGATCACCCCGACCTTCACGATGTCCTGATCGAAAGGCGCGGCATGGCAACACAACAACTGCGCACGCAGGCCGTGCCACCGGCGCCGCCCGTGACCGTGGCATCGGCGCCGGTGGCGTCGGTCATCACCGACGCACCACCCACGGCGATGCGCACAGTGATCAACGCACAGGTGCCGGTCATCGAGCCCTACTCGATAGCGGGCTACACCGGCAGTGGACAAAGCGCAGTCACGGTCGATTCGGTGCGCGCGGCTCCCGCCGCACCCTTCGCCGGACAAGGCAGCGTGACGGCTCATCAGCGATGGACAGTCCCTACCCCCACCGCTCTCGACCGCACCGGACAAGCAACAGCCCGAGTCGCCATCGCAGCGGGCCCCGGTGTGCTCATGGCTGCGCTCAGTGGCAGCGGTGACCCCGGCGCGACAATCGGCGCGGGCACAGCAACCGGAGCGGGTTCGAACGGAACCGCATCGGTCTATCTCACGGCAATCACCACAGCCGAAGCGATTTTCAGCGGTGAAGGACGCTTTTCGGGATTGCCGCCGATGAGTGTCGGCTACGGAGCCGAAGGCGCGTTGTCCACCGGCATCGCGGTGGCCGGAAAAATTCCGGCAGCGGTCGCATACGCCGGGACAGGCGCGCTGTCCGCCTCCACCGGCTCCCGGCCGCTTGCTTCGGCGATCGGTTCCCTGACCGCCACCACCGGTCTCGCCGCGAAGCACACAGGTAGCGGCGAACTAGCCCAGACCTACGCCGTATACGCGACATCATACGCTGCGCCCGCGGGCGCAGGCACGCTATCGGCCGAGGCGAAAACCAGTTTCCAGCCTTCGTCGATGACGAAATCTGGTACCTGGTCAGGGTTGAACACCGGCTGGAGCACTATCTCCGGCTGGGCCGCCGACACCAGCGGTTACCCCGGCTCGTCGGTTGCCGACGGTAACGGCCTGCGCGCCCTGGGCGGGAAATCCGACGCCACGATCACCGCAGCCGTGGTGTTCACGTCCAACGTATTCAGCCGGCCGAACCTGACACTTCGGTTGCTGCTGAACAATGCGGTGATCGCCACCGGCACAACGAAAGCCGCCACCGCGAACGCGGCGACGACAATCACCGTTTCGGCTACCGCGACCGTCGTGGCGGGTGATGTCGTCATTGTGCAGGCGACATCTAACGCTATAGTCCCCGCGTACAACCCGGTCGCCCATACCGATACGGCGTCCTACGTGCGTATCGCATAGCGGAGGTTCGAGTAAGGGCGGGGTCGCCGCGGACATCGATTCCACGGTGACTTCCGCCCGCCGGGCAGCAGTCCAGAAAACCGGTTCTGCCTGAGGATTTCCGTCTATTCCCATTCCGATCGAGGCCCCGCCATACCGGCGGGGCCTCTGCCATTCCCGCGCCAGAACATCTGGAACTCTCGGCCGCACACCTGGCACCTCCTCGGAACTCCGCGACCGAGTTCATCGCCGAAGGCCGGTTGCCGCATAGATCTACCAGCGGATACCAGCTACCGACGCTGCGAGGAACCCACCTGCCAACACCAGTTCTCGAACCCGATTATGCGAACTGGACAAATCTAAATCTAAAGCAGCCCAGTAATTTTCCGATCCGCACTTCTTTGTGGGTTCTCGGCGGTGCGAACGCCGACCCAATCGAATAACGAGCTAGTGAAGGCAGTGACGTCATGGCACGCTACAGCGGTTTCTCACCCGGCCAACTCAACTACGAAGAATTCCTGCAATGGGTAGCTCGTCGCGGTGCTCATCTGGATACGCTGACTCCCGCTGTCGACGACCCGGCCGAGCAGTCGGTTGGTGGCGGTGGGAAGGTGCACACCTTTCACGGTATGAACCCTGATTCGGCTGCTCGTATGGTCGGGCGGATCGACGCCCGTCGCGAGCTGGTGGCCGGTGCCCATGAAGTCGTCATTGTCGCGGATTCTTTCGACCTCGGTACGTCGGTGCAGCCACCAGCGGCCACGGAGTCTGCGCCCGAGGTCGCAGCGTCGTCAACAGTGCCTGTGCGGCAACCGCTTCCGATCTTGACTTCGCTTGGTTGGCAGTTACCGAAAAGCGCTTCGCCGGGTCCGTTGTTGCAGTTCGTCGGCGCGCCGTACTCGTCGCCGAAGGACGACCCGGACGCCAAAGCTATGTATGCGATTTTGAAGGAGAGTAAGGAGTACTGGCGGAATGCGGCCGACGCTTTGTCGCCGGACGACCCGAAGTACGACGCCTACCAGAAATCTGCGAGCGATGCGCAGAACGCCTTGGACAAATTCGTGAATGGGTGGGCGGCTGAGCAGAGAAGTGATCAGGAGCCGTCGGTTTCCGAGGATGCCCCGACCACATCGTCACCTTCGGCCTCGTCGTCTCCGGGTAACTCGGCCTCGTCGGATTCGGGGGGTGCGGATTCGCAGGCGTCGCAGCACGGTATCCCTGACACGAGTTTGCTGGATATGCCGGACACCGCCGGTCGTGCCCCGGGTGATGTCTGGGAAGGGACCATGCTCGATGAGCGGCCGGTGACGTACCGCATCCCGGAAGGTAATGGCGCCAACACTGTCGATCTGGAGATCGAAAATCCTGATGGCACGATCGATCGTTGGCGGATCGTTCGTAATGAGCGTGGCGGGTTGCAGCACTGGCACGACGACGCTGATGGGAACTCCTCCTACGCAGGCAAGGCGACCGCAGAGGGTGACTGGTATTTCCAGAGTTTCGCTCCGGGTACGTCGACTTCCGGTGCGCCCAGTCACGATTTCACGGCAGATTCCGAGCTCGAGAACATTCGTACGCCGTCTTATGACGCGGACGGAAACCTCGACGGGATCGATATCGGTGTCCTCAACGATGAAGGTTTGTACGACAACCAGCACATCGACCTGTACAACAACACGACTTTCACCGCGACGGTCCGCAACGCGGATGGTGGATACGACAGCGTTCTGGTGGGGCAGATCGACAACACCGGTCACGGTTGGAGAATCGGTGCAGAGGATAAACGGTGGGATGTGTTTCCCGACGAAAACGGGAAACGTATGTACCGGCACTACAACCCGGAAACCAAGGGATACAGCTTCATCTACCATCACGGGCCCAACCTCAGGGTGGAGACCCGCAACGCTTCCGGGCGGGTAGTGAAATCCCAGACGTTCGGCCCGGACGGGAAACTGTTGTTCACGCTCGAGCGTGTCGGTGGGTTGCTCATCGAGGGGAGACTCGGAGAAGGCGGCGAGTTCGAATACGACTTCGTCAACGAGAAAGACGGCCGATCCACCAGCAGAGGGACACTCGAACACCTCCCTGACGGTCGCATGCTGCTGCGCTACCACAACGGTGAGACAGTCGAGGTAGACGCCGACGGAAACCCGACCGATACCCGCGGCCTGCCCGGCAAGGCATGGGACGTGGTCAAGGGTGTCGGACGGGGAGCACTCGACATTGTGACTTTCCCGTTCGAAGCGATCGGCACCAGCATGCAGCAGCTGTCCTCGATACGTGGGGGTGTCGGCGACAATGGCCGCGCCGTGTTCGTTGTCACCGCACCACCGCGCGAGGAAAACCTCACCAGCAAAGCGATCATCGACACCGTCGCGAGTGTCGGCTCTTCGACTGAAGAGGCGTTCAGTGTCCTCGGTCATGCGATTTCATCGTGGATTCCGCTTGATCAGTTGACGAACCCGTATTACCAGCATCCAACACTAGATACCGCAGTCGCTCAGCTGAATAACTCATACTTGCCCATTCATCCACAACCAATACGGAAACCGCCCTCGGTCGATGAGGTGCTCTGGGCGACCTTCGACATCGTCAATATCGCCACGATGTTCCTGCCGGCGCCGCCCATAGCCCCTCTTATGGCCCGCGTAGCTGCCACGGGACGTTACGTTACCGCCGGCTCCCGAGTAGCCGCTGTTAGAGCCGGAAACTATGTCGTCGACACCGCAAGTGTATCCATGCGGAACTTCCAAGCCGAACTCAACCACATACAAAACATGATCGGGAATTCCTGGCGGGACTTCCGCTCCGTTTTCGGCGGCCTAACACCACAGCTCGCGGGCGTGTCATGGCGTGCAGTCGAAAATTTTACCGATGTTACTCTTAGAAGGTTCTATTCGAGTGCAAGGCTCGGAAGCACTATACCGATTTTCAGTGGTCCGGTCCGCGCAGGTATAGGTCTCCGGCCTCGTATTGGTATCGCTCATCGGGTTGATTTCAACAGTGGATGGACATTGAATACGATGGGCAAGGTTTCCGAGTATCAAAGGCAGATTGAAGGGCAAATCAGTGGCCTCAACCGTATGACACCGAACGAGTTGCTCCACAATATGAGAACTGTGAAGCGAAAGGGGGCAGCCCAGAAGAAAGCCAACGATGATTACCGCATAGCTATATACGATGAAGAGTTTATGAATGCTAGAAGGCTATTGCATAGGGATCCCGCTGCTCTGAAGGGGAAGACGCCCGAGAAATACGCTGAGCTACAGACGAAGGAGCGCACGAAAGATTTGGCAGCCTTACATGAGCCTGATATTATCGCAGGCGGTAAGGATGTGATCCATTATGAAGCCAATGGCCTTCCCCGTATGGGGGACATATTTGTGAACTCCTCGATCGGAAGTCAATGGAGGGGTCGGCGAAGGGAGGCGCTCAAGCGGTATGCTGAGGATTTGGTCGACGCTGGTTTCGGTGATCATCTCATGAATATCGAATGGAGCTTGAGGTAGAACATGTCGTTTTCTGTCAGTGAGATTACTGATGTATGGGGGCAGCCGATATTTCGTAGGCCTGTACCGGCGAATCGGTTCGACACATACGCGGACATCGTTCCCGGCTTCTTGCTAGATCTGTGGCGAGAATTAGGGTTTTCAGGATTTCGGAAAGGTCTGTACTGGATCTGTGATCCCGTACAGTGGCAACCTGTCGTCGATGAGTGGACATCGAATATAGAATTTCCGTTTGGTCATGACAAGTGGATTGCTGTGGCCAGGTCGGCTTTCGGGGAAATGAAACTCTGGGGTGAACGCACAGGTATGAGTCTCGCCGTAGTTCCTTATTTTGGTCAGATTATGCCTGTCGACAAGTCCCGTCATATGCATGATGATTTTGAGCGAGATCTTCAAATCTGCGCCTCGTTCGTATCGGCCTCACGAGCGATGAACCCAGATGGTGACGATGACCGGCCTCTTTTTGAAAGGGTACTTAAGAAAATAGGTCCTGTAGATTACAACACCATGTACGGATTCGTGCCAGCGCTCGCCCTCGGAGGGGAGATGCTGCCGGATCAAGTCGAAATTCTAGATGCGGAGGTTCATATGCATATATTGAGCCAAGTTACACCGCGGACACTCTTGGCTGACAATCCATACCGATAGTTGAAATTCTCAGCGCACCCCGTACCCGGCGACCGGATCGGCTTATTTCCTCAGCATAAACGCCAGAACGGATCAGCGGCTGAATAGAGCCAACTTGAAGAATGAGGCTTATTCACTGGCGATCTTGTAGAAGTGGAGTGCGATCACCGTGGAAAAGGATCCGTGGTACCAATATCTACTTGAAATAGAAATGATTCCAAGCGAGCGATAGGATGGATGACTTCGTGATCAGTGCTGTGGATTATGAAAGCGTGTGGGGAAAAGAGAATACTATTCGATTTCCTCGAGGCAAGTGGATGCAAGAATTTGCTGCACCCGCCGAGTCCTACCCCGATTTTGATTTCATTCCACTGGAGATGTCGGATGTCTTTACTTCCTATCTAGAAGAATGTCGTTTTGATCTTTACGATCGAATCAATCTCGATTTCGGTGATGGAGGGGAACTGGAGGTACTGGTCATCGGAGCTGCACCAGCGGACCCGAATTCTATACTGTTCGTATTCGATTCAATCGGGGGTAAATTACTCCTTTTGGGTGTCGAGAGCGGTGGTTTGGAATTGGTCAACTCTAGTTTTAAGAAGTTTAGTGAGTTCCTCTATTTCTTCGCCTGCTTTGCAGAAAAAGACACGGGTTTGCAAGGGCGCGCCAAAAGGGCGCTCGAACTGCGTGATCTGTTAATAAGTGTAGACGAGGCTTCCTTCAACAATTCTAATTCATGGTGGTCGACCGTTATGTCGCAATTGGGTGCGGCTCCTGTCGCGTAACGTAATGACGATGCCAATGAGGTGATCTCATTGAAGTGATCTCAGTAAGTTTCATGCGATCCGTTTGTATTCGAAATGGGTGAGGACGAGTGCCAGGGCAGCGGCGTTCTCGTCAGGCGGCCTGTGACCTGCTGATTTCCGGGGTGAGGAGATGGATGCCGCGGCGCGGGTCGAACGCGGTGGTCCGGCACGCCTCGGCGATGTTCGTCGCCCCGTCGAGCCGGTGCAGACTCAGTGCCGCGTTCCGCAGCGTCGCCATCACCTGTGGAACGGTCCCGGTCCTGACCGCTGACCTGTCCTCGTCGTAGGTCACATCACGAACATGGTGCACGCGATTCTCGATCCCCCAATGGTTTCGCAACCACTCCGCTATCTGTCGGGGTTTGGCGATCTCGAAGGGCGCCGAACAGATCGCGTAGACGATCTCACGCGAGGTCTCCCTGGTCGCCACCACGACCCGTTGCCGCACGACGCGGATGGCTCGACGCGCGTAGTGGAATCCTATTTCCCTTGGTGCGGTGATGATTTGGAATGTTCGTTTCTCGACACGGCCGTGGGTGGGTTTGTCGCTGGAGTCGGTGGCCACGATCGGGGCGTGCGCCCACGGCAGTCCGGTGACACGCGCGAGGTAGGTAGGTCGGTTGATTGTCCTTGCACACGAGCAGGTAGTGCCAGCCGAGGTAGCGGCGGACCAAGCGGGCGGTTGCGGTTTGGGTATGCATCGCGTCGATGGTGAGCAGTAGTTTCACCTTCGACCCGCAGGCGTGGACGGCGGCTTTCATCGGCTTGAGAAGAGTTCTGACAGTAGGGATCTCGTTACTCTTCTCGTCGATGGCGAGCTGTCCGGTCACCAGCCGGGCGTGGTGGGCGAACGCGGCCACCACGTGCGCGGCGGTCGCACCCATGCGTTTGGCCAGGCGCAGGGTTTTCCCGTCGATCGCGACGGCGACCAGGGGCGTATCCGTGGCGGCCAGGGCCATGCGGGTGAAGTAGGCGCCGAGACGCTGGTCCAGGTCAGCGGGGTCGATGAGGCCCAGAACACGACGGAAGGTTTTGTCGCTGGGCCGGTAGTTCTTGGTCAGGCCGAGGTCAGCGAGCATATCGGCGGGAGCGTTGTGTGCCCAGCTGGCGTAGCCGGTGAATCCACGCATGCCGGCGGCGGTGGCCAGGATCGCTATGGCCAGCAGCATGGTCAGACGAATCCTTGATCAGCGTCCGAGTTATTGATCAGCCGCAACGTAAACCCGGCAGCGCAAGTGGATCATTAAGATCTTACGGTCTGGAGCTGGTTCGGCATGACAACAACTTTGCATCGAAGGTAAACGACTTCGGGAACACGTCGTTGAGAAAATCGTATATAGACGACCATGGGAGTCTCGTGCCGGCTGACAAGGGCGGATCAACCGAACCTTGGCAGCATGTTCTTGGTGGTAAAAACAAGAGCGCCAAAGAGGGTAGTCCATACACTTCATTCAGCGTGAAAGACGAAACCGGAAAAATATACGGAAATCAGGAGATAACAGTTGATGTCGACAAACTCCAGAAGGCTATAAAAGATGGCCGGGTTCACAACATCCAGATACTTCGCTCGACAGATATAGAGGCATCCTTCAAGCGAGAGATCGACAGATTGGCCAAGGGGAACCAGATCAGTGTCAACCTACCTATTGATGCGACACCTGCTGCGATCGAGAAGTTCGTTGACGGTGAGATCCGGCGACTTGCTGAAGCCGGGGTAGTCATCAGCAAAAAGGATCGCAGTCGTCTCACTGGACGCGTTCAAGGACTCCTCAACACACGTCGTGATGGTGAGTGGCTGATCAAGGGAGTCCTTCCGAAGGAGTTTATCGATGGGCCCTACAATGTGATCAAGGGCTAATATAACAGGAGATAATATGACATATGTGTCTATTAAGGATTTGCTGTACACTGATTTCGATGGGGGTGCCATCGATGACCCAGACGATGTCATTCTCGAAGCCCTCGACGATCCCCGCTACAAGCATCGAATCGCGTCACTCGCCCAAATCCTCCAGGATGCGACTGCCCCGGCATACGATCGTTTCCTCGCATGCTGTGCACTGACTTCCTGGGCTGAACCCGTCGGCTATCGTGTGGTGATCGCTGCCGCGTCAGCGGGCACCGAAGCAGTCTGGTTCGGCGCTCTGCCTCATCGACTGTTTCCCACAGACGAGACCTTCTCCCAGCTTGCACACGCGGTAAGGGTCAGCAAAGACTTCGTGGAGGAGAAATCGACGCAGGCCGATCGCTTGGCAAGCTTACGTGCGCTGATCGGCATCGCCGATCAGTACTACTTTGACTGGGCGCTCGCAAGTGCGATCGATGACAGCACGGTCGACAGCGTCCGTGACGATGTCGTTGCCACTGTGCGACGTGGTATTGCTGCGCTGGCCGAGAAGAATGGACGACCAGGTTTCGAACTCGGCGCTCAACTGGCGGATTTGGTGGCTTCGATAACCGCTACGGATGAGGCAATGGCTGTTGAACTCGGCTATGCGCTGGCCCAAGCCGATCATTCAACGAACACTCTCATCCGCCTCATAGCAATTGCTTCGCATGGAGTGACCTCACTAAGTTACTCCTTCGGTCGATACCTCACGACATCTAGCGTGAAAGAGATTGCAGCTGCCGCCTCTCAGGCCTTGGCAAGGCGCAAGCAGTAGCGAGCCTCGATCTTTCGCCGGGCCTGCGGCCCGGAGTGATCGGGTTCGGATTGGGGTTTTCGGATCGTCGTGGACCTGGATTATTCCCGAGGCCGGAGAAGCCCCAGGTCTACGGTGGGTTGTGCATCGGTCACAAGGTCGCCCTGGCCGTGTCATAACGTAATAGTGTTGGATACCGATAGTTTCTATAGCCGATCGAGAAAGACAACCTGTACGAGGAAGAGGTCATGGTGGTCACCGATACCACACCCGCCCCAATCACTACCAATGATGTTCTTATTCATATGAACATGAAGATTTAATATATCATCTAGACGCGCCTACGTGATACGGTGGGCGTGAATCATAATTGAAGGCAACGACATTCGCTTGTATGCCTGACTCTGAAAAGGGGTAGCGTGACTTTCTATCAAATCAACCCTCTCAGTCCCGTCGGCGGGGGGTACAAACAAATACGATAAAAGCCGTACACCGATACGGGTGATCTCAGTTCATGTCGATTTGCGCTACTCGGTCGACGGCGAACTAATTGAGACACATGCATGCGGGTACGCGGTGAAGAAGTCGCTGGCTGATGCTATGGCTGAGACCGATCTGACTGGATACGAGTTCTGTCCGATTACTGTTTCTATCGATAAATACGCCGAAGATCCGGACAGTGTCGAGATTCCGCCCATGGTCGGTCTGTACATCACCGGACAGGCTCTTGTTGATGACTTCGGTGCAAAGGGTGTCGGTCGCCTGATCGTTTCCCGACGTGCGGCGGAGTTCCTTTGGAGTCATGATGCATACCTTCGGGAAAAAACGTACAAGTTGGAT
>NZ_JBWSOR010000047.1:0-24717 GCF_056629435.1 Nocardia sp. TBRC8007 | reverse complement strand
TCCAGGGGGGCCGTAATGAACTCCGGTCGTTGGATCGGTGGCGAACGCTTCGGCGGGTGACTGAGGAAAGTTATGGGTCGGAGGTTTTATCGGTTACGACCGTTGATAGCGATCCCGAGGTTTCCTGCTGCTTCTGCGTGTCTGAAGCGTCTACCGTGGTGGCGGTCCAGTTGTGAGATCGTAGAAAGTCTCTTTGTCCCGCTATCTGTTTCGGCGCCGCCACCATAGTAGTTCGAGCACTGCCATAGCAGCCTCGCGGCGTGGTTTGCTCTTGGTGAACATCGCCGTGACCGCGGCCAGACTGATCAGCAGCATGTAGACCACCCCACCAACGCTTCCGGCTGCAGCGATTCCGGCGAGTCCCTGCACCCAGGATGTGAGGGTTGATACGTCTCCGATAGGGCCTCGGTCCTCCACTGGCGTGGACCGAGGCTAACCGGCCCAGGGCAACGCAGTACAGATTCGACGAAAATACTAGACTACTTTAAACTGCGCCTCTAAAATTTGTGTGTTGGCGACTGCTTCGAGAGGTGGCGGTCGAGGATCGCAATAGAGGCGCAGCGCTGTGCGGGCTCAGGTGGAGGCCGGGGATTCGGGGAGCCGGATGTGTGTCGTTTCCCCGAATCTCTGATGCTCCAGAGTGTGTCGGTGTCTGGGCGTATGTTGGCTGTCTGTACTGGGTTCGGTCGGGATGTAGGGGGGAGCGATGTCTTCGGGGTTGTGGGCGCATAGTGCGAATGCGGTGGGGGTGCGTCATGATCTGGTCGATCATTTGCGGGGTACTGCTGCGATGGCGGCGGGGTTCGCGGAGGTGTTCGGGGCGGGTCGGGTTGCGGAGTATGTTGGTTTGGTTCATGACACGGGTAAGGGTGGTTGTCCGTGGCAGGCGGGGCTTGTGCGTGCTGAAGCCAATGGTGGGCGTGTGGTGGATCGGCGTGGCGGCAGCATCGACCATAAGCTCGCCGGTACGTGGTTGGCCGCGAGAAGAGCGGGCCTGGGCTTGTTGTCGATGGCGGTTTTGGGTCATCACGGAGGTTTGGGTAATCGCCAGGGTCTGGTGAAGGCGGTTGCGCGGGCGGAGGGTCCGGCTCGTGACGCGGTGCAGGAGGCGATCGCTCGGGTCGCGGCTGTGGTGCCGGAGATCTTCCCGGATCCGATGCCGGGGATTCCTTCGTGGGCGTTGCCGCCGGTAGATGCGTGTGTGGTCGAGCTGCTGCTGCGGATGGTGTTCAGCGCTTTGGTGGATGCCGATTATTTGGATACCGCGCGGCATTTCGGTGGGCAACCGCGACCGACGCCGGTGCGGTTGTCGGAGTTGGCGCAGGTCTATGAACGTAACCGTCGCGACTACCTCGATGCGCGGCTTACGTCTTCCGACGAGAAGGCGCTGCGGGTCGACGCTATCCGTACTGAGGTCTACGAGCAGGTTGTCGCGGCTGCGTCGCAGCCCACGGGTATCTTCCCGTTCCCCGCGCCGACCGGGGCTGGGAAGACCATCGCGGCAGGTGGTTTCGCGGTGCATCACGCTGCCCGGCATGGTTTGGCCCGGGTGATCGTCGCGGTGCCGTTCTTGTCGATCACCGAGCAGAACGCGTCGGTGTATCGGCGGTTGTTCGGTGATGAGCATGTGCTCGAGCATCACAGTGGCGTCGATGTGGACGGGCTCGGCTCCGATGGTCGTTGGCAGCGGTTGGCGGCGGAGAATTGGGATGCGCCGGTGGTGGTGACGACGACGGTGCAGTTGTTCGAGTCGCTGTTCAGCCGCAAACCGTCGGCGATGCGGAAGCTGCACCGACTCGCCGGGTCGGTGATTGTGTTGGATGAGGTGCAGTCGCTGCCTGATTCGTTGTTGTTGCCGATTTTGTCGGTGTTGCGGCATCTGAGTGAGCACTTCGGTACGACAGTGTTGTTGGCCTCGGCGACTCAGCCGGAATTCTTCGGTTTGGAGATATTCCGGGGTATCGGGCGCCGTGAGGTGATCGCGCGACCGCAGCCGTTGTATGACCGGTTACGGCGGGTTCGGTTCGAGTGGCGGTGCGATCCCGAGCCCACCCTCGGGCAGATCGCCGAGGATGCGGCGGGGGAGCGGCAGGTGTTGGTTATCGTGAACACGACCGCCGATGCCGCTGAGCTGCATCGGCTGATCGCGGCTCGGGATACCGAGGGACCGGTTTTGCACCTGTCGACGCGGATGGCCGGTGGCCACCGTCGCGCTGTGCTGCAGGAGATCGGGGCGCGGCTTGCTGAGGGGCAGCCGGTGGTGGTGGTCAGTACCCAGTTGGTCGAAGCCGGTGTCGATCTGGATTTCCCGGTGGTGTACCGGGCGTTCGCGCCCGCGGAGGCGTTGTTGCAGGCTGCTGGGCGTTGCAACCGCAACGGGCTGCTCGACGAAGGTCGTGTGGTGGTGTTCGATCCGGTCGATGGCAGTGTGAAAGGCACGGCGATGGTGTACGGGCCCGCTATGGATGTCACGCGTGCGTTCTTCGGCCCCGGCCGCGACCCGGACCGGCTCGACCTGCTGCGCGACTACTACACCACCCGGTATGCGGTGAAGAACATCGAGAACAGCGGTGCTGGTGCCAGGATCCAGAAACTTCGGGCCGTCTTCGACTTCCCCGAGGTCGCTGCGATGTTCACCATGATCGATGAACACACCGTGCCTGTTGTGGTCGGCTATGGCGACGACACCGAACGAGAAGACCTCCGCGCCAGGGTGCTCGGCCCGGACCTAGTCGAGCCGTGGGTGTATCGGCGGCTGCAACCCTATCTGGCGGCGCTGCCCGAGCGGCTGGCTGTGCGGGCGGTGGCCGAGGGACTGGCCACAGTGTTGGTCGGTGATCCAACCAAACCAGGCAGCGGCCGCCTGTATGAGTGGTGCGGCGATTACGGCACCCGCGGAATCGAATTCAGTTACCCCGACCCGGAGGACTACATCTGGTGAACAGCACCCATCCGTACTATCCGCACTCCCCGCTGGTGGTCGAGATCAGTGGCGAGTACGCCTGCTTCACCCGGCCGGAGATGAAGTCCGAACGCTTCAGCTACGAAGTCATCACCCCGTCCGCGGCCCGAGGAATTCTGGAAGCGATCTTCTGGAAACCAGAATTCGACTACATCATCGTCAAGATCGAGGTCCTCAAACCGATCCGTTGGTTCTCGATCCGCCGCAACGAGGTCAAATCCATGGTCTCCGACGACTGGGTTCGCCGCGCCATCGCCGATCCCGGCCTGCGCTACGACGTCGAAGACGACCGCGATCAACGCAACACCGTGGGACTGCGTGATGTCGCCTACCGTATCTACGCCCAGATCCAGCTACGGCCTCATGCCACCGCCACCGAGATGGCATACCGTGACCAGTTCCGTCGCCGTGTCGACAGAGGCGCCTGTTACTCCCAACCGTTCCTCGGCACCCGCGAATTCTCGGCCCGCTTCGGCAAAGCCACCTCAGCCGAACCCATCTCGGACCGGCGGGACAAGGACAAAGACCTCGGGGTGATGCTCCACAGCATCGCCTACGACCCCGATGGCGGCGAAACCTACCGCTGGTTCCTCGCGAGGCTGACCGACGGCGTTCTGCACGTCCCGCCCCACGGCATGGAACTGCCGTCGGCGGGCCCCACCGAACGCGGGAGACGAACGAATGCTGATTGATCGCCTCGCGGCAAGCCGCACCGAGGACACCACACCCCGTTACTACCGGACCCGGACGGTGCGGTGGGCCGTCGTGCTCGATGACGCCGGGAACCCGAATCTGATAGACCGGGCCGACGCTGATCACAAGTCCGGAACACCTTTGGCGACACCGTATCTGACCCGAACCAGTGGTATCGCCGCGATGCTGCTGGTCGATACTCTCGAGTATGTCTTCGCTCTCGCCAAGAAGGATGAGGACAAGGCCCACCGCGACGCGGCGCGGCGCCACGACGCCTACCTCGCCCTGTTGCGGCAATGGCGGGAGTCCAGTAATGATCCAGTCGCCCGGATGATATGTGAATTCTATACGACTGGAAGGCATCTCGAACTTCTGGCCGACCCTCGACTGCAGGAGGCGAAGTCGTCGGACTTGGTCGTGTTCCTCGTCGCCGGCGAACTGATACATCTGCGGGAGTCGGCGACCGAGTTCTGGGCGCGAGTAGCGCGCACCCGCAAGAGCTCGGGCAGCGAGGGGTTCTGCTTGTCGTGTGCGACAGTCGGGCCGTTGTTGAAGACGGTTCCGGAGATGGTCAAGGGCAGCCTGATTCCCGTGGGCGTCGACTCGACCGGGCGACCCAAACGCGGCCGGGATGCGGCGTTGGTGTCGGTCAACACCACCGCCCAAGGGCGGATGGGCACCCTGCAACTGGCCAACACGCCCCTGTGCGAAGACTGCGGAGGACATGCCATGGCTGCGCTCAACAGCCTGCTGTCGGACCCGCGGCATCATCGCCGCGGCGAGGACAACGTCCTGACGTGGTGGCTGCGCGAGCCCGCCACCGAATTCGATATCCGCATCATCGACACACCCGCCCCCGAGCAGGTCTCCGCCCTGCGGAACGAAGTCATGAAAGGCGAGTCGGGCACGGTCGTCGACGACACCGACTTCTACGCCATCACCCTGTCGGCGAACCAGAGCCGCGTCGTAGTGCGTGACTGGATCGATATACCGGTCCTGGAAATCAAGAAACGATTCCGTGACTGGTTCGACGACCACCGATCCACTCAGCCATGGGCCGACGGCATCCACGAAGTCGGCCTGAAAAGGATGGTCCAGGCCACCGGCCGCTGGGACAAACAGCGCAAATCCTACGTCGTCGGGAGCGCGGCCCGCGGTATCGAGCGCGACCTGCTGCGCTGCGCGCTACACGGGGGCCCGCCACCACCGAATTCGGTGCCGAGGCTGCTGCACCGCATCCGCAACGACCACCACGTCGACCTGCCTCGTGTGGCGATGCTGCGCCTGGCGCTCAACCGCCCTCCATACCTGAAGGAGAAAGTTATGCCAGGCCTCGACGAAACCGCCACAGACCCCGCCTACGTATGGGGCCGGATGTTCGCCGTCCTCGAAGTCATCCAACGCCAGGCGATCCCCGACATCAACGCCACCATCCGAGATCGCTACTTCGGGCTCGCCATGAGCCAGCCGCTCGCGACAATGCGGACGCTGCGACTCAACGCCAACGGCCACCTCAAGAAACTCACCGGGAGACAAGCCACTCGCCCCGCGGGGTGGGCACTCTACGCTCAGCTGGCCAAGATCTGCGAGGCACTCGAGTGGCACACCGCGCTGCCCGCATACTTCGACACCGCAGCCCAAGCTCGATTCATTATCGGCTACGACCACCAACGAGCCGCCGACATGGCCGCGGCCCGCGCCGGCAAGGCCGCCAAAGAAGCCAAAGCCGCAGCTGCTGAAAACGTCGCAGCCACTGAAGAACCCGTCATCGACGAAACCACCGCCGAACCCATCGCCTGACAGATACCGACAAGGAGCACCCCACCCCATGACCGACGCCGCTCATCTCGACCCCACCCGCAAACACGACTTCGTGTTCCTGTTCGACGTCATCGACGGCAACCCCAACGGCGACCCCGACGGCGGCGGAATCCCCCGAACCGACCCCGAAACCATGCAGGGCCTGGTCACCGACGTCGCTATCAAACGCAAAATCCGCAACATGGTCACCCTGCTCGGCGAAGGCAAACCCGGCAACGCCATCTACGTCGAAGCCGGAGTATCACTCAACGCCCAACACGAACGCGCCTACAAAGAACTCGACCTGCCCAACGACAAAGCATCCGAGCCGTCCGCGCAGCGCTGGATGTGCGAGAACTTCTACGACGTCCGCATGTTCGGTGCCGTCATGACCACCGGCAAAAAACCCGCAGGCCGTGTCCAAGGCCCGCTGCAGCTGACCTTCTCCCGCAGCATCCACCCCGTCCTGCCCCAAGAACACGGCATCACCCGCCTCACCCGCACCAGAGAAGACGACACCAAACAAACCGAGATGGGCAGCAAACACGCCGTCCCCTACGGCCTCTACCGCGGTGTCGGACACTTCAGCGCACCCTTGGCAACCCGCACCGGCGTCACCGCCGAAGACCTCGCCCTGCTCTGGCGCAGCATGACCCTGATGTTCGAACACGACCGCGCCTCCACCCGAGGCGAAATGGCCCTGCGCGGCCTCTACATCTTCACCCACCACGACGCCTACGGCACCGCACCCGCCCACACCCTTACCAACACCGTCCACATCACCCCCGACAGCAAACAAACCCCGACCACACCCATCCGCAGCTTCACCGACTACACCATCACCATCGACGAAGCAGCCCTCCCCGACGGCGTAACACTCACCCGGATCATCGGATGACCCCAGCCACCACCGCGGACACACCGCCGGTGTCCCTGTCCTCGCTGGAGCACTACGCGTACTGCCCCCGGCAAGCCACGCTGATCTTGCTCGAAGACGCCTACGCCGACGACCCCAACACCATCCGCGGCACTCTCACGCACGCCCATGTCCACGATCCCGGTGTCGAGTCCAGACCCGGCGTCCGCACCTTGCGGGCGCTGCCGGTATGGCATGACGGCGCCGGTCTGATCGGGGTATGCGACGTGGTCGAGATCTTCGCCGACGGCACCGTTGCCCCGGTGGAACACAAGTCGGGACGCTACCATCCCGGTGGCCCCGCCGACGTCCAGCTCGCCGGACAAGCGATCTGCCTCGAAGAGCGTTTGTCCACCCGGATCGACACCGGATTCATCTACGCGGCAGGCGATCGTAAACGCCATCCGGTGACGATCGATGACGCGCTGCGGGAGCGGGTCGCGCAAACCGCGGAAGCGGTCAGATCCTTCGCTCAGCGGGCCGAACTAGCACCGGCCGTGGCCGACAGCAGATGCCGCGGGTGCTCCATGAACACACTCTGTATGCCCAAGGTCCTCAAAGCCCGCAAGACTTACCACACGTTGGCCGCGGCGTTGTTCACCCCGACCTCGGTCGGGCAGTGGGACGACTGATGCGATGACCGAACTGCTCAATACACTCTACGTCCAAACACCAGGCAGCTCACTATATCTGGACAACGATGCGATCCGAGTCGTGATCCCCGACGATTCACCGCGACGCGTCCTGCCGCTGAGGCGGATCGAATCGATTGTGATTTTCGGTAACATCCAGGTCAGCTCCCAACTACTGTCCCGATGCGCCGAGGACGGCCGCGCGGTTGTCTGGATGAGTTCCGCAGGCAGATTCCTGGGCCGTGTCGACGGCCCGACCCGGGGTAATGTGCTGCTGCGTCACAGCCAGCATCTAGCGCACGCCGATCCCGAAGCCCGACTATCGATCGCGAGATCGTGTGTCGCGGGCAAGATCCAGAACAGCCGCCAGATCCTCATGCGTGGTGCTCGAGATTCTGTCCACCAGCAACAGGCACTGCGTGAGATCTCCAACGACCTGGCAGACCTCCTCGAGAAACTCCCAGAGATACCCCGCCTCGAGGTCTTGCTCGGCACAGAAGGTCAAGCCGCCCGCTTGTACTTCTCCGGCCTGCGACATCTGCTGCGGTCAGACCTCGGGTCGGCGTTCACCGCCCGCATCAAGCGACCAGCCACCGATCCGGTCAACGCACTGCTGTCTTTCCTGTACGGTCTGCTGCGCTCCGCCGTACACGGTGCGGCCGAACAAGTCGGACTCGACCCCTACATCGGATTCCTACACGGCCTGCGGCCCGGAAAACCAGCCCTGGCCTTGGATCTGATGGAAGAACTCCGGCCGGCAATCGGCGACCGCCTCGCCCTGACCCTGCTCAACCGCCGACAAGTCCGTCCAGAACACTTCCAGACCTTGCCAGGCGGCGCGGTGCAACTGACCGAAAGCGGCCGCAAGCTGGTCCTCACCGAATGGCAACGCTACAAACAACGGTCACTGCCACATCCACTCCTGGAGAGAAAAATAGACATCGCGCTACTCCCCTCGATCCAGGCACGACTACTCGCGCGACACCTACGAGCCGAACTGCCCACCTATCTGCCCTGGACACTATAGATGGAGCTCCTACTCACCTACGACGTCTGCACCACCACCCCCGCAGGAAAACGACGACTCCGACAAGTCGCCAAACTCTGCGAAGGCTACGGACTGCGCGTACAAAAATCCGTATTCGAAATCGTCTGCACCGACACCGAACTACTCATCCTGATCGACAGCATCCACCGCCTCATCAAGAACACCGAAGACAGCATACGGATCTACAAAATACCCATAGGCTCGTTCAAATCAGTCCGCACCATCGGAACCGCCCAAGTACTACCACACAGCGACCCGCTGATCCTGTAACCGAGAACCTCCAGTGCACACGGATTCCCAGAGAGGTTCCGAACCAGCCACCAGCAGCTATCGTATTCGAACTACCCGAAACAATGCCCATCGCGCGGCCCGGTCGACATCCGCCCAGTTCGCGCACAGTGGCGGTCACCTTCGCGGGTGACCGAGGATCGCAACTGGTATGGCATCGCGCACGAGACAGCGCGTGATCTGCGGTGGCGGTCACCTTCGCGGGTGACCGAGGATCGCAACGAGATACTCACCGCCGCAGCGGACGCGCTGCGTGAGAGTGGCGGTCACCTTCGCGGGTGACCGAGGATCGCAACTCTAAGATTGACCGTGCTTTTCGCTCGGTCGCTGACGTGGCGGTCACCTTCGCGGGTGACCGAAGATCGCAACTGGTCGAGAGGTGGCGCGCGGAGCGGCCGGGACAGGGGGTCCCGGTAGCAATCGCCGAAAAACAACGGATATGGCGTAATTCCTGGTCAGGGGGTGCGGCTTTGAGGGTTCGGGCTGGCTACTGGTTGTTTGGACGCTGGAGGACCTGGGCCTGGATGCGGTCGCGGAGGTCGGATTCCTCGGGTGTGAGCGGGTCGTCGGGGCGGCGTATGCGGGCGGGTTTGGGCCGGATCGGCAGGCCGTCGTTCGCGGCGGTGTGTTCGGCTTCTGCGAACGCCCGGTAGAGGGAGGCGACGGACGGGTGTTCGCCCGCGTTCTTCCCGGTCTTGATGGTGAGCTTTTTCGCGATGTCCGGGACCGGGACGCCGTTGTTCTTCAGGGCGAGGGCGAAGGTGAGCGAGTCGTCGTCGATGACCTTGGGCCGGCCGCCGTGGTTGCCCCTGGACGCGGCGATGGCCTGGCCCTCGAGGGTCTTTTCCCGAATGTAGTTGCGTTCGATCTGCCCGGCGACGGCGAGGACCGCGAAGAACATCGCGCCCATGCCGTTGGGGTCGTAGATGCCGGTGAGCGGGCCGGTGAGCAGTTCGAGCTGGATGCCGCCGGTCTGGAGCTCGGCCGACAGCGCCATCAGTTCGGCAGCGTTGCGGGCCAGACGCCTGAGTTCGTGGACGGTGAATACGACCGGTGTCTCGGGCGCGGCCTCTTTGAACTGGTGGGCCAGCGCGAGCGCCTTCTCCAGCTCGGGCCGGACCCTGACCCGGGTGCTGATCTGCTCGTGAAAGATCTTGTGGCATTCGGCCCGACGGAGGGCTTCGAGCTGGCTGGCCAGCTCTTGGCGGGCGGTCGATGTCCTGGCATAGCCGAACCGCACCAGCCGCTGGGACGCCGGTGGCGGAACTACGGCGAGCGTGGGGCCGGGGGTCCAGTTCCGGCCCGGCCGACGATCGGCGGGCACCGGTACGTCGAGTTCCTCGCGTAGTGCGGGTACCAGGACGAAGCGCGGGGTGTGGTACTTCGCGGCAGTCTTGCCGCTTCGGGTCCGGCAGGCGCTGCCGGCGGGAGCGTCACAATTGGGGCAGCGGTGATGTTCCACCGCGGCGGCAGCCTCCTCGGGGGTCAGCTCCATGGTCGAAGTCTCTCAGAAGTGTCTCGCACAAGGCGCGGGTTTCGAGAGGAGTTTTGCGAATGGTGGCCTGCGGGTTTGGTGGTCGATCCGGGGCTGTCGCAGAACTCTCGTATCCGATCATTTATGCGAGACCTGAATCCGTCGAGTTCACCACTTTCACCACTCGGTAGAATCGGCGGTTTCGACGAGGCCGAGGGGCTGATCGTCCATTACCCTGAGTGGCCAGGAGGCAGGATGCGAGCGCGCACGTCGGCACTGGCGGCCGGAAGGCGGCACTCTGTAGCTCGTTGCCGGGACGGGACGGTCGTCGCTGCGGGCGTCAATGCCGCTAACGAATGCCGCGTCGAACTGTGGAAAGACGTCATAGCCGTTGCTGCAGGCAACGTTCACACGGCAAACAACACGGGCAGGTCCCACACCGTCGGACTTCGATCCGACGGCACTTTGCTGGCGACCGGATGGAACGGCGACGGCCAATGCGATGTAGCTGCGTGGCGAGACGTCGTAGCAGTCGCCGCGAGCTGGCGGCGCACGCTCGGAGTCCTTGCCGATGGCACCGTGCTCGCAGCTGGCAGGACCTCCGAAGGAGCATGTGATGTGCAGCGCTGGCGCGAGGTGGTCGCTGTCTCGTGCGGTGACTGGCATTCACTCGGTGTGACGTCAGATGGCACGGCTCTGGCAGCGGGGAATAATCGACGAGGGCAGTGTTCGGTTTACGGTTGGCGTGACCTGTGCGACATCGCAGCCGGATATCTCCACACCGTCGGCCTCCAGGCCGACGGACGGGCCATCGCAACCGGAGATCGAACTACCGGAGCGTGCGACGTCGAGCAGTGGGAAGACGTTGTCGCGCTGAGCGCAGGCAGTTATCACACCGTCGGGATCACGGAGTTCGGCCTGGTCCTTGCGTTCGGCGACAACAGTTTCGGGCAGTGCGAGGTCAGCGCCTGGCGCGACATCGTCGCCGTTTCAGCCGGCTCGACGCACACCCTTGGGCTGTACGCCGACGGCACGGTTCTCAGCACCGGGAACAACGCCGACGGTCAGTGCGACGTTGACACCTGGTCGGAAGTCCAGGCTGGGCAGCCCCCTTTCGCCGGCGTCTGGTGATCAACCGGGGCCCGACCGACAACCTCAGGTCGCGAACCCGTAGCTGGACAGTCGATTCCAGCCCGGCGAAACCCCGACATTCACATTTCCTGCAACTCGCGATGGGCTGAGTCAGAGACAGCTCCTGACTGGGGCAGCTGGTCAGAACAGAGTGACACACACCATCGAAATTAGTGGAACCCGTTGTGGGACAAGCACGTCCAATACGAGTGAAGGACAATCACACACGGGAGGGTACAAATGAAGATCATTAGCAACGGAAGCCGGGTACTGACCGGAGTGCTGACCCTGGCCATATCGGCAACGCTGGTTGGTGCAGGGGCTGCGTCGGCGAGCGGCGGTCAGGACGCGCCGTCGCGCCCATCGTCAGCGATGTCGATCGGCGGCCCGGTCGAGATTGTTCCGGTCCGGGCGTACACGGCCCGGGTCAAGTGCGCCAAGATCAGGCTCAGCGACAACAACGCCGTCGGCTACGTTGAGGGGACCGGCCGAGGCAAGACGATGCCCGCTGCGGTCGCAAATGCCAAAAAGAACGCGAATTCCAAGGTGGGCGACGGCTACCGTGCCAAGCACTGCCGAACCCTGTAACGAGCACTGAAGGAGTACATGATGACCCCGGGCCTGGACTTGTGGGAGCTACGAGTGGGTGTCTACGCCACTGATGAGGAGATGCGTCTCCTGATCAGTCGGGCGCGGGGCGTATTCGAGAGCAGGGTGTCGAGCTGGTGTGTCGACGGGTTCTCCGCCGACGCACCAGCCGAACCCGGTATCGAGCACGATGACCCCGAACGGATGACTGTCGAGGAGCTCTACAGCGAGCTTCCGCCGCAATGGCGTGACGAACATCCCGACCTCGACCCTGGGAGTCGGGCGGTGTCCGAGCTGAGGGCAGGAGTACTCACGACGGAGGACACCGCCGAACAGGCACTCGACGACCTCACCCACCTGATATGCCCCGACCCAATGCATTCGGGCCCATGCCCGATTCCATGGTCGGCATCGGCAACGGGTCCCATCGACGACACCTACCGGGACTACCTCGAACATAGCTACGGGAAACTACGCCGTGCCGACATCAACCAGGCGTAGATTCTGCCAGGGCCAATGGACATTGGTACACCTCGGGTGTTCCGTAAGCCGACCGGCCACCGGAACATCACAGTGCGCGGATTTCCACCCAGCTCACGGGTGTTCTGTAGAGGTGTTCCGCGAACCGTCCCGATCAGCCCCCGCTATACGGAACAATCTGGGGGTATGGGTGAGCCGTTCCGAGTGGGGTATTGCCGCTGTTCCACCGATGAGCAAGATGTCGAGATCCAGATCGAGCAGCTGCTCACCCTCGGCGTGCCGCGCGAGCGAATCTTCGTCGACAAAGGATTCTCCGGCACCACAAGCAAAACCGCACCGGTCTGGACAACGCACTCGCGGCAGTCACCTCGGCAGCGGCCGCGATCACCGGCCGCCAGGTCGTGCTGACCGCGACCAAGTTCGACCGATTCGCCCGTGACATGGCCGAGGCCAGCCAGATCCTGACCAGCCTGCGCGAACGCGGCGTGCTGTTCGGACTCGGCAGCTCGATCTACGACTGGGACGACCCGTTCGGCCGGCTGTTCCTGCAAACCCTCGCCATGGTCGCCGAGTTCGAAGCCAACCTGGGGCATCTGCGCACCCGCGAGGGCATGGCCAAGGCCCGCGCCAAAGGCCGACTCAAGGGCAAAGCGCCGAAACTTCCTCTCGCAGCTCGGAAAACGATCCACCGCCGCTACCACGACCCCGATGACGACGCGAGTCTGACCGACCTCGCCGAGGAATACAGCGTCGGCCGCTCCACTATCCACCGCATCGTCAGCGGTACCGCACCACGCGCTTAGCCCATCGGAACCGAAGTTCCCGCATCGTTGCTGGTCCAGCCATATGTGTTGTTTTCCGCGCGGTTACTACCGATTCCCCAAGGTGTGGGCGATGTGCCGTTACGACGGGCAGCGGGTATCGCAGGCGACGGTGCTGCGGTGCCTGCGCGACGACGGTCTGCTGCTGCCGGCGGCGTATCAGCGCACGCCGCCAGCTCGCCGCCCGCCGCAAGGCCGCCTTCGCTGCCGAGCCGACCGGCTCGAATTAGTTGTGGCAGTTGGACTTCAGCGTGTTCGAGACCGCCAGTGGAGGGACGTGGCGGATCGCGGGATGCCGGGATCACTGGTCGAAATACGAGCACCCGTGGCATGTGTCGCCGACAGCGAATCAACAGGCTCTGGCGCAGTCTTCGTGATCAGTTGTGTAGCAGGGTGCGTTTTGCGACCGGTCTACACCGCGCCGACCGAGTCCGCCGCCAAGGAATGCTTCGCCGAGTTCACCGCGAAATGGGGTGGACAATACCCGGCGATCGTACGGTTATGGCAGAACTCCTGGTCCGAGTTCACTCCATTCCTCGACTACGACGTCGAGATCCGGCGGGTGATCTGCTCGACGAACGCAATCGAATCGCTCAATGCCCGCTACCGCCGCGCGGTCCGGGCCCGTGGACACTTCCCCAGCGAGCAAGCCGCGCTGAAGTGCCTGTATCTGGTGACCCGGTCACTGGACCCCACCGGCCATGGTAAGAAGCGGTGGGCGATGCGATGGAAACCCGCCCTAAACGCCTTCGCGATCACCTTCGAAGGCCGGATCACCCCGACCGGTAACTGACCAACACCGGGATCGGATCCACCGTTAATCGGACACTCCCGGGCTCAATAGAGTCGGGATACTGGATTTCATCCCACGGGTTGGATAGGCGGGTGTACCATCTCGCACTCGATCGGAGATCGCACACCGAGGACCGAATGACGATACTTCTGGTTGTGGAAGATCTCCAGGTATTCGAAACTAAGCCCGGACCAGCCACTATTAAGGTTTTCGGTGTTATGTCGTGAGTGTGAGTCCGGTTGCGGTGAGGTATCCGTCGATGAGGTTGTGACGGTACTGGATTCGTCGTAGGTTGTGGCGACGTTCGTGTAGCAGGTGGATGGGGCCTGTGAATACGGAGTTGGGCTGGCTGTTTCGCCTCAGTAGTGACCATACGCCCTCGACCGGGTTCAACTCGGGTGCATACGGTGGTAGCCGGTAGCAGCTGATCCGGTCGTGGATGGCGATGAATGTGCGTAGCAGGGCGTCGCGGTGCACGTTCAGGTTGTCCCAGACCAGCACGATCGGGCCACCGAGCTGGCGGTGGGTACCGACGAGCAGGTCACGGTAATCGGTCCAGGCGAAGCTGCGGTGCCCTAAGGACTTCGGGCCGCGAGAGTATTTGGGCCGGTAGATCAGCCGGGAATGTTCGCCGTTGGTATAACAAACCGCGGCGGCTACGGAGAACCGCCGCTGAGATCGTCCTTGGACTATGTCCGTGGGAGTGCGCCCACGTACCGACAAGGTCGCCCGCATCGGCGACGTCATCGAGAAGCTGTCCTCGTCTTCGAAGCGGCGATCTGCGTATTGCTTTGTCCTTCGGCGCACATTTCAGCCGCTTGCACCCGGATACGCTTCCGGAACATCCGTCGTTCAGCCGTCAGCCCGCCACGATCTACCGCTGGGGTGTTAGCGCTCGCCCGAAGGCCACATGGGCGGAGCGCTGCTGGTGCAGGTGCCCGCGTTGTTCGCGATCGTTGCAGTAGGGATTGCGGCGTTGCCGAGCCTGGAGGGCGTCGACCGCTCCCGAGAACGACGGTTGATGACGATGGATAAGCAGGTTCCAGCAGTGGGTATTCAATGGCTGCAATCACATTGCGGTTTTGCCCGTGTGTCGTTCGGATGAAGATCTGTGCTTCAGTAGAGGCCTTCCGGTGCTGTGGTGGTGATCTGTAGGGGCCGGACATTGGCGACTCCATCGGAGGGCCAGGCGCCTCCGGTGTCGAAGCGGAGGGCTTGGTCGCGTTCGAGGACGTTGGGTAGGAACAGGTCTTCGTGTAGGACTGTGAGGCGGACCTGGCCGGTTGCGCCATAGGGGACTATTGCCGACCAGTCGTTTCGGTCGACGACAGCCATGGTGACCTGGGGATAGTTGGGGGCGTACGGCAGGATTTCGCCGTCTTGTTCGGTGGGGAGTCCGGCCCCATTACCGAAGGTGTTGCCGTAGCTGCGGCCGCAGATTCCGCCGTCCAGCGCGGCGGTCAGATCGCGGTACATGTCGGGGCTGACCTGCGTGCCGCTCAGCCGGGCGCCGTGCAGAGCCGATACCAGATCCGGATAGCGACGTGCGAGTACCTGTAGGAGAGCGGGAGTGGTGTTGATGTAATCGATGCGGCCGTGTTGCAGGACATCGGCGATCTGGTCGACCAAGTGGATGCTGTACTCGTTGGCCTCGGCCAGACGGCCTTCCCGGATGAGCCGTTTCACCCACCGTGGGTCCATATCGATGGCGTAGACCAGCCCGGCGTGGAGTTCACTCGCTTCCCAGGTGCCGTTTCCGATCAAGTGTGGTCCGGTCGGGGTAGCCTGCAGCCAGGTGCGGTGCGGCTCGAAACCTTCTGTGATGAAGGACCATCGGCGCCAGGCTCCGCGATGTAGCAGCATATCGGGGGTGTAGTAGACCCGGCAGGGCGTACCCGTGGTGCCGCCGCTGTCCCATACTCGACCGGTGATCGGACGAGGTACGGCCAGCGGCACGAGCTCGGCGGGGTCCAGTGAGCGCAGGGTGTCCAGGGGGAAGGGACCGAAGGCGGTGAGTTGTTCATAGCGTGTGATGTCGCGGGGATCGAAATCCAGCTCGTCCGCTCGGCGCAACCAGTAGGGCGCGCCGGTCTCCGGGTCGAAGGTCCGCCGCACCACAGCGCGGGTCCATTCGTCGAGATCGGTGTCGAGCCAGTCCTGGATCAGAGCATCGCATTCCGTGGCACGCGGATCGAAGGTGCTGGTCATCGCATCGCTCGCGTGGGGAACACTTCGATACCGAGCTCGAAGACCATGGTCAGCACCTGCTCGATATGTTCGGGCCGGTCGACGTGCACCACGGAGAACGGGAACCGCAGTACCCCATCGGGAATGGAGCCGCCCATGACGAGTCCGAGACGCACCCCCTCGTCCTTCATCGCCTCGTAGATATACGTCAGATTGATCGGGTCAGTGGGGTTTCGGTGGAAGGTGTCCCGAACATCTGCCGCGGTCATCAGCACCTTGTTGTCCAGACAGGACAGTAGTGGCAATCCCGGATCGGTGAACGGCATGGCATCGATGTACGGCGCCATGAACGCGCGGAAATGGCTACGCAGGGGCGAGTGGATGGCCATCGAGCGGCCGGGTAGTGGGATAACGGTGTCCGCGGGTAGCTCCGCAGCTAGTCTGTCCAGGGCTGCGCGCTCGCCGGAGAGCATCAGAATACGAGTCTGACCGTCGGCAGTCGGGCCGAATTGCCCGGCCAGGTATACGCCGGGCAGTCCCACACCGCGGTAGCGGCCCGAATTGTCGCTGGTCGGTTCGAATGCCAGGGCGAGTCCTTGCTCGGGTGTGCCGGACGGCTGGTCCGGGGTGTTGCGAGCGTGCGCCAGCATCTCGAACAGAGCCCGGCGGTTGATCGCCCCGGCCAAGCAGGCAGCCGACATGCCACCGAGGCTGAGGCCGCCCAACGCGCTCGGACGCAGTCCGTGTTCGGCAAGCACGTCGTGTACCGCGATGGCATGTGCTGATTCTCGGATGGTGCCGATGCTCTGCCGCGTCTCCGGAGCCTCGGGTAGGTCCTCCTCCAGGATCTGCCCTACCGTCAGCCCGGTCCATTCCGCAACCTGTCGGTAAAGGTTCTGGACTCCGGCATAAGCGGAGTGCAGTTCGACGCCGCGCGGCTCGCTACCCACTCCGCCGCCGAACATATATCCCAAGGTCATTATATTTTCTCCCGCTGCGTGACTCTTGTTCGAATTCATCATTCCGACAATGACCCGAACGTGATCTGCGTCTATATGTTATCAATTTTCACAGGTAGCTCTTATATAGCTCTAATAACTATCGAACAGCCAGGTAGAGCGCCGTTCTTCAGTTCTATACACCTCTATACACCGGTGTCCGAGTGCTTGTCGGAAGATTGCGTTACAAGGCCGCGACATGCGACCTCAGCGGACGCTATCGAGACGATATCCGGACCGGCAATAATCGCATTCCGAGGATTCGGAAGTAACCGATCATCTTTTTTAAAGAAAAAGTAAAGCCCAGCTCGGCATCGCCGAGAATTCGAGGAATCGGTACATGGATTCGATCGTTCCCATCGCTGTTATCGGATACGCGTGCCGGCTCCCGAGGGTCGATGACCCTGCGGAGTTCTGGCAAGTGCTGGCCACGGGCCGGGATGTGGTCACCGAGGTCTCGGCCGATCGCTGGGACCCCGCCACGGTCGTGGAGGTGAAGGCGGGTCACTCAGCGCGCTGGGGAGCATTCCTCGACGATCCCGCGCTGTTCGATGCCGATTTCTTCGGAATTCCACCGCGCGAGGCCGTCGCGATGGATCCGCAACAACGACTTGTGCTCGAATTAGGCTGGGAGACACTGGAACACGCTGGCATTATCCCGGCCGAGCTGTCCGGTAGCCGGGCTGGAGTATTCATCGGTGCGGCACTCGATGACTACGCCATGCTTCGCAGTCGGCTCGGTTCGGTCGGCATCGACACCCATACGACCGTCGGCACTTTGCGCAGTATGATCGCCAACCGGTTGTCCTATCTGCTCGGCGTGCGCGGGCCCAGTCAGATCATCGATACCGGACAGTCATCCGCTTTGGTCGCAATCCACCAGGCGTGCGAGAGCCTGCGTTCCGGCGAATGCACTTCGGCGCTGGCCGGCGGCGTCAATCTCAACCTCGCGATGGACACTGCGCTGGCTCTGGCTGCCGCTGGCGCGCTGTCCCCCGACGGGCGTAGCTATACCTTCGATGAACGGGCCAATGGATATGTCCGTGGCGAGGGTGGTGCACTCGTATTACTCAAAACCCTCGACCAGGCACAGGCCGACGGGGATCGCGTGCGTTGTGTGATCCGTGGCAGCGCGGTCAACAACGGCGCGGCCGCGGCCGCGCTCACGATCCCCGAGGCAGAAGTTCAGCAGGAGGTTATCGAACTCGCGCATCGGCGAGCAGGCATCGCCGCACAGGATGTGCATTACGTGGAGCTGCACGGGACTGGAACCGCAGTCGGCGACCCGGTGGAGGCAGCAGCCCTCGGGGCGGCGATCGGCACCCGCCGACCGGCCGACCGACCGCTTCGAGTCGGGTCGGTCAAGACCAATATCGGGCACCTCGAAGCCGCCGCCGGGGTGGCCGGGCTGCTCAAAGTGATGCTGTCGCTGGAAAACGAGGCACTGCCCGCCAGCCTCAACTACTGCACCCCGAATCCGGCGATCCCGTTGGACCGGCTCAATCTGAGAGTGCAACAGGAGCTGGAACCGTGGCCGGCCGACGGCGGCACTCGTCGAGCTGGAGTGAGTGCTTTCGGGCTAGGTGGCACTAATGCGCACCTGATTGTCGAGGAAGCCCCGAGGGACATCAGAATCGATGCGGGGCGCGCCCAACCGACGGTAGGCGAACCGCCTGTCCCGGTCCTGTGGCCGTTGTCCGCGCACAGCGCCGAGGCACTCCGGGGCCAGGCTGCTCGACTGCATGCATATGTGACAGACCATTCCGCTCTCACCGTGGCCGATGTCGGCTGGACACTGCTCAGCAGCAGGACTGCCTTCGAACACCGCGCCGCAGTTGTCGGGCACGATCGTGAAACGCTGCTCGGAGGGCTGGCGGCCCTGGTGCAGGGCCGTGCCGACGCCTGTCTTATCGAAGGTGTGGTGGCGGGCGGCAACGGTTGTGTCACACGTAGTCCCGACCGTAGCGACCGCAGGTCCGATGACTTTCTGATGGCAAACGCGTCGGCGTATGTCACCGGCACGCCGATCGACGCGGACACAGTCTTCGCAGGCTCCGGTGCGCGCCGGGTCGACCTGCCGACCTATGCCTTCCAACGACGGCGATACTGGCTCCCCGCGATGCCCGTCGTACCGGACCAGCGGTCGGAAACGCGGGAGGAACCCGTAGCGGCGGTGCTTTCGTCGGCGACCGGCGAGCGCGCGTCCGAGTTTGTGCCGGATATCCCGGATATTTCAGCACTGGTCCGGTCGCAGGTGGCGAAGGTACTCGGTCACGATGACGTCGGTGCCATCTCGACCACCAGGACCTTCAAAGAACTCGGTCTCGACTCCCAGACGGGCGTGGAGCTGAGCGAAATACTCTTCCGCCGGACGGGCGTACGTCTTTCCAGCACGCTGACTTTCGACTACCCGACTCCGGATGCGCTGATATCCGGCTTGCGCCGCAAGTTGAACAAAGCCGCCGCGTCGCATACCGCGATCGCGCCGCAGACTTCGACTGCCGGGGTCTCCGGCGCAATCGAGCCCGAGGTCCCGGCGGTCGAGGAAGACGATCCCGTCGTCATTGTCGGCATGGCCTGCCGGTTTCCGCACGGCGTCACTTCACCGCGGCAGCTGTGGCAGGCGGTCGTCGACGGCGTGGACGCCATCGGTGACTTTCCCGCCGATCGCGGCTGGGATCTGGGCACACTGAACGATGCCGACCGGATCGGCGGCTATGTGCGGGGCGGCGGATTCCTCGATAATGTGGCGGATTTCGATGCCGACTTCTTCCATATCAGTCCTCGCGAGGCCACTGCTATGGACCCGCAGCAGCGGCTACTGCTCGAAACGGCTTGGGAAGCTCTGGAGCATGCCGGAATTCGGCCCGATCGATTGCACGGCGAGCAAGTCGGGGTGTACGTCGGTGGAACCGCCATGGAGTACGGACCGCGGTTGCATGAGCCGGTCGAAGGCGCTGATGGTCTGCGGTTGACCGGCTCTACCGCCAGCGTCATGTCCGGGCGTATTTCGTATGCGCTGGGTCTGGCGGGCCCGGCCGTAACGGTGGATACGGCGTGTTCGTCGTCATTGGTGGCATTGCATCTTGCGATGCGGGCGTTGCGTAGCGGGGAGTGTTCGCTCGCACTGGCTGGTGGTGCCACTGTCATGTCCACGCCTGGCATGTTCATCGAGTTCGCGCGGCAACAAGGTTTGGCACGCGACGGGCGTTGTAAGTCCTTCTCCGATGCCGCGGACGGGACAGGCTGGTCGGAAGGGGTGGGATTGCTTGCGGTGCAGCGATTATCGGCGGCGCGGCGTGCGGGTCGCCGAGTGTTGGCGGTGGTGGCCGGTTCGGCGGTCAATCAGGACGGCGCGTCGAATGGCTTGACCGCGCCGAATGGTGCGGCGCAGCAACGGGTGATCCGGGCGGCATTGGCCGATGCTGGGTTGACCACTGCGGACATAGACGCTGTCGAGGCACACGGAACCGGCACCAAGCTCGGTGATCCGATCGAAGCGCAAGCCCTGCTGGCGACTTACGGCCAGGACCGGCCGGCCGGCCGGCCGTTGTGGTTGGGGTCGTTGAAGTCGAATATCGGGCATACGCAGGCGGCCGCGGGTGTGGCGGGTGTGATCAAGATGGTGCAGGCGATGCGGCACGGCGTGCTGCCACGAACATTGCACGCCGATCAACCTTCGCGGCACGTGGATTGGTCCTCGGGCGCACTGCGATTGTTGTCGCAGTCGACGGTATGGCCGCAGACGGGGCAGCCGCGCCGGGCCGGGGTATCGTCGTTCGGGATCAGCGGCACCAATGCGCATGTCATCCTCGAATCTCCCGGTAAGAGCGGCGAAGTCCCCGTACCTCCGCCCCGTTCCCTCGACGATCCGATGCCGTGGGTGCTGTCGGCTGGGAACGAGTCCGCGCTGTTGGAGCTGACTCGAAGCCTGGTGGACGTCGCCACCGATCGGGATCCGGTGGATGTAGGTTGGTCGCTGGCGACTACCCGAGCCGATCTCGCGCACCGCTGCGTGGTGTTCGGCTGTGATCGGGACGAACTGCTCGACGGTCTGCGCGCCGTATCCGAAGGCCGGTCGATCGCGGGCGCCGTGCGTGGTCAGGTGTTGTCGGCCGGTCCGGTGTTCGTTTTCTCTGGCGAGGGCTCGCAGTGGACGGGTATGGCGGGCGATCTCCTGCGAATCTCGCCTGCCTTCGCAGCCCGTATGGCCGAATGCGAGGCAGCTCTTGCGCTGTACACGGACTGGTCGATGCTGGCGGTGATCCGTGGCGAGGACGGTGCGCCATCACTGGACCGGGTTGACGTCGGCCAGCCCGTGCTCTTCGCGGTGAGTGTATCGCTGGCCGCGATGTGGGAGTTCCACGGCGTGCAGCCTGCCGCGGTGATCGGACACTCCAGGGGGGAGGTCGCCGCAGCCTGTGTAGCAGGGATACTCTCGCTGAACGACGCGGCCCGGCTGATCACGGCCCGCGGTCGTTTGCTGGCCGCGTCCGGGTTGGCCGGCCAGGGCGCGATGGTTTGGGCTGCCTTGGGTCTGGAGGAGGCGAGCGACCGGCTCACAGGAGGGCTCGATATCGCCGCGGTGAACTCGCCCGCTTCGGTTGTCGTCGCGGGTGATCCGGCCGAGCTTGCTGAGTTCACCAGGGCATGCGCCGCCGAAGGCATCCGTACCAGGAACAGCGCCTCGGACTTCGCCTTCCACTCCGTGCAGATGAAGACCGTGGCCGATGAGCTTACCAAGGCGGTCGCGTCGATCCGCCTGCGGGAGGCTACGGTGCCGTTCTTCTCCACCGTCACCGGAGCCGCTCTCATAGCTGACGAGATGGACACGAATCACTGGGGTCGAAATCTGCGCGACACAGTGCGATTCGAGGCCGCCGTGCGCGCGCTGCTCACCGGCGGGCATCAGCTCTTCATCGAGGTCAGCCCGCACCCGGTCCTGATCACCGCGATAGAGGAGACCGCGGACGAACTCCGTGTACCGGTCGCGACGGCTGCAACACTGACACGCGGCTCGGATGATCGCGAGCGTCTGCTCTTCTGCCTCGCAGCTGCATACGCGCACGGCGCATCGGTCGACTGGACCGGTTTTCTTTCCGGGGCAGGTGGTCGCCTCATCGATTTGCCGACCTATCCCTTTCAGCGGCAAAGATTTTGGCTTGACACTCGTACTCCCGCTGTCGTAGGCGAGGCGGATGCGTCCTCGACCGGTCTGCGCCCCGCGGCGCATCCACTGTTGTCCGCGGCGGTCGATATCGCTGGAAATGACGCGGCGGTCGTGTTGACCGGTCGCCTGTCGCAGGCGACCCACCCATGGCTTGTCGACCATATGATCGACGGCACTGTGCTGCTACCGGGTGCCGCCCTGGTCGAACTCGCCCTGCGTGCAGGTCGGGAGGTCGGTTGCGACCTGGTCGAGGAACTGATTTTGCACGCGCCACTGATTCTGCCCGCTACGGCAGCAGTAGATGTCCAGGTAGTGATCGGCGACTCGGTCGATCTTGTCGCGTCCGGGGGGGACCGTCGGCAGGTCGACATCTTCTCCCGCCCGGCGGATAGCCGGTTCGCCATCGGGTGGACCAGGCACGCGAGTGGAACGCTCGGCGCCGACGACCGGGCCCGCCAAGACACCGAATCAGTGTCCTGGCCACCGATCGGCGCCGAAGCGGTCGCCGTCGACGACTTCTACACCGAATTATCTGAGCGCGGATACAACTACGGTCCGGCGTTCCAGGGACTGCGCGCCGTATGGCGGTGCGATAACGAACTGTTCGTCGAGGTCGAGCTGCCGGCGGGCGCGATGACGGCAGGCGAGTATTACGGGGTCCATCCGGTGTTGCTGGATGCCGTTGTCCAAGCCGTGCTGGTGGTCGAGGGCACGGACGACAGGACCCTTCTGCCGTTCGCGTGGGCGGGCGTCCGACGTTACGCGATCGGTGGATCCGCATTGCGCGTCCGGATACAACCGGTAGCGGACGACGCCGTGGCAGTGACTGCCACCGATCAGTGCGGTGAACCCGTCCTGACGATCGACACTTTGACCATGCGTCCCATCGCGCCTGGGCAGTTGGCCGTCGACAACGGCCTCTATGAAGTGCGGTGGGTCCCCATAGAACCAAGTTCGGCCACGCCGATGCCCTGGGTGGAATGGGCCGGTGAGCTCACTTCTGCGGTGACCGGCGGTGCGGTTCTGTTCGACACTCGCGCGATCGGCGGCGGTCTGGATTCTGCCGAAGCCGCCCGAGCCGAGGTCACGCAGGTGCTGGATGTTCTGCAGTGGTGGGTGCGTACCGAAGGTTTCGACGGATCCCGGTTGGTGGTGGTTACTGCGGGCGCGGTGGGCCCGACGGTGTCGGACGTCGCAGGCTCTGCGGTGTGGGGACTGGTGCGTTCGGCTCAGGCGGAGTTTCCTGGACAGTTCGTATTGGTCGACGTGGAAGGTGATGCCGGGGCCGTCGGCCTATCGGGATTGCTGGACAAGTCGGGTCGGCTACGGCTGCCGGACGCCGAGGACCAGCTGCTGGTGCGGTCCGGTCAGGTGTCCGCTGCCCGATTGGGACATATTGCGGCCATTGCGGACTCGGCTCCGCCCGGACTGGGTGACGGTGCGATGCTGATCACCGGTGGCACCGGGACATTGGGTGGGCTGCTGGCCCGACATGCGGTGCGGCGCCACGGTGTCCGGCATCTGGTGTTGATGTCCCGTCGCGGACCTTCGGCGTCGGGCGCCGCGGATCTGGTGCGGGAGTTGGCTGAGCTGGGCGCACGGGTTGATGTGGTGGCATGCGACGTTTCGGACCGGGCGGCGCTCGCGGCTGCATTGGCCGAGATGCCGTCGCTGTCGGCGGTAGTGCATGCGGCCGGTGTGCTCCGGGACGTGACGCTCACGGGAATGTCGGCCCATGACCTCGACGATGTGTTCGGAGCGAAGGCAGTGTCGGCGTGGTATTTGCACGAGCTGACCGCCGCGACGAAATTGTCCGCTTTCGTGCTTTTTTCCTCGGTAATGGGTGTGCTGGGCGGTCCGGGTCAGGGCAATTACGCAGCCGCTAATTCTTTCCTGGACGGCTTGGCGGCGTCGCGGCACGCGGCCGGATTGCCCGCAGTGTCGATGGCATGGGGGCTGTGGGCCGCGGCGAGCGAGATGACAGGTGAATTGTCGGCCGCGGACCGGCGGCGGATGGCGCACGGCGGCTTGGTCCCGATGCCTGCGGACCAAGCACTGGCTTTGTTCGACACCGCCCTCGCCAGCGGTCGCGCCAACGTCGTACCCATGCATGCGGACTTGGCCGCTCTGCACCGCGGCGCAGCGCAGCCGCCCCCGATGTGGCGGGGCTTGGTTCGGCCCATGCGCTCGATCGCGGTCGGGCCCGCCGCTCCGGCCGATCTGCGGCAACGTCTCGCTGAGCTGCCGCTGGCCGAGGACCGCGAACGGTTGGTGACCGACCTCGTGCGCGCGGAGGTCGCGGCAGTGCTCGGGCAGCCGCGCCCGGAGTCCATCGACCTGCGTCGGGCATTCAAGGAACTCGGGTTCGACTCGCTGATCGCGATCGAACTACGCAATCGCCTCGTCCAGGCGACCGACTCGAGACTTCCTTCCACCGTCGTGTTCGACCATCCGAGTCCCGTCGCGGTCGTCTCGTATCTGCTCGGCGTGCTGGTTGACACCGAAAGCCACGGAAACGACATCGACAGTAGCGGAATCGATGCCGATACCACCGGAGCGAGTAGATATACCACCGTGTTCGTGGCGGATGAGGCGGTGATCGACGGGCTGGGGATCGTGGATCTGATTTCGCTGGCGAATGAAGGAGCTGAGTCGTGATGGATTCGGAGATGGGGTCGGTCGAGGAGTTGGTCGGTGCTCTTCGTAGTGCGGTGAAGGAGACGGTGCGGCTGCGAG
>NZ_JBWSOR010000046.1:0-26970 GCF_056629435.1 Nocardia sp. TBRC8007 | reverse complement strand
CGAGGGCTAGTAGGGCCAGGGAGATATCAGCGCGTCAAAGAGTTGCGTTTCACGAGATCGTTGTGCACCGGTGGGTCGGGCCGGCCGTTTTGCCGCGCCGGGGATCCCGTCTGCGGCGAGCTCGCTCACGAGCGGGTAGAATCTTTCCCGGGAGATCGGCCTGCGACAGATACACCGCCGCCCGGCGCAGCACCTTGTTCTCCTGCTCGAGCAGACGGCTCCGGCACCGTAGTTCCCGTAGCTCATCCGATCCGACATCTTCACCCAACTCATCACAACCCACACTGACGCCGACCGAACCCTGATCACCCCAACCTGACGGGACGGGACTGAACTTCGGTGGAACTGATCTCGGCCCGACGAGAGTGGCCGAAGCATGGGTCCTATTGCAACGGCGGCCGGCGCGAGCCGTGCGGAGGTCTGCGCGTCCTGATCGTCGGGCATCATCGCTGTCGGTCATATGTGTGCAGGACCGATCCGCAGGCCACTACCCGATCCACATTAGATGATCGGGTTCCGTCGCCGACTGTGCTCGTCTGCGGCGTGGTTGCGGGTGGGACTGGCGGGGACCTCGGTCTCCGTCCACACCGAACGGATCAGGACAAACTGGAAACAGACTCTTGTCTCATTCCAGAAAACGGACGAGACTTCCTTGCGTGGCAACAGCCTCGGAGTTTCAGCAGATGTGGCGGGGAGTTTCATCGCGAGCGACCTATCCGCGGGTCGCAGTGCTGAACGCAGTGCACGACCACCCGCGCACCGACACGGATTCGATCATTCGTGCTGCGAGGTCCGCCCAGCCCGACGTGTCTCACCGAGCTGTGTACGACTCGTCGCGTGCGCTCACCGTCGTCGGCGCGGTCCGGTGTATCGAGCCATTCGGCTCCGTGGCACGTGACGAGTCGCGGGTCGGTGAGACCCTGTCTCCGAACGCGCCGATGACCGCGGATTCTCGATCGACGAAGCCGAGGTCGTCTACCGTGGCCTGTGTCCCGACTGTGTGGAATCGCAGGCTTCCCGATCGCAGCCCATCACTCATTCAGGAAGGAATGCTGTGTCATCCGATAGCCGCCCACCCAATCCTGACACCAGAACTCGGAGCGAGAATCCGGCCGTCTCGTCCTCGGCCGCGGAGGAAGGGCATCGCCCCCGCGGTAACAAGGACTGGTGGCCTGAGCAGATCGATGTCTCGATGCTGCACGCCCACTCGTCCAAGGCCAACCCGCTGGGTGCGGACTTCGACTACGCCGAGGAATTCAGGAAACTCGACGTCGACGCTCTGAAGGCCGACGTCACGGCACTCATGACCACCTCGCAGGACTGGTGGCCTGCTGACTACGGCCACTACGGCGGCCTGTTCATCCGGATGAGCTGGCACGCGGCGGGTACCTACCGCATCGCCGACGGCCGAGGTGGCGGTGGTCAGGGTGCCCAGCGTTTCGCGCCGCTCAACAGCTGGCCGGACAATGCCAGCCTGGACAAGGCTCGCAGGCTGCTGTGGCCGGTCAAACAGAAGTACGGCAACAAGATCTCTTGGGCCGATCTGCTGGTGTTCGCAGGCAATGTGGCTCTGGAGTCGATGGGGTTCGAGACCTTCGGTTTCGGTTTCGGTCGCCCGGATATCTGGGAGCCGGAAGAGGTTTACTGGGGTCCGGAGGACACCTGGCTCGGTGATGAGCGCTATAGCGGTGACCGGGAACTGGCGAACCCGCTCGGCGCCGTCCAGATGGGCTTGATCTACGTGAACCCGGAAGGGCCCAACGGCAGGCCGGATCCGGTGGCCGCGGCACGGGATATCCGAGAGACGTTCGGCCGTATGGCGATGAACGACGTGGAGACCGCCGCGCTGATCGTCGGCGGGCACAGCTTCGGCAAGACCCATGGCGCGGGCGATGCCGAGTTGGTCGGTGCCGAACCAGAGGCCGCCCCGATCGAGCAGCAGGGCCTGGGGTGGAAGAGCGCTTACGGCACCGGCAAAGGTAAGGATGCCATCACCAGTGGCCTGGAGGTCGTCTGGACTCCCACTCCGACCAAATGGGGGAACGGCTTCTTGCAAAACTTGTACGGTTACGAGTGGGAGCTGACCAAGAGCCCCGCCGGAGCATGGCAGTGGAAGCCGAAGGACGGCGCAGGCACGGGTACCATCCCGGATCCCTTTGGTGGTCCCGCGCGTGCCCCGGCCATGCTCACCACGGACCTGGCGCTACGGGAAGACCCGATCTACCGGGAGATCACCCGCCGCTGGTTGGACCACCCCGAAGAGCTGGCCGGGGAGTTCGCCAAGGCGTGGTACAAACTGCTGCACCGAGATATGGGGCCGATCAGCCGTTACCTCGGGCCGTGGGTTCCCGAGCCGCAGTTGTGGCAGGATCCGGTTCCTTCCGTCGACCACGAACTGATCGACGAGCAGGATATCGCGGTTTTGAAGAGCAAGGTCCTCGAGTCCGGCCTCTCCGTCGCGCAGCTGGTCAAGACCGCTTGGGCAGCTGCGGCGAGTTTCCGCGGTACCGACAAGCGCGGCGGCGCCAACGGTGCTCGTATCCGACTGGAGCCGCAGAAGAACTGGGAGGTCAACGAGCCAGCCGAACTGGACAAAGTGCTGCCGGTGCTCGAGCAGATCCAGCAGGACTTCAACAGCTCGGCCTCCGGCGGTAAGAAGGTCTCGCTCGCCGACCTGATCATTCTGGCCGGGTCCGCGGCGGTCGAAAAGGCGGCCAAGGACGCGGGGCACGAACGCACCGTACCCTTCGCACCGGGACGGACGGACGCAACGCAGGAGAACACCGATGTGGAGTCGTTCGCGGTACTGGAACCACGCGCCGACGGGTTCCGTAATTATGCGCGGACCGGCGAAAAAGCTCCGCTGGAGCGCCTGCTGCTCGACCGAGCGTACATGCTGGATCTGACCGCGCCGCAGCTGACAGTGCTTGTCGGCGGCATGCGCGTGTTGGGAGCCAACTACGGCGGCACCGAACACGGTGTGTTCACCGACCGGCCCGGGGTGTTGACGAACGACTTCTTCGTCAACCTCCTCGACCAGAACACGGAGTGGAAACCGTCCGAGTCGGCGGAGAACGTCTATGAAGGCTTCGACCGGTCCTCCGGCCAGGCCAAGTGGACGGCCACCGCCAACGACCTCATCTTCGGGTCGCATTCGGTGCTGCGTGCGGCGGCCGAGGTATACGCGCAGCATGACAGCAAGGAGAGGTTCGTGAACGACTTCGTCGCCGCGTGGGTCAAGGTGGTCGACAACGACCGGTTCGACCTCGCCTGATCTTTATCGCCGAATCCGGGTCGGTCCTTCGGGACCGGCCCGGATGCGTTTCCGTCGTACCGCGTGTCCGGGGAGAAGGGACATCGGTGTCGCGCTACGTCGATTCGCGCATACTGGATGACCATTGGGAAATGACTCGGAAGAAGTGCCCGTTCATCAGTGTCGAACGCGCTTCGAACGTGTCGACTTGTTACGGGGTGAGCAGATCGTCGATGCTGTGATAGCCCTTGTCCGCCGACATGATCAGCCCGCAGGCCTTTTTAGGAGGACTCCGATGGCCGCCGGTGCTCATCTCGCTCAACCCCAGTTCCGGTCCCACTTCTGGCGGCAACACGGTGGAGATCTTCGGCAGTGGGTTCGCCGCTGCCGGGTCGTTGACCGTGCGGTTCGGGGCGGCGGCAGCCTCCTTCACCGTCGTCTCCGGCACCCAGATCGACGCCATCGCCCCACCTGGTGCCGACACGGTCGAGGTCACCGTCACTTCGCTGGGCAGCGTCAGCAATCCGCTGCCCTACACTTACGGTGACCTGCTGTTCTTCACCGATGGTGCAAGTCCTGGCGGTACCGTGTATTCGGTACCGCGAACCGGGGGCTCACCGGCCCTGCTGGCGTCTGGCCTGGGCATACCCGCAGGTCTCGTTCGGGTCGGTGACCTCCTCTACCTCTGCGAGGCTGTGGCCAATCGGGTGTCGACGGTGGCGGTCACCGGTGGCTCACCGGTTTCCTTGGTGACCGGACTGTCGCTCCCTGTGGGTATCGCAGTCTCCGGCAGTACCCTGTTCATCGCTGATCGGGGCACGAGCCAGGTGGTGTCGGCGCCGATCACCGGCACCGCGACCCCCACCGTGCTCTGTACCAGCCCCACCGGCATATTCGGTGTCGCGATTTGAGCGGTGGCCCAACAGGCTGGGCCGTGTAGCCGGGCGTAGGCAAGGTTGGTGTCCTTCCGCGCTTGCGGCTTGTCACGGCGTTTGTTCGGGGTCAGTGCTGTGGAGGACCCTGATCCCCCTTGTCGGCCAATAGGATCAGACCAGTATCCCGGATCGTGGGCAGGATCTGCCATATCCGGATAGGTTTCACCTTTACGCAGGTAGACCAGCGCAAGCAGTGCTCGCCGATCCTGGCACGGTGGCGGCGGATCACGCTCGCCGTCCAAGTCGGGTCGAACGTGACAACGACAGCGCGACAGGGCGGAAAAGCACCTGAAACCTTTCGGTGGAGAACAGTCGATCTTGTCAATGTCGGAGTGGCCGAATGCTCACCTGCGGAGATCTTGCCGGCGTGCATCGAGAAGAAGAGCCGGTGGTGAGCACAAGTATCGGTCATGGGCGGGTACTCGTGCTCACTCGGCGGCGACGTACCCGGCGGATTCGATGCGGACACGAGCCCGTTTGGGTCGGGGCTTCAAGTTGAGAAGCATGACGTTGCCGCCGTAATGGGCCAGCACCCGGTGGTCCATGACTGCGTGCCACAGTGGCGGAATAGCTGCCAGTACCACCATCGTGGCGTAGCCAGCGGGTAGCTGGGGGGCTTTATCCGAGCTACGTAGGGTCTGATATCGGCGGCCCGGGTTCGCATGGTGGTCGCTGTGGCGTTGCAGATGGAAGAGGAAGATATTGGTGACCAGGCGGTCGCTGTTCCAGCTGTCGCGGGGTGTGCACCGCATATAGTGGCCGTCAGGGCGGCGCGGGCGCAATAGTCCGTAATGCTCGACGTAGTTCACCGTTTCCAGTAGTCCGGCGCCGATCAATGCCTGCAGCGCGAGAAACGGGATTACCGCAGGTCCGAAGGCCAGGATCATTGCGCCGAACAATGCCCCGCTCATCGCCCAGGCCTGCAGAAGGTGATTATCTCGGCATAGCCAGCGCTTTCCTTTGTTGGCCAGACGGTCGCGTTCCAGCGTCAGTGCCGAACGGAACCCGCCGATCATGGTGCGCGGCAAGAACTCCCACAATGATTCGCCGAATCGGGCGCTGGCGGGATCTTCTGGAGTAGCGACCCGGACGTGGTGGCCGCGGTTGTGCTCGACGAAGAAGTGGCCGTAACCGGACTGCGCCAGCGCGATTTTCGCCAGCCATCGTTCTAGATGCTCGGCTCGATGTCCCAGTTCGTGTGCGGCGTTGATGCCGATGCCGGACACAAAACCCAGAGTCACCGCCAGCCCGAGCTTATCGGACAGGCTCAGGGCGTCATCGGCCCAGAGATAGCCGGCAATGAGCAGGCCGATGAACTGCATGGGTAGGAAAAGGTAGGTGCACCAACGGTAGTAATGATCATTGGACAGCGCCTCATAGTCCTCGTCTCGTGGATTGCTTCCGTCGTTTCCGATCGCCCAGTCCAGTAGGGGGATCGCCACGAGCACAATGATCGGTCCGATCCACCAGAAAAGTTCCAGGCCAGTGTGCGCGACCAACTGTGAAGGCAGCAACGCACAGGCGGGGGCGATCAAACCGAGAATCCACAGATAGCGTTTGGGATCGCGAGCTTGCGAATTTTTGAAGATCGTCATGGCCGTCCGTCTCACTGGTCGACTGATAGGAACATCTGATCGAGCGTGTGGCCACCGAAACAGTTGCGCCAAAGTTGTAGCTATAGAATAGCTGATCTGATTGTCAGGTTTGCTCCCATATCAAAAATGACTGTTTGAGCTGCAAAAATTTGAAATAGCTATTTCATAGCTGTAGTCGACTGACTGAGGTGATGTCAGCGTGTCGGCTACCGAAGTTCGCGGGGCAGCGCAACAGCTTGCCTGGAGGCGGTGGTTTCCCACGGCGCGGACCGATCCTGGAATAGGTCCGCGCCGTGGGCATCGCGCACAGAAGTCATGGAACTATGCACGCGTGACGGCTTTCACCCTGTCACGCAGCATATTCGATGGGACATCCGCGATACCGGAATCGGCTGGGCGCTCGCGATCAAGGCAGGGCCGCGCAGTTGCTCGGGGCGGGCTGGTCGGCGAGCCGATCGGTTACCCACTGCTGCGAGGCCGCCAGCGATGGGAAGAAAGCCAGCACATGGGTGCCCGTGAGGCCGGAAAGGGGAGGGATCACCGCGTTCGCTTCCAGTTGAACAGCTGCGCCGCCACCGCACCAACTGGCAGCCACGTCCCGGATGGGCGTGTACGGAGCTCCCTCGTCGTTCTTGGCCGAGGAGATCAATACAGGCATCGATGGGGTGAGTGTGCCGACCCGCTGCGCTGCGAACGCCGCTCGCAATGTCGGGGACCGATCGATCACTTCGGTGATCGGTTGCCCACTGGTGGTCCATTGCGAAGTATGCGGATATCGCTGAGCCAGTCCGGCCGGGACGGCGCATTTATGCCGCGATTCTTCCAGGATCGCCTTGCCGATATCGTTGAGTTCGGCGTCGAGCACTGGGCGGGTATCAGGATAGTCGGCGGCGATGCCGTTGAGTATCCAAGCAAAGGCGGGCGCGATTTTGGCTCGGCCGTCGTTGAACCCGATGAAGTACTGGTCGTCCACGACCGGACCACCGACATAGGCACCGCGTACGTTCAGTTCAGGGGCGTAACTCGGTTGCAGTTCGGCCGCACCCGCTGATGCCATACCGCCCTGGGAATACCCGTAGAGAATGACCGGTGTGTGGGGATTGCCCGCGCCGGGTAGCTGCAGCGCGGCCCTTGCGGCATCCAGCAGCGCATGGGCTTGCGCTTTCCGGTTGAGATAGTCGTGGACTTCGGGGGTGCCCAGGCCGTTGTAGTCGGTCACCGCTACTGCCATGCCGCGGGCGAGCAGAGAGTAGATCGCCAGAACATCGTATTCGACGATCACGTCGAATGGGGGGCGGTAATCGACGAGTTCGGACAGCAGTTTCGATGGTGCGCAGCTGTCGCCTTGGCCCTTCGTGCCGACGCCATAGGCGATCAGCGGGCGCTCTCCCGGTCCGCTCCAGGGTCGTTGTGGCTCCAGATAAGTGCCGACTACCGCGGTCCGCGCACCGTGTGTATCGCTGCTGAGGTACATCATGCGCGTCGCGGACGAGGGGATCGCGCCCGGCTGTCCGGGAGCCGACAGCGCCAGCCGCGCGGGTTCGGCGCGGAGTATGGTACCCGGCGCTCCCGCAGGCAGCGGCGCAGGTGGTACATAGAAGGCATCGGTGGCCGCGTCTTCCGCGGGTGGCTGTGACCAAGCGTGCGGTGCGGAAAGCGCCCCACCGGCGACCACCATAAGACTTCCGGTCAGAGTTGCTGCCACGCTGAGTATCCGGCTCCTCACGATTCGATCCTCCCTGCGATTTGGAATACCCACGGCATCTTGATTCGGATACCGAAGAGTTTCTGCACCCGAGCTCAGCGTCGGGCAAGGACGTGCGCCGTGTCGATCATGTCGCTGGGCTGTTGCAGAGGGTGGTCATCGGACCACGGCCATCGCCGAGGACCAGGTTCATCGAAGGCGCTGTGTATTCGTATCCAGCTTTCGCGCCGAAGACGATCGGTCCGGCTGTCCTCGACGGGGTACGCGGCGAATGTTCCGAGATCGCCTATAGTGCCACTCGCCCCACCCGCGACTGCCTGCACGAACGCTGAACTCCAGTTCTAGCGGCTATATCCGGTTCGGATCACTGACAACCGGTTCGGTTTATTCGGCGATCCATTCATGACCCGCACCCAGCCGGTCGGTCATGCTGAGTGGGGCACGGTGCCGGATGTGGCGATCAACGCCCGCCGCGGCTGTGGTAGTGCCGCCCGGCACCCATGTTCTCGGCAGCGGAACTTCATCGAGGCGAAGCCTAGCAGTTCGGATTAAGGCGTACGGGAAGATTTCTGGCATATGCACCATCCGCGACCATACCGATACCGTGCGGGAGAACAGCTACTTCAGCTGATGGCCGAGGTGGGATCGGCGGTTGCCGCCGGTGTCGTCTTCCATCGTGTATCGAGGATCAGCCCGGTGAGGCCGATCGCGAAACAACAGCCGGATACCGCCAGCATCGCCGGATGTGCTGTACCGGTGAGCGCGTCACCGAGGGCAACCGTGCCGATCGTGCCGGGAAGTACACCGAACAGCGTGGCGATCAGATAGGGCCAGAATCGGATCGACGACAGTCCACAGCAGTAGTTGATCACCGAGAACGGTGCCGCGGCGATGAGCCGTAGTGAACCTACTGCCAGCCAGCCTCGGCGTGCCAGACGTTCATCGATGGCGCGCACTGCAGGATGGGTGAGCCGGGTCGCGATCTGGTCCCGGTCGAGCGCGCGTACGAGCAGAATCGCCAGCGTTGCGCTGATAGTCGTCGCGCTTACCGCGAGAACAATGCCCAGTAGGGGGCCGAATAACAGCCCCGCGCTCACAGTGAATACGGTGCGCGGGATCGGAGCGACCGTCACCAGCGCGTGAACCAGGAGGAACAGCAGGGGAAGGGCTGGTCCGGCCGAGGTCGCCCATTCCTGGACCCGGTGGGGGCCGGGCAGTGGAACCAGCAGCGCCGCGCCGAATACCGCGATTATGGCGGCAACGGATGCGACAATGCGCCAGTTGTGGATCAGCCGGGTCATCCGCGATAGGTTACCGGTTGGTAGCGATGGTCGAGATCGGCCGGGCGGCGCTAGCCCGTTAGCATCAGGGCAAGCGGGAAGAATGCCCGTTAACCGAAGCAGCTGCTGAGCTGGGCGCATGCGAGGTATCGGGCGCATAGATGCGGCGCGCCTGTGTCGAGGAAGAGGAACAGCGAGCTATGCCGATTGCTTCAGATCCCAGAGCGGACCAGGTGCCCGAGTTCGACGCGTGGCGCAAGGGCGTCGTGGGGGTATTGGCGAAGGCGCACCGCGTCGATGCCGCCGCGCCTCCCGAGGAACCCGAGCGGTTGCTCGATCAGGGCACCTACGACGGGCTGACCATCGCCCCACTTTATACTCGTCGTGACGAGCTGCCCGAGCAGCCGCTTCCGGGAAGGTTCCCATTCGTCCGCGGGCATGACGCGACCCGGGACGCGCACCGGGGCTGGTTCGTCAGCGCTCGAGTCGGCGACCATGATGCCGCGATGGCCAATCGCCGGATTCTGGCCGGTTTGGCGAACGGGGTCAGCGCGATCTGGCTCGGTGTCGGTGACCGAGGGGTGCCAGCGGTGGATCTACCGGTCACGCTGGCGGGGTTGTTGTTCGAACTGGCTCCGCTCACCCTGGACGCGGGCGACGCCGTGGCCGACGCGGCGGCGCAGGTGTTCGCCGTGCTCGACGCCTATGCCGCCCCCGCCCGCGAGGACATTCGGGTTTCCCTCGGTGCGGCGCCGCTGACCAGTTATTTCGCCGCTCGCACCGATGTCGGCCTCCCCGAGGCCGTCGCGCTCGCCGGACAGTCGGCTGACCGGTCGGAGACAGTCCGCGCGATCACCGCGGACGGTACCGTTTTCCATGGCGCGGGTTCCTCTGATGCCCAGGAACTGGGTGCGGCCGTCGCGGCCGGGTTGCTCTATCTTCGGTCACTGACCAAGGAGGGCATGGACATCGAGGACGCGCTGGAACAGGTGGAGTTCCGGTTCGCCGCCACCGACGACCAGTTCGCCACCATCGCGAAATTCCGCGCCGCCAGACAGCTGTGGGCACGGGTCGCGCAGGTGTGCGGAGTACCGGATTTCGGTGGCGCGCCACAGCACGCGGTCACCTCAGCCGCCATGATGAGCCAGCGTGACCCTTGGGTGAACATACTGCGCAGCACACTCGCAGCGTTCGGTGCCGGTGTCGGCGGGGCCGACACCGTGACCGTGTTGCCGTTCGATAGCGCACTGCCGCTTGGTGAACTCGGCGTCTCGCAATCGTTCGCCGATCGCATGGCACGCAACACTCAGTTGCTACTGTTGGAGGAGTCGCATGTGGGTCATGTGCGGGATCCTGCGGCGGGCTCATGGTATGTCGAAAATCTCACCGCAGCACTGGCGGCGAAGGCGTGGGAGTTCCTGCAGGAGATCGAGATGGTGGGCGGCTATCTCGCCGCACTGGAGTCCGGCCTGCTCACCGAGCGGATCGGCGCGACCAAAACCGCGCGCGATATGGATGTAGCGCACCGCAGAACCGCTGTCACCGGCGTGAACGAATTCCCGAACCTGGCCGAACATCCGCTGTCCGGAGCAGCGCGGCAGGCGGATGGTAGCCGCCGCTATGGCGCGGCATTCGAGCACTTACGCAACCGCTCCGATGCCTATCTCGCCGAACACGGCGAACGGCCGCAGGCGCTGTTGGTGCCGCTCGGGTCGGTCGCCGAGCACAACGCGCGAGTTACGTATGCCGCGAATCTGCTGGCTTCGGGTGGTATCGAATCGATCAACCCCGGCCCGCTGAAGGCGGAGGGGATCACTGCCGCGGCAACGGAAGCCGGCACACGGATCGCGGTACTGTGCGGGGCGTACAAGCGCTACGTGGCCGAAGCCCACGTGGTGATACAGCGGCTACGCGCGGCGGGGGTCGCTACTGTGCTCTTGGTCGGCACGGGGAATTCTGTCGCCGAGTTGGACGACTCGGAGCGTCCGGACGGAATTCTCAACGCGCACATTGATGCGGTTGCCGTGCTGTCCGGCTTGTTGGAGAAAGTGGGAGCCTGATGACCACTCGGGAAATCAAACATGTGATCGGCAGTTTCGCCGAGGTGCCGCTGGCCGAGCATTCGCCGCGGCTTCCGGCGGCCGACGCGACGGCGTACGTGCGGGAGGTCGCGACGGCCAACCGGTATGCCCCTGAACAGCTGGTGTGGTCGACCCCGGAAGGCATTGATGTCCCGCCAGTGTTCACAAAGGCCGACCGGGACGCTGTTGTGGCCGAAGGGTATCCGCTCGACAGTGTTCCCGGTATCGCGCCGTTCGTGCGCGGGCCGTATCCCACGATGTATGTCAATCAGCCGTGGACTATCCGCCAGTACGCGGGCTTCTCTACCGCTGCGGATTCGAACGCGTTCTACCGGCGCAATCTGCAGGCGGGACAGAAGGGGCTGTCGGTCGCGTTCGACCTGGCAACGCACCGCGGCTACGACTCCGACCACCCCCGCGTACAGGGCGACGTCGGCATGGCAGGCGTCGCTATCGACTCGATCCTGGACATGCGCCAGCTGTTCGACCGGATTCCGTTGGACCAGGTCAGTGTCTCGATGACGATGAACGGCGCGGTGTTGCCGATTCTTGCGTTGTACGTCGTGGCCGCCGAGGAGCAAGGCGTCACTCCCGAGGAGCTGGCCGGAACCATTCAGAACGACATTCTGAAAGAGTTCATGGTCCGCAATACCTATATCTACCCGCCGAAGCCCTCGATGCGGATCATCTCCGATATCTTCGCCTACACCAGCGCGAAGATGCCGAAGTTCAACTCGATCTCTATTTCCGGGTATCACATCCAAGAGGCGGGCGCGACCGCCGACCTGGAGCTGGCCTACACCCTCGCAGACGGTATCGAGTACATCCGTGCCGGTCTCGACGCGGGTATGGCGGTCGATGAGTTCGCGCCCCGGTTGTCGTTCTTCTGGGGCATCGGCATGAATTTCTTCATGGAGGTTGCCAAACTGCGTGCCGGACGTCTGTTGTGGAGCGAGTTGGTCGCGACATTCAACCCGAAGAGTGCGAAATCACTCTCGCTGCGCACTCATTCACAGACCTCCGGTTGGTCGCTCACCGCGCAGGACGCCTACAACAATGTCGCGCGTACCTGCTTGGAGGCAATGGCCGCCACCCAGGGCCACACCCAGTCGCTGCACACCAACGCGCTTGACGAGGCGTTGGCGCTGCCGACGGATTTCTCCGCTCGGATCGCGCGCAATACCCAGTTGCTGCTCCAGCAGGAGTCCGGCACGACCCGTCCGATCGACCCATGGGGCGGGTCGTACTACGTCGAGTGGCTCACCCATCAGCTGGCCAACCGGGCCCGTGCGCATATTGCCGAGGTCGAAGCGCACGGTGGTATGGCGCAGGCTATCGGCGCAGGCATCCCGAAGCTGCGTATCGAGGAAGCCGCTGCGCGCACCCAGGCGCGTATCGACACTGGCCAGCAACCGGTGATCGGTGTCAACAAATACCAGGTCGACGAGGATCAGCAGATCGAGGTCCTCAAGGTCGACAACTCCAGGGTGCGCGCGGAGCAGATCGAGAAGTTGCGGCAGATACGGGCCGACCGTGACCCGGTTGTGGTGGAACGCGCGCTGAATGAATTGACCAGGGCGGCCGCGTCCTCTGCGGGCGGTATGGCAGACAACTTGCTCGCGTTGGCCATCGATGCGGCGCGGGCGAAGGCCACTGTCGGTGAGATCTCCGACGCGCTGGAGCGGGTGTACGGCCGCCACCAAGCCGAAATCCGTACCCTCGCCGGTGTGTACCGCGACGAGGCAGGAAAGGCCACCACCATTACCGAGGCGAGCGACCTGGTCGAAGAATTCGCCGAGGCCGAAGGGCGCAGGCCGCGTATTCTGATCGCGAAGATGGGGCAGGACGGCCACGATCGCGGCCAGAAGGTGATCGCCACGGCTTTCGCCGACCTCGGTTTCGATGTCGACGTGGGTCCGTTGTTCCAGACTCCGGAAGAGGTGGCGCAACAGGCGGCCGACAATGATGTGCACGTTGTCGGGGTGTCTTCGTTGGCGGCGGGGCACCTTACGTTGGTCCCTGCCTTGCGGCGCGCGCTGGCCGATGTCGGGCGCCCCGACATCATGGTCATCGTGGGCGGCGTGATCCCGCCCGGTGACTTCGACGAGCTCTACCGAGCAGGTGCGGCGGCGATCTTCCCGCCCGGCACGGTGATCGCGGAGGCGGCGATCGGCCTGTTGACCAAGCTCGGCGCTGCATTGGGTTACGAAATCGGCAGTGCTGCCGAGGGTCCTGTCGGTACGGAATGAGCGAAGTGAGTTCGGCAGCAAGGGACACCGCGCAGGTGGCGGCGCGCCGGATGATCGATGTCGATTCGCTCGCCAGGGCGGTCCGCGCGAACGAGCGGGCCGCCCTGGCGCGGGCGATCACGCTGGTGGAGTCCGCCAGGGCCGATCACAGGGCGCTGGCGCAGCAACTGCTACTGAAGGTGACATCGGAGCCGGGGGAGGTCGTCGCAGCGCCGGTCTCGAATCGGATCGGCATTACCGGTGTGCCCGGCGTCGGCAAGTCTACTTTTATCGACGCGCTCGGCATGTACTTGATCGGTAGAGGACACCGGGTCGCCGTGCTCGCGGTCGACCCGTCTTCGACCAGGACAGGTGGATCCATTCTCGGTGACAAGACCAGGATGGCGCGATTGGCGATGGAGCGCGACGCCTACATCCGCCCTTCCCCTACCGCGGGCACACTCGGCGGGGTGGCCAAAGCGACCCGCGAGACCATCGTACTGCTCGAAGCCGCGGGATATGACGTGATCTTGGTGGAGACCGTCGGTGTGGGACAGTCCGAGGTCACCGTCGCGAACATGGTCGACGTGTTCTGTTTCCTCACCCTCTCCCGGACTGGCGACCAGCTCCAGGGGATCAAGAAAGGTGTCCTCGAGCTCGCCGAACTGGTCGCAGTGAACAAGGCCGACGGTGAACACAAAGCCGAGGCCGAAGCCGCCGCGCGGGAACTCGCCGGGGCGCTGCGCTTGATCCACCCGCACGATGTGCTGTGGCGGCCTCCGGTGCTGACCATGAGTGGGTTGGAAGGCACTGGCTTGGATCGGTTCTGGGATACGGTGCTCGAGCATCGCCGCGTGTTCATCGAAGCCGGGGAATTCGAGGAGAAGCGCCGCCGCCAGCAGGTCGATTGGACCTGGACCATGGTGCACGATCAGCTGCTGCGCAGGCTCGTGGACAATCCGGACGTCAAAGCTATTCGGGGACAGGTGGAAAAGCAGGTCCGCGCCGGCACCCTGACTGCCGCGCTCGCCGCTGAGGAGTTGCTCCGTGCCTTCGACGGCCGGTGACCGAGTTGCGCCGGACACGGGAGCTGGCGTTGTGTTGATCGGGACATCGATCGCGAGGCGTGTGCGCCGCACTTCCGGTTCGATCTTCGCGCAGGAGCGATCAGTGCAGGATTTTGTCGGGATGTAGGTCGAGCCGTCGCAGGAGTTGGGCGTTGGCGGCGACGACGATGGTAGAAGCGGACATGAGCAGGGCGCCGATTTCCATCGGCAAGGTGAAGTTCCAGTGGGTGAGAATTCCTGCGGCGAGAGGGACTGCGATGATGTTGTAGCCAGCGGCCCAGGTGAGGTTCTGGATCATCTTGCGGTAGGTGGCCTTGGACAGGGTGATGATCGACAGCACAGAGCGGGGGTCGTCGCTGGCCAGGACGACTCCCGCCGAGGCGATGGCGACATCGGTGCCCGCGCCGATGGCGATGCCGACGTCGGCGCGGGCCAGGGCTGGTGCGTCGTTGACCCCGTCACCGACCATGGCGACCTTGCGTCCGGCGTCTTGGAGTGACTGGACTTCGAGGCCTTTGTCTTGGGGCAGGACACCGGCGAAGACTTCGTCGATGCCCAGGCGGGTGGCGACGGTGCGGGCGACGGGTTCGGCGTCGCCGGTGATCATGGCGACGTGAATGCCCCGGGCGTGCAGGGCGTGGATGGCCTGGGCGGATTCGGGGCGGATCTCATCAGCGAGGGCGACCGCGCCCATGATCTGCCCGCCGCGCAGCACGTGCAGGACGGTGGAGCCTTGTTCGGCCCAGGTGTGGGTGTCGGGCAGGGAGTCGAGGTGGTGCTCGGTGAGCAGGCCAGGCCCGCCGACCGAGACGGTGGTGCCATCGATGGTGGCGGTGACGCCGATGCCGTTGCGGGCGGCGAAGCCGGTGGTGGCGGGGATGACAAGGCCGCGGTCGGAGGCGGCGGTGACAATGGCGTGGCCGAGGGGGTGTTCGCTGTCGGCTTCCGCAGCCGCGGCCAGGGCGAGTACTTCTTCGTTGCTGATGCCGGTGGTGGCGGTGATGTCGAGCAGGGCGGGTTCACCACGGGTGAGGGTGCCGGTTTTGTCGAATAGGACCGTGTCGACGGTGCGCATGGCTTCCAGGGCGTGGCGGTCGGTGATGAGGACGCCGGCCTTGGCGGCGCGTTCGGTGGAGATGGCGATGACCAGAGGGATGGCCAGGCCAAGGGCATGAGGGCAGGCGATGACGAGCACGGTGATGGTGCGGGCGACCGCGGATTGGGGTTCGCCGAGGATCAGCCAGGCCGCGCCGGTGATGACAGCAGCGATCGAGGCGAACCAGAACAGCCCAGCGGCGGCGCGGTCGGCGAGGACTTGGGCGCGGGAAGCGGAGTTCTGGGCTTCGGCGACCAGGCGCTGAATGCCGGCAAGGGCGGTGTCGGCGCCGACGGCGGTAATGCGCACTCGCAAGGCGGAGTCGGTGGTGACAGTACCGGCGACAACCTTGTCTCCAGGGGCGCGGCGTACAGGTTTGGATTCGCCGGTGATCATGGATTCGTCGATATCGGCAATGCCGGTCTCGACGGTGCCGTCGGCGGGCACACGGGCGCCGGGCCTGACCACGACCAGATCTCCGGTTTGCAGCTCACTGGTGGTTACCGTAGTTACCGCACCGGTACCGTCGAGGCGTTCGGCTTCATCGGGGAGCAGAGCGGCCAGGGATTCCAGGGCGCTGGATGCTTGGCCTAGTGAGCGCATCTCGATCCAGTGCCCGAGCAACATGATCACGATCAGCAGTGCCAGTTCCCACCAGAAGTCCAGGTTGTGGGCGATGATGCCGAGGCTCGCGCCCCAGGACGCGGTGAAAGCGACGGTGATCGCGAGCGCGATCAGCAGCATCATCCCTGGTTGGCGGGAGCGGATCTCGGCCATGGCGCCGGTAAGGAACGGGCGCCCGCCCCAGAAGAACATGATTGTGCCGCCGAGCGGGGAGACCCAGGACAGGGCGGTGGGCACGGTGTAGCCGAACAGGGCGGCGAACATCGTCGACGCGGCGACAACCGGGATCGCCAGTACGAGCATCACCCAGAACAGGCGCCGGAACACCGCCACGTCGTGCCCGGCATGTTTGCCGTGGTCGGCGTGAGCGTCGTGGCTTGTCTGGTCATGACCGTTGTGTGACCGGCGACTTCCGTGCCTGTGGTGGGCGGGTTCATGGGTGGTCGCGACAGGGGTGACGCCGTGGTGGGAATGGTCGTGGTGATCAGCGTGATAGTGGTTGTGGTTGTCGCCAGTGGTGTGGTTGTTGGACATGCCCGGATCGTATACCCCTATGGGGTATATGTAAAGATTTATTCTCCTCGGGGGAGTTTTTACTGGTGGTATGTGCCATCTGATCCTAATACGGGGCTGGGGTATATAAGCTTCAAGTACATCCGGTGCGGGCGGCGCAGGCCGGTGCGGCGAGGCTTCTCGGTCGAGGGCCTTGGTGTCGAGGCGGTGGAGAGCGTGCGGGTGCTCGTCACGACGATGGCGGTGGCACTGGATTCGGAGACAGTGCACGCGGCCATTGCGATGCAGAGGACGTGCTTCTGGACGAACACGACGAGGATGTGTCCTATCGTTGTATCCGATCAATGGCCGCGCACCGGCCAGCCCAGGGTAGTGGATGCCGCACTGCCACAACGCCTGTCACGGGCAGGCCGGGTCGACAAGCGTGCTGTCCTACCGCCGCTGACCGGACCGCTTTCGCAGCGGGATCGGATCCGAGCGGTAGTGAACAGGGTCCGGTGGGCCGAAGATGGGCAGCTCGACGGTGGGTGGGTCGTCCTCGCGGCCAGGGCCCCAGCCGGGCTGTGCGGCGGTGGTCACGGGCAGCTCGATGCTCGGTGGATCATCAGGATCGGTGTGCTCGCCGCCAACAGGAGGGAGGTGGCGCTCGAACCAGGCCAGGGCGGCGGTAGAGGCGACGCCGATAGCGATGAGCCCGGCCCATACCGCCCAGCCTGCTCCCACCCGGTGGGCGGCGCTGAGCAGGGTGCCGGTGGCCAGGTTCCCGGCCAGGATCCCGACTCCGACGATGGTGTTGTAGAACCCGTAGTGGGTGGCGACCAGCCGGTCGCGGGCGAGGGTGACCACAGTGTCCATCTCGAACGGGAACACCGCAGCGGTGCCCACTGCCAACAGTGCGGCACAAGCCAGCAGTGCGGCGATCGCCACCGGCGCACCCAGCGTCTCAGTGTCCGGAATCAGGACCAGGGGCCCGAACGCGATGGTGAGAATGGCCATGCCGACCACAAGGGAGCGTCCGGAGCTCCAGCGGGCGCGGAACCAGGCGGTGATACGGAGCTGCCCGGCGACTGCGATGACCCCGGAGACCACGAACAGTGCCGAGGTCAACAGCTGTGCGTGGGTGGTGGTGAGGCTTGCTGCCTGCAAAGGCAGGGCCAGATATACCTGGAACGACAGCACATAGGAGCCGCTCATCGCCGCAGCGAAGGCAAGGAACCTGCGGTTGCGGGCCACGAGCCTCCAGTCGGAGAGCACTGAGGTCCGAGGCCTTTCGCCTGCGGCGCGCCGGGGCGGCAGCGCGGCTAGTTGGGCGGCGGTGAGCACGGCGAACACCGCGGCGGCCACGGCGGCGGTGACACGGAAATCCAGCGCCATCAGTCCTAGCCCGACCAGGGGCCCGGCTAGGATCCCGGCCTGGTAGAAGATATTGAACAGTGCGAACGCCTCCACCCGACGATGGTCGGTCTCGGCGGCTAGGTAGGCGCGCACCGCGGGGTTGAACAATGCGCCGGCGAACCCGGTAGCCGCTGAAGCGATCAGCAAGGTGGGCAGGTTCGTGGCGAAGGCCAGCAGCGCGAACCCGCCGGTGCGCAGCAGGCATCCGACTACGATGAGCGGTTTGTAGCCCAACCGATCGGCCAGAGTGCCACCGAGCAGGAACATGCCCTGCTGGGAGAAGTTGCGCACCCCGAGCACCAGTCCGATCGCCCACGCTGCCAGGCCGAGCGGACCGGCAAGGTAGCCGGCCAGATATGGCATGAGCATATAGAAACCGAGGTTGATACCGAACTGATTGATCATCAGCAGCTTTGCCGGGGTGTCGAAGCTGCCGAAACTGCGGATCAGGCCCATCGGATGCGATCCCTCCTCGTCGTGGTGGCAGGGATGCGTGGGTCTTGCACCCGGGTGCAGCGTGTCCAGGACCCGATCACCACCTCGGTGGGGTCGTTCACAGTGGCCGGTCCGGCTGGGGGTGCGTCGAGCAGGAGGTTGTGGGCTCGGCAATAGGTGTTGTTGTAGATGGTGTCGAAGTAGCGTTGCGGCCCATCGGGGAACACCGCCGCGATTCGGGTTCCGGCGGGGTGGACGCCTGCGGCCCAGCCTGCTACGAGCCCAACCGCACCCACGCTCCAGCCGCCGCTGGCGTGGTGGGTGGCGGCCAGAGTACGTGCGGCCCACACCGCTTCGGCAGGGGCGACCCAGTGCACCTCGTCGAAGGCGTCGTAGTCGACGTTGGCCGGGTAGATCGACGAGCCAAGCCCGCGCATCAGCCGTGGTCCTGCGGGCTGGCCGAAGATGGTGGAGGAGATGGTGTCGACCCCGATCAGTATCAGGTCGGGATTGTCGCGGCGCAGTGCTCGCGCCACCCCGGCCGAGTGCCCGCCGGTGCCGACCGCGCACACCAGCACATCGACCCCGCCCAGCTGCTCCAGTAACTCGATGGCCAGAGATTCGTAGCCGGCGACATTGTCGGGGTTGGAGTATTGATCCGGGCACCACGCCCCCGCCTCGGCGTACAGTAGCTCGGCCACGCGGTCGCGGCGGGCCTGTTGCCAGCCCCCGTCCGGATGTGGTTGTGTCACGGTCGCGACGGTGGCACCGTAGGCGGACAGCATCTGGGCCACGATCGGCTCCAGCCCAGGATCGGTGACCAGGGTGACCGGATGCCCGTGGACCAGGCCGGCCAGCGCCAACCCCAGGCCCAGGGTGCCCGAGGTCGATTCCACGATCCGCGCCCCTGCGGCGAGCTCGCCGCGTTCGCGCGCGTTCGCGACCATACACAGGGCAGGGCGGTCTTTCATCCCACCGGGGTTGAACCCTTCCAGCTTGGCCCAGAACCCGCGTCCGGGAGGGGCCAGCGGCTCACCGATCCGCAGAACGGGGGTGTTGCCGACCAGAGCGTGTGGGCCTCGCACCACAGCCGAACCCGCAGATATCTGTGCGGGTCCGGGCAGCATCGCATTGTTCATTTCGAGAGGGTCGCTTCCTGTATCCGGGCTGCGCCCACCACACAGGGGGAGGAGCCGGAGGGGACGTGTGAACGGGTAGCGGACACCGGTCCACCAGTACGAACAAAGGTGGGCCTAGCGCTGACCGATCAGCGTCGGGCGATACAGAAATGAGTCAGGATCTCCCGGCCACCGGCTGCAATAGCGACGAATACGGGGGGACCGCGGGTCCAGCGGGCACCTATCAACAGCAGCGACATCGCGAGAACGGCTGTCGCCGCGAGCACGACCGGTCCAGCGAGCGCGAACGGGTCACTGATCCGCGCGGGCAGCACCACCTGGGGCACACAGTGTGTGGTGTGCGGGGCACACCACACATCGGCCGAATTACTGGCATGGGCGTGGCTGTCGAGCACTTCGACCAGCGCCATGTCGGCGTGGCCGTGAGTATCGGCGTGGGTGTGGGCACCAGTGGAGGTGAGCAGGTCACAGTGCAGTAGCGGCATCAGTAGCGCGGCCATGGCCAGCACCGCCACTGCCCATCCGGCTCGGCGCCGCACCAGCCCAGAAAGCGACAGTAGCGCGGGTGTGGAGCCGGTTGTGCTCACTCGTCACCTCCTTTTGCTGTGCTGCTGCGTTTTCGTGTCCGGGTGCGCCGCTGCGTCGTCGCCCGGGTGGTTCGCCCCCACTGTAGTGCCGGTTCGGAGCGGTCCCGGTATCGTGTGGTTCCCGACACTGTGGACCGGCGAGTTCGCCTCCAATGCTCCGCCGCGGCACACCGCGTCGGCGAGGGCGGAGTTCATGCGCGGACTTGGTAGCCGATCGTTTCTACCGCGCTCTTGATCGTAGCCTGCTCCAGCATGGATTCGACGGTGACGACCACACGCTCGGTGCCAGGGTCTGCGACCACGTCACTGACTCCGTCCAGCTCACCGATCGTCTTGGGTTTCTTGGAAAAGCAACCGCCGCAAGATATTCTGGACACGGTGGCAGTAGGAGTGGTAGTGATCATTCGATGCCGAACAGTGCCGCCGCGTTCTGGTAGCAGACCTGGCGTAGCCATTCGTCACCGAGCGCGAGATGCTCCAATGCCCGGACCGAATGGTCATAGCCGTACGGGATATTCGGGAAGTCGCTGCCGAAGAGGATGCGCTCGCCGAGTCGGTGTAGTCTTTCGTGCTCGTGGCTCGGGAAGGGAGCGTCCGCCTCGACGAAATCTGTCCACACCATCGTGGTGTCGAGCCGGACCTCGGCGTAGTCTTCCGCCAGGTCGAGGAATTCGGTGTATTCGGGCGTGCCCATATGCGCGATGATCAGCGGTAGTCGCGGAAAGCGCTGCAGCACAGCGGCAAGCGGCTCCGGTCCGGTGTGCGCTCCGGGCGCGGGGCCAGAACCGCAATGGATCACAATCGGGATCTGTGCCTCCTCCAGCAGGCCCCACACCGGATCCAGAAGTGGGTCGGCTGGATGGTAATCACCGACTTGGACATGAGCTTTGCAGACGCGGGCCCCGCGTTCGATAGCCGCCGCGACGTAGCTCCCGGCAGCGGGCTCGGGAAAGAACGTCGCGGTATGCAGACAATCCGGTGTGCGTGCCGCGAAATCGGCGGACCATTCGTTGAGCCACGCGGCCATGCCCGGTTTGTGGGGATACATCAGTGCGGTGAACGCGCGGACGCCGAAGCTACGCAAGGTCTCCAGTCGGACCTGCTCATCGCCCCGGTAGGTGATCGGCCAGCTGCGACCGATCAGCGGACCGACCGAGTCGAAATACGCCCACACTTTGCGTAATACCTGTTCGGGCATGAAATGTGTATGCACATCGATGATTCCGGGTAGGTCGAGCCTGGTGCGTAAGCCGGACAGGTATCCGGTACCGCCGGTCACGGTAACTCCTGAGGGATGGGCGGGTAGGCTGCCAGGGCGAAATCGCCGACTCGGGCAATCAGCTGTTCGAAGAACAGCTCTGGGTCGGTGTCGACCACGATGTCGGCATTGGGTTCCCTGCCCCACATGCCCGTCCAATCGGCGACTGTAGTGGCGCGAGTGAGGGCGCCGGTCAATTCCACGTCCACCGTCGCGGGGCGCATGCGGGCCAGCGACGGATCCAGCGCCACCGCAGCCGCGAACGGATCGTGCACATGGGCGAGATAGCCCTGGTCATAGCTATGGTGGAAATCGAAGTAGAACCGAACGGCATCGGTGAGATGTCGGATGACCGGATTACTCGTGGCCGAGCGGGCCGCAGGAGGTTCGTCTACCGAGACATGTTCCACCGGGAAACTTCGCGCACGCTCGGCCAGGCGGACCAGATGCTCGGGTCGCATCTCGATGGTTTCGGTGATATCGAGTGCGCACACGATCGGCCTGCGGTGCGTGGGCGCGGCGGTGAATGCGTCGAAGACCTCTTTGGCGGCCTCCGGGTCGACATGCACATTCCACTCCGTGGTCGGCGTTGTGTTGCCCGGATGATTGAACGTGCCGCCCATGATCACCAAGCGGCGCAGCAGGACCGGTAGGTCTGGCTCGATCCGCAGGGCGAGTGCGAGATTGGTCAGCGGACCGGTGCAGAGCCCGATGAGTTCACCCGGCTGCGCGCGTGCCAGCTCGGCCCACATCTGCGCGGCCGATCGCGGAGAGGGGTGGCGGCTGGATCGTGGTAGCTCGGCGTATCCGATGCCCTGTGGCCCATGTGTGTCCTCGGTAGTGCGTAGCGGGATCGCGAGCGGTTCGATGGCGCCGAGCGCGACCTCGATATCCGGTGCGCGGCACACCTCCAGCCAGTCGAGGTTGTTCGCCGCTACTTGGGCCGCGGGTACGTTGCCCGCGGTAGCGGCGATCCCGACGATCTGGGCATCGGGGGAGCTGAGCAGATACAACAAAGCAAGAGAATCGTCGATACCGGTATCGACGTCCATAATGATCTGCTGCCGCATAGCATGAGACTAGCCAGTCGCAGCGCTGCCACCGCGCCGAGGTGTCGGCACCGTGACAAGGGCTGAGCAGCGAGATCAGGCTTCAAGGTCGGTATCGCATGGCAGCTATATCGAACCGGATCGCCCGCACCTCGCCTCGGCCGCGTGGCGCCGGGTCAGACGGTCAGCGCGCAGGAGACAACCAGACGGGCTGCTCCATGCCATGGGCGGGTGCGGGCCAGGGGTAGTCCGGATACTCGACGAGAGCGGGCCTCGCGGTGACGATCTGTCCGTGCCGGATTGTCTCCGTCAGGCTTGGTGCAGCGGCCTCGGGGTGACGCGGGGTGCGGTGCGCGGCATCGAGCAGCCAGGACGCGGTGCGTGCCAATGAGACCCGCACGTCCCGGCCGACGCCGTCCTCGCCGCGGGCGACCAAAGCGTCGATCACCCCTGCGGCGAGCAGGTAACCCGAGGCGTGATCGAGCGCTTGCGTGGGCAGTGTTCCCGGTGTCGCGAGTGTGCCCTCGAGGACCGAGATACCCGAGGCGGCCTGCACGATGCTGTCGAAGCCGCGACGTTTGCCCCAAGGCCCTTGCTCGCCCCACGCGGATACTCTTCCGTGGACGAGACCAGGGCGGCAGTCGGTTCGCACACCCATGTGCTCCAGCGCACCAGGGCGATACCCGGTGATCAGCACATCGGCCGAGGCGAGCAGATCCTCGATCCCTTGGGTGCGCAGGTCTATCAGCGTGGAGCGTTTGCCTTGGCAGGTATCGGTATACAGCCAGGGGATTTCGGGTAGTTGCGGTGGGTCGACCCGCAATACCTCGGCGCCGAGCAGGGCCAGCGTCCGGGTCGAGACCGGACCTGCGATCACTCTGGTCAGATCGAGTACGCGAATTCCGCGCAGCGGCCGCAGCGCCGCCGGGTCCGTAGGTAACCCGGATTCACCATGATCCTGGCGTGGCTCGATCGCCACCAAGGGGCCTGCGGCAGCGGCCTGCCCCGCTGGGCTCGCAGCCCATTCCGTTTCGGTGCGAACCCGGACCGCGATGGCATCGTGGGCTGCGGCCCGATCTTCCAGATCGCTGGCGCGGAGCATGGCTATTTGGGCAACGGCGATATCAGCCGGGGCGGAAGCAGGCAGGCCGAGGGTGGCGAGCAGCCGAGCGCGGTGATGCGGATAGTTGGTGTGGGTCCGCACCCATCCGTCGAAGGTGGGGAAGAAACCGGACAGGTCGTCGAACTGCGTCGGTCTGTGGTCTGCGATGCGCAACAGCTGTCCGCTGGAGAAGGCCGCGGTGATGCGAGAGGGGTCGATACGATGCGTCATCGCAGCGAGACCGCGCGCGGCGCGCATGCGGTTCGCTGCAGCGGCCAGCGCTTGGATCGAACCGGCGGCCAGAGCCCAGACCGGTAGGGTCGCGGCGAGATGGTTCCCTGGATCGGGCCAAGGGGTGATAGGCGAGCCGGTGACACCGATACCGGTCTCGTAATCGTGGACGAGCCTTGCGTATGTGCTCACTCGACTCAGCGTAGTTGCCATGCCGATTCTCCAGCTGGGTCAGCGGGCAGTCGAACCCGGACAGGACTGCGCTGAACCCCCAGCAGGAGCAGCCAGATAATATGAGACAGAGGCCACGCGAGGAATCCGCCGACAGCCGATACAGCACATCCTTGTGCGGCATCGCCTTCACCAGGGGGAAGGGCGATAATCCTTGAGGAAACACCCGAACAGGTCGGTGCCGTTCTCGCCCTGCACAATCGGGTCGTAGACCCGTGCCGCCCCGTCGACCAAGTCCAGCGGCGCGTGGAACCCCCCTTCGGCGAGGCGCAGCTTTGTGTAGTGCGGGCGTTCGTCGGTGATCCACCCGGTGTCGACAGCGGTCATCAGAATGCCGTCCTGTTCGAACATTTCGCGAGCGCTGGTGCGAGTCAACATGTTCAGCGCGGCTTTGGCCATGTTGGTGTGCGGGTGTCCAGGCCCTTTGTAGGCGCGGGAGAACTGTCCTTCCATGGCGGAAACGTTCACGACGTATTTACGGCGCGCTCTTGCGGCGGCCAGCGCTGGACGCAGACGGGATATCAGGATGAACGGCGCGACCGAGTTGCACAATTGCACCTCGAGTAGTTCGGTCGGATCCACTTCGGCCACGGTCTGCACCCAGCTGTTGGTGTGCGTGAGGTCGGGCACCAAGCCGCCGGCATCGATGGCTATCCCCTGGGAAATGCGCTCCGGTGCCGCCGACCCAGCGAGCAGTGCTAGTTCGGCGACATCGGTGGCGGTCAGTGTGGAAGTGAGCGACGCGGTCAGCGCGGTGGGATGCGCTTGCATGGTCTTGCCGAAGCTCACCATGTCCGGCAGCGTGCCTGCGGGCAGGGAGCCGGACTCGGCCTCGACCAGCGCGCTATAGGCGCCGACAGAGCGTCGCACTGTCTGTGCGGCGTTGTTGATCAGGATATCCAGCGGGCCCTGGGCAGCGACATTGTCGGCCAAGGCGACCACTTGGCCCGGGTCACGTAGGTCGATGCCGACAATGCGCAGTCGGTGCAACCACTGCGCGCTGTCTTCCATCGCGGTGAAACGTCGGACAGCGTCATTGGGGAAGCGCGTGGTGATGGTGGTGTGCGCGCCGTCGCGCAGTAGCCGTAGCGCAATGTACATACCGATCTTGGCGCGCCCACCGGTGAGCAGTGCTCGACGTCCGGTCAGATCGGTACCGGCATCCCGTTTGGCGTGGCTGCTTGCCGCGCAGTCCGGGCACAACTGGTGGTAGAAGGCGTCGACCCGGGTGTAGCGCTGTTTACAGATATAGCAAGGGCGGGGCCGGAGCAGCGTGCCTGCGCTGGCGCTGGTCGAGGTCGAACTGATCGGGATACCGGCGGTCTCGTCGTCGATTCGACTCGGCGAACCGGTGGCAGTGGCCGAGATCACCGCCCGGTCAGCGGCCGCGACTGCCTCACGCGCCGCGGACCTACGTCGTTGCTTGAGTTGTTTGAACATAGACCCGACCGCCCGCTGCACCGTCACCGAGTCGGGATGGTCCTTGTCCAGCGTTGCGGCCTGTGCCAAGACCCGCAGACAGGTCGCGAGGTCCTCGGGATCGATCATGCTTTCGGCCATCGCGGCTGTGGACATCCTTCTATTGAGCTGGACAATCGACCGGCCCATTGTCGCAAACCCACTTGCCGGGTGACTGTCCGGTTGCTGGTGCTCCTGGCCGGGTGGTCCGGGATCAGCTGCTGCATGGGGTGATCGCCGCGCGGTCGGCGCGCAGATCATCGACGAAGTTGGCGATCGCTTCGGCGATCAGCGGCGGTTCGGTGGTCGGTAGCCAGTGATCGGTTGGGACGGCCCGGAGCCACAGCTGGTCGACCCAGCGTATGGAGGCGTCATAGACCGCGGTGTCGGGACGAAGGGATCGGTGGTGTCCACGAGCAGCCGCACAGGCACGGCGGTACAGCGTACCTGCGGCCTGCCGAGGTGAGGTAGCAGGTTGGCGTGAGCTATGCGACCACCTGTGAGGAGGTCAGTACGCCAAGTCCGCGCGATATGCGTAGGCACCGGCGCGATACCGCCGAGCTACCGTGCTGATAAGCGATCAGTTCAGAGCGCTGTGCCGCAGCCTATTCGGCGATCCCTCTGTGGGTGATGCGGTAGTGACCGACGAGCTGTGGGCCAGGTTCGAGTCGCTGATTCCGTTGTGGGAGAGATTCTTTCGAAATCCGGGTCGGCGTCGGTCTGATGACCGGGTCGCGTCGGAAGGTATCTTGTATGTGGTTGCCGCGGGTATCGGGTGGAGCCAGCTGCCTGCCGGGTTGTTCGGTGTCTCGGGCGCGACCCGCTGGCGGGGGTTGAGTGAATGGTTGTAGGCACGAGTACGGCAGCAAGTATCACCTGATCACCGAAGCTATCGGAACTCCCTTGGTGATCATATCGACCGGCGGTACCGGCAACGACGTCACCCAGCTTATCCCACTTGCCGCTGCCCTGCCTGCGGTATCACTCCGGTCATCGCCCGCCGCGATACCGGCTACGGCTGCGGACTCGGGAAACCACGGTGGCCGGTCGACCGCAGCTTCGCATGGCGGCGTGCCTTCGAACGCTTGCGGACCCGTTACGAACGCCGCACCGACAGCCACCGAGCTTGACCTGCTCGAACATCTGCTTCCGCAAACTCATTCTGAATTGATCTCTAAGCTGCGCTGAAATGTCCGTATCTGGTGACTCGTTCCCCCGGCCTGACCGGTGTCGTTCGGGCACCATGGGGCATGCGCTGGAAGCCTGTGGCCAACGTATTCGCGATCACTTCGACTGACCGCCGGCCCGGTGCTCGAACCTACTGAGAGAAACCGCCGGAAACACCGTCACCGAAATGGTCCTGCAATACCATAGAATTGTATAAATTCAATAGAGTAAACGTTTCACGGTTCGTTCTATGGTCTATGTTTAGTGAACAGTATACTGAATGATCTTGTTGTTTCAAGTTGTTGTCGTTTTTCGGTTGTGTTGTGTGGTTGGCATGGGGGATTGGTGTATTCGATTCTGTTAGTTTAGTGTTCGAGTGTTGTGTGGTTTTGGGTGCTGCGGTGGTGTGGGTGGGCGGGTAGGCTCGGGGAGATTTCCGGATTGCATGTTTTCTGGCCCTGTTGGGTTGTTATGGATTGATTCGGTGTGGTGATCTGGGTTATCGAGGAATTTTTCTTATAGAGGTATTTGCGAGGTATTC
>NZ_JBWSOR010000045.1:0-27004 GCF_056629435.1 Nocardia sp. TBRC8007 | reverse complement strand
CAGTCGACCACAGATCATAGAAATCTGATTTACTCATACCAACCAATCCTCTACTCATACCAACCCGGTATACGCACACCGCTCAGTCAACCGACGCCCCACGACCTGCTGATCGAAATGATCAATGGAGCCGAACGGATAGACCCGGCCATAATGGACCGGCTGACAGGCGCGGGTGAAATCTTTAGTAATCCACTATACATTGATCTTTTTCATCCGTGTGCTGCGTGAATATCACGATTATGGAGGAACTGAATACAACGGTATAAACCCCGAATAAAGGAGTGGTGCTTGATGTCTGATGTGGTGTCCGCCGCCGTGGCTGATACTGCTGTGTTGGCGAAGTGTGGAGATGTGAAGGCAGCACTAGCGCCGACAGGCTTGCGCTCGTCGGCTGAGAAGACCAGGATCTCCCATGTCGATCCGAGGTTAGAATTCCTTGGTTTCCATATCCAGCTGCAGTCCAAGCGGGGACGGCGAAGAAGTATGTCTCGATTTCCCCTTCGGGGAAGTCGTTCGTTTCGGTCATCTAAAAGGTTAGGATGCTGACGCTTCGGCACAAGCATTGAACAATCGCAGACCTGCTGCAGCCTCGACCATTACGCATGGTGGAAAGTCGCCGGATGGATGCGGAAACGGCACCACAGGCTAGCCTGAGGAGTCTTCCGTTGAAATTTTGTCCGGATAGCAGATCCGCGACGACAAGTTCGCGATGTTCCTACCGTGAGAAGTGGAACTCACCCGCTACCATTTCCGGGGCTACAACATTGCTACTCCTTGGAATCGGCGCAAACCGACAACTGCTGCAATGGCATAACCCGTGGAGAGCCCGTTGCGTCGAGATACGCATTGAACCGTCCTGGACTAGCTGGAGCTGTGATGTGCTGCGGTGGGGTGGAGTGGGTGATCTGTCATGATGCGGCCCGGTGGGCAAGCCAATGCTGCGGATGGTGATGGTCTTGTGCAGCGGCAGCAGTCGTATGCGGGGTTTGCGGGGGAGCTTCCCAGTGTCGATCAGTTCGGACGACATTGCCGACGTGTTCTCTGCTGTAGAGGTAGAGCAGTCTGTTTACGGCAGTGCGGGTGTTCATGCAGACAACACGGAGTTGGTGAGCTCCACCTGTGGCTTTCAAGGTCAGTTCGCTTTCAGCCGACCACCAGCGGTCCTGATCTCGCAGCGACCTTCGGGTACAGGCTGGTGTGCAAACCGCGACCGGATCGAAGCTACGTCTCTTCTCCGCCATCAGGCATTTCCGATAGGGTCTTGCCTCCACGATACGAGGGGAAACGTACGTGGTGATCGGGGCGATCTTCAGAGGGGATGCTGAAAAAGCTCACTATTGCTCGCGTGATGATGGGTGCGATCTTCAAAGGAGATGATGGACGTGGTCAAGAAGGCTGTGGTGCTGCTGAGCGGAGGGCTCGACTCGTCGACGGTCTTGGCAATCGCCAGACATGAGGGATACGAGACCTATGCTCTGAGCTTCCGCTATGGTCAGCGACACAGTGTTGAACTGGAGGCTGCGGGCCGTGTCGCTAAGGCACTTGGCGCAGCAAGACATGTGGTGGCCGACATAGATTTGCGAGTCTTCGGCGGTTCGGCGTTGACTGCGGACATCGATGTTCCTCATCACGATTGTGTCGAGGAGATCGATACTGGTGAGATCCCGATCACGTATGTTCCTGCGCGGAACACGATCTTCCTGTCATTTACCTTGGCGTGGGCCGAGACTCTTGGCACCAGTGACGTTTTCATCGGCGTCAGTGCGTTGGATTACAGCGGCTGCCCGGATTGCCGGCGAGATTATATCAAAGCTTTCGAGCGGATGGCCAATCTCGCGACCAAGGCTGGTGTGGAGGGTCGTCAGCACTTGAAGATCCACACACCGCTGATCGAGTTGACCAAGGCGCAAACCATTTCGCGTGGCCTGGACCTGGGTGTGGATTACGGGCTGACCCACAGCTGCTGTGACCCACGCTGGGATGGCGCCGGTTGTGGAACCTGCAACTTGTGCTTGTTGCGTATCCGTGGCTTTGCAGAGCTAGGAATGGTGGACCCGGCGCGATACGCCCTCGGGGTCGCGTGATGGTGTATCAGGTCAAGGAGATCTTCTACACACTCCAGGGAGAAGGTGGCAATGCAGGTCGCCCAGCTGTGTTCTGCCGGTTCGCTGCTTGCAACCTGTGGAATGGCCAAGAGCCTGGGCGTGCTCGTGCGATCTGCAAGTTTTGCGACACGGACTTTGTGGGTATGAACGGGCCGGGGGGTGGAAGTTTCGTGACAGCAGTGGCGTTAGCCGAGGCTGTCTCGGGAATATGGGAAGGAAATGCTCATCAGCGAGCCCGCAGGCTTGTCGTATGCACCGGTGGAGAGCCGTTGCTCCAACTCGATCAGCCTCTGGTCGGGGCACTCCACGAAGCGGGATTCGAGATCGCTGTCGAAACCAATGGCACACGGCCTGCGCCCGAAGGCTTGGACTGGATTTGTGTCAGTCCCAAGGCTGGCGCTGACCTTCTCTTGACCGCAGGAGATGAACTGAAGCTGGTATTTCCTCAAAAGAAAGCGCCTCCGGAACTATACGAGTCGCTCGACTTTTTGTCGATGCTGCTGCAGCCGATGGGCGGACCGATGCTTCAGGAGAACACAAAAGTTGCGGTCGAGTACTGCCTGCAGCATCCGCAGTGGAGATTGAGTGTGCAAATCCACAAGTATATCGGGATCAAATAATGGAGATATTCCGCGAGTTCGCCTTCGAAGCTGCTCACTATCTACCGAATGTTCCTGAAGGACACAAATGCGCTCGACTGCACGGTCATTCGTATAAGGTCACCATCCATGTTACCGGCGAGGTCGAGGCCGGGACTGGATGGGTCATGGACTTCGTCGAAGTCAAGAAGGCTTTTGAACCACTGGTCAACCAACTCGATCACCGCTATCTCAACGAAGTGCCAGGACTGGAGGACCCCACCAGTGAGGTGCTCGCGCGTTGGATATGGCGACGGTTGGTTGATGTACTGCCTTTGTCTCAGGTTGTGGTCAGAGAAACGTGTACCTCCGGGTGCATTTATAAGGGAGAGAATGAGCTATGTGCTGAATGATTTCAAGCGCAATCTTGTATGTCATCGCCCTCGGTTGATCCGTCCTACTCTGGTCGATCCGCTCTTACGAGATTTGATGGTTCGGTTGGGTATCGAGCCACAGTATTTCATATCAGATGAGCCCGGTGTAGCCCAGGCAGGAGCGCCGACATTCGTTGTTGTAGAAATTATCCATCCAATCAGCTATCGCAATAGTCGATTCGATGGTAGTCGAGGCCAACTCATCGGCCTCGACGCTCGACACACCGTCACGGACCCTCGCGCGAATTCTCGTAATGCGGCAATTCGTTTGACGCGATCTGAAGGTTGTAGATTGAGGAAGCGAGTTCATCGGGGTTGTCCACGTGCAGGCTGAACGAGCCTACCTCGACTACTCGGCGGTGCTTCTCCAGCAGCCCGGGGACTGTAGCTGTGCGCTCTCGATCGAGTTCGATATTGATGTTCGTTCCGTCTTGGGAAGGCAGATACAGCCGTCCGGATACCTCACCGGGCGTTGTTCGGGAGAATCGCCTGGAAACACGTGCTGCGGCGATGTTCTCGATCGGGATGGTCGCGACGACGTGCTTGCCTTCACGCAACTGTAGCTCGTGCTGCGTGAGCAAGTGGGGGTGGATCACCCGACTCGAGCCGAATCCACTGTGGCGCATCGGTTCCAACCGATCGACTGGTCGAGTCCGATCAGTTGTCACCGGCGCCCATGGCAACCGAGCAACGGGCACCTATCCGATATCGACTACTCGGGCCCATGCGGGCGGCGGGTCCGGAACGTAATCGGGATCGTGTGCGCGCCACGTTGTGGTGTACCGCCGACGGAACAGTCCCACCACAGTCCGGCATGGTGGTCGTCTGGTAGGCCAGGGGGTCTGGCCGTCGGTCAGGATCACGAGGGCATCGGGGCCGGGCTGGGCGCGCAGCACCTTGTCGATGCCTGTGCGCAGGTCTGTTCCCCCACCGCCGACCAACGGTATTCGCTCGGCGCGGCACAGCGGGTGCGCGATCCTGGCCGCCGCGTCACCCGGCAGCACGGTGACCAGGTCGCGGCGGCCGCCTACCGCACGGACGATAGCGGCCACTTCGAGGAGCGCGCTGCCCAGTTCGGTGTCGCTGACTGAACCGGATGTATCGATGAGTACCGCGACCCGGGGTGGTGTTTGCCGCAGAGTCGGTAGCACGACGCCGGGCACCGCGGCTGAGCGCCGGGCCGGTCGGCCATAGGTGTAATCCTCGCCCGCGCCGGTGCCGCGGACCGCTGAGCGGATGGCGGCTCCCAGCAGAACGCGCCATGGCTGTGGTGGGTGGAATACCTCTTCTGCCCAGCGTTTCCACCCTTCAGGGGTACTCCCCGGACGGCCGATGATACCTTGTGCCACCTGGAATCGGACGGCGTCGCGTTCCTGTTCGCTGAGTCCGTTCTCGGCGTTCGGTTCCAGTTCCCATTCGCGTTGTGATCCGTCGGCGCCGCTGCCGCAGTCGAGCCAGGCCATGTCCTGCGTATGCGGGCCGAGCCGGAACTGGCGCAGGTAATCCTCCATGAGTTCGCCTTCGGGCAACCCCAACGACTCGGGCGTGACAGCCCCGCCGGGCTGGGCCAATCCGTCGCCGAATATGTCGTCATTGATCTCACAGTCGGCGGCGATGTTCATCCGCAGTCGTTCCCCTGGGTCGGTCAGACCGTGTCGCCGGGCGAATCGGTCACTGCGACTGTGATGGTCGCGCAGCAGATGTGATACCTCGTGAACCCATACTCCGGCCAGATCCTCCATTGGGGTCCGGTCCACGAACGCAGGTGAAACGTAGCACCGCCAGTACCGGTCGACACCCATTGTCGGTACCCGGCGCGATTCGACGACACACAGCGAGAACAGCGCGGTCGCCAGGTAGGGCCGGACTCTGACGGCGTGTAATCGGGCGGCGAAGAGCTTGTCGCGGTCCAGTGTCTCCGTCGTGCGCGCGCTCACCGGCCCACCTGCACAGCGGCACGATCGGCTGCACGATCGGCCTCCTGGGACACCGAGACCACTCCGGCGAGTTCCTCGATCGCCACCGGCACGTCCCAGTCGTCGCGGCGCAGTGTGGCGAGAGTTGTCGCGGGAACGACGAGCACATCCGGAGCCCCGGTTGCCAAAGCCTTGACCAAAAGTGCCCATGCCGCATCCCATCGGGATTTCTCCGGGTTTTTGCGGACTGCCGCCACAACGCCGTCGAGCGCGGCCTGGCGCAGATCCCCGCGTTCGGGCAAGACGGCGCCCGCTGGATCGGCGAGTAGCACCTCCGGATCCGGAAGGTCCATCCGATCCGCACTGGCGAGCAGTTCGAAGCCGGGCCCATCGCCCACAGCAGCCCGGACGAGGATGGAGAGCACATCTCGAGATGAACCGGCTGCGGTGGCGAAGGCGATCAGCCGCAGTGCCATCTCCCAACTTCGCGGCGACGGCCATGGACTACCTCGGCGCGTTTCGGTGCTGGGCAGTCGGTGGACGAGAGCGGGACGGGCCGCGAGGAGCACACACACCGCGCTGCGTGCGAAAGCTACTGCCTCACACAGCTTTTTCGGGTCCAGCTGCGGCAGGGTAGCGTGCGGCCAGGTCCCGCCGAGGCCGCGAACGACGACGTCGTGATCGTGGGTCCACTGCAGATGCACGAACCGGTTGGCCAATGGTGGGCTCAGCTCCCAGCCATCGGCGGCAGAGGACGGCGGGTTGGCCGCGGCTACGATCCGGACGCCTGGCGGCAGTTGGATGGCGCCGATCCGCCGTTCCAGAACCAGACGGAGCAGGGCGGCTTGTACCGCGGGTGGCGCGGTGGACAGTTCGTCCAAGAACAGCAGTCCGCGGTCTGCGCGGACGAGTCGTACAGCCCAGTCCGGTGGAGCCATCGGGACTCCGTGTTCCGCGGGATCGTCTCCGATGATGGGCAGGCCGGAGAAGTCCGACGGCTCATGCACACTCGCGATGACCGTGGTCAGCGGAATATTCAGGTCGGCGGCGAGCTGGGTCAGGGCCGCGGTCTTCCCGATACCCGGTTCACCCCAGAGGAGAACCGGCAGCCGACGGGAGGGTCGGATCTCCGCGCGAAGCCGCCGCGGCTCGGTCGAGCCGCGGCCCTGTTCGCCGGTGTGCGGCTGCTTTCGCATTTCAGGGCAGCAGGTCGAGGAACCTGCGGACCTCGGCGGCTTCGCCGCTTCCCGTGGTCGACAAGCGCAACAGTCGGAAGTCGTAGCGACGGCAAATCTCGTTCTTCAACGCGTCGCGGGCGAGCTGCTTCGGGTTTGCTTCATGGGAGCTGTAGCCGTCCACTTCGATGGCGCATACGTTCTCGTTGGTGATCCGGTTGTAGATGACGAAGTCGAACGACGCTCGGTGCCGGACGAATGCGCGGTGCCGATCGTCGAGCCGGTCCAGACTGCGCGGGAACACATTCTGCAGATAGACCTGGCGGTGTATCCCCAGGTGACTGTGGTCGGGTTCGGCGAGTACCGTTTCCAACATCGTGAGGGCGATGTCCTCCGAATCCCACTTGGTACGCCCCCACCCGATATGTGGATGCGCGCGCTGTCGTTCCCTGTAGTCGGTGTACAGCAGGTCGAAGATCGACACCACATCGCTGTCGATAACCGCGTTGTCCGGGTTCCGGTACCGGATATAGCCGATCAAATCGCTTAGGTGCCTGCTCTTCGGCAGTTCGGAAGGATGTGTGACCAGGACGAACAAGCGCATCGCCCGGGATACCGCCACATTGATCAAGTTCGGATCATCAGCGAACTTCAATGCTTCCCGGCTGCTGGGGGTGTCGTCCAGCACCGTGGTCATGACAACCGCGTCCTTCTCCCTTCCTTGGAATCGGTGCACAGTGTCGGATTCGATGGCTTCGATCAGGGCATCGGTTACCTTGTCGGCCTGACGGCGATATGGAGTGGTGACCCCGACCTCGTGCGGCGGGATATCGGCGGATATCCACGGGAGGACTTCGCGCCGGATCACGTCGATCTCGCGCTGGTTGCTCCGCCCCCTCGACATCGGGTCGTCGTCACCGTAGGTCCGGCGCATATGGTTGCCAGGGGCCGTCCGCACCACTGCCATCGGTACGGCCCCCGGTGTGCTGCGCGTATACGGAATCAGCCGACCGCCGTAGAACTTCCGGTTACAGAACTCGATAATGTCCGGAGCACACCGATAATGTTCACGCAGCATCGCTCGGGGCAACTGATCGCTATACCGTTCGATGATCGAGGACAGGATGCTACGTCGGTAGTCGAAGACCGGATCGGGTGCGGGCGGAGGGAGAGTGATGTTGTTCGTGACCGGCGGCAGCTGTTTCAGGTCGCCGACCACGATGAGGTTCCGCGCACATGCCAGTGCCGGGCTCGCCGTCACCAGATCTACCTGTGATGCTTCATCGATGATGAGGTAATCCAAGAGCGCCGAGCGCCCGATGCTGTTCTGTAACGAATGGCAGGTGCTCAGAATCAGCGGGTAGTCGTGGGTGAACTGCCCGAACTGGTGCCGATACCGTGACGTGTAGAGCGTGCGGGACAGTGAGTTGTACCGGGTGCGCAGCGCGTCATGGAGCAGTTGCTGGGACAGCCGTGCCTGGTCGGCCAGCAGCGCGTCGAACTTCTTGCTCTCCAGTGTCCTGGTCAGCTGCTCGGCTCGCCGCTCGAGTTCGGCGATCTTCTTCTCGTAATACAAGCGCTGGATTCGCAGCACGGTATCGATGTTGTCGGCGTCGACCTTGCGGAGTGCCCGGTACTTGAAGTAGCGGTTCATCACGTCCACCATCCGCCCCCAGCCACGGTCGCGGATCCAGCGCGGATCGGTGTCGGCGATGAAATCGAGCAGTTTGCCCGCACTGTAGCGGCGCAGCAGCGGCAGATCGTCGGCGTCCGGTACTTCATGGCGGTTGAAGAACAACTGGAAGTGCTGTTGTTCCAGCTGGTATGCGTGCAGTTGATGGCGTAGCTGGGCGCGCAGACGATCCCGTTCCTGCAGTGCGGCCAGCCGCCTGTTCACCTTGTCGAGTTCGTCTGCGGCATCCGCGGAAGGTGTGGTGTCGGCATGCAGCATCGCATCGACTGCCGCGTTGCGTGGCCCTTGGCTGTCGAAGAACTCCTGTCGCTTTTCGGCGCGCCCCAGATTGGCCGCCACCATCCCGAAGCCTTCCTTGGTCAACTTCTCGAAAACGTTGTCGACGGCGGAGTTGCTGAAAGACACCACCCCCACCGTCGCGCCGGGCAGGCAGATGACCGAGGCGATGATGTTCAGGATCGTCTGCGTTTTCCCGGTTCCGGGCGGGCCGTCGATCACCGAGATCGGATACCGCAACGCATTGAGCACCGCCTCGCTCTGACTGATGTTGGTGCGGAACGGGTACACCGGCAACGGCATCTCATCGTCCGGCCGAGGCTCGATCGGCGCCTGTTCGAGAATCCGGGCCAACGCGCTCGCGGGATGAAGGAAGCCGAGCTTCTCGTGGTTTCGGCGGAGGACGCCGGAATCGCCGGTCAGCTTCTCCGCCACTGTCTGCCAGTATTTCAACACATCTCGGGAGACGGGGGTGAAAGCAGCATTCGGCAGCACTTCCACCCGATCCGCGCTGTAGACGCTCCAGCCGCCCTTGCTGTTCGCCACATGCCACCACGACCCGGCCTCAGGCGGGCCGGTGAACAGATAGGCCTCGGTCGCGTCCTCCGGGGATCCGTCGACGAACAACAGCGCGTGCGACCCCAGCGATACCGGCGCGGGTCGGTCGAGAATCGTCACTCGCTCCCACCCGAACGGATAATTCTTGGACTTGCCGAACCGTACCCGGACCCGCTCCGATCGTGGCTCGTATTCCGTGATCGCCAAGGTTTTGTCCTCCGCGACCCAGTCCTCCTTCCGACGGATAATGACCGCGACGATGCGCGGATCGAGCATCGATCCCCCTCGTGTCCGTACCGCAGCGTGCGGTGCTGCGCTGATTCCTCATCTATCGGAGTAGTGAGCTGGGGAATCGAAGTTGAATTCCCCAAGGCTATCCGCGCGTGTATATCGAACTGCGGCAACGTTATATCACCGGCGGCATCCCACGCCACGGAACTCGCGGCAAGGTCATCGGGGCATTCGTTCGTCGAAAAGCTCGCGTCTCCGGCTCCACTGGTACCGCCGTCTCGCCGTATGCCTGCGCTTCAGTCGGCGGTGTTCATCATGTCGATCACTCGAATATCCGGCGGGACAGCGAATTCCCGGACGCTGACGGAGAGAGTGAAAGGGGCTGCTGTGTGCGGATTCCGCACCGCTGCGCATACCTCAGTAGCATCGGGTCGTTGGTTACCAGGGTTCCGTGCATGAAAGCCGGCCACTCGCACAGCAGCTGCCAAGTCTCGGCTATACCGAGGCGAGACAGCGGGTCATCGGCAGCGCCGCCGAATACCGCGCGTCGCAGCAAGTGGACACGCCGAATCTCTTCGGGGTCAGCGATTTCGAGAGGCTCTCCCAGCCAACCTTCCGACTCGATCGACATCAAAGGCGCGTTTTCGCCTGCCATTCGTTCGACCTCGAAAGCTGTCGCGCCGGTCCATCGGCCACGACCGTCCAACAGCGATCTCAGTGCATCCAATCGACCTGATACCGCGAAACTGTGCAGTACTGCGATATCCGGGAACATGTAGGCACTCACGAAATCTCGTACTCCCCCGGATCCGATTCCAGCGCTGCCCGCAGCCCGGCCTCATCCATGCCTGCCAGGCAGGCATAGGGTCGCAAGGTGGTCACTCCTTGTTCATAGGCGGCGTAGGTATCGCGAACCAGCAACCCCGGCGGACGAGCTGTCCGTGCGGCAACGACCTGTCTGCTGTAATCTGCGCTTCGTCCGGCGATGCCTGCGGCCTTGGCGGCGGTCAGGCGGCGATACTCGTCGCAGAGTCCGGAATCGATGAGCCGTAGGTCGAGCATGCGGTATGCCAGTGCCGACGGGGAGACAACGAGGTCGCAGACGAGCGTCGCGAAGTTCGCTGTTTCGAATCCGCTGGTTTCGATGGCATGGCGAAGGGTGAGCTCCGGCATCAGGAACGCCGCGGCGAAGGCGTTCGCGCGTTGTTCGCTGGGGTCGCGCCGTTGCACGGGATCGAAGATGTTCTCGTCGAGATGGATGCCTTGATCGTCTCCGGCGAGGAGGTGACCCAGCTCATGGGCGAGGGTGAATCGCTGCCGTGCCGGTATCGCACCGGCGGTGAGCATGATCAGCTTCACCTCGTCGGCTGATACCGCGAGCCCGTCGAACTGTTGATCCTGCCCGATATCGGCGATACAGATATCGACTCCGAACGCCGACTCGACGGCGTCCAGAAAACCGGGGCCCCAGCGCGGGATATCGTCGACTGGCACCTGCGCGGAGGCCGCTGCGGCGAGCCGGTGACCTTGGCTACGGTATGTCCCGCTTTCGAGATCGACCGATATGGGGTGCCATGGTTGTGGGTATCCGAGCGCAGCCATATCGGAACGCATCCCGCCGTATCGTCGTGCGATGCGCAACACATCGGTAGCGTTTCCATCGGACGTACGCGCGGCGACAGCGAGTTGCGGCTCGGTGCCGGTTACGAACCAATCGACGGTCCTGCCGGAGAGTTCGGCGATGCGGGCCAGGTCTACCGAGGAGAAGCGCCGAACACCTCTGAGCGATTTGGAGAGCTTGGCCTGGTCCAGCCCGATCCGCTCCCCGAAGTCGCGCTGACTCAGGCCGGATGCCTGGATAGCGTCGTGCACTCGGTCTGCGATGCTGGTCACGGAGCTCAGCCTACGATACTTGCGAAAATCGCAAGTATCGAGCAGGATGACTTCCCGAACGGCTGTCGCATCAGTTGTCATCTCGCGGCCTCCGTTTGTCTGCACCACCGTATTTCCGAGCGTGCGCATGGAGTGGGGAAGGTCGAAGAGCATGACGATCGCATCCGATCATCGATACGCCGTCGAGCCGGCCAGGACGACCAGTGTGCCGGAGCTGCCGGAGCCCGGTCAGCTCGTCAATGTGCGTGGCTCGCGGTGGGCGGTCGCTGACGTTCGCGTCCAGGGCCTGCCGCGCAGCCCGGCGGACGAGGGCGCACCGGGACTCACCCACGTGGTCACCCTTCAGTCCTTCGAGGAAGACCGCCTCGGTGAGGAGCTGGCCGTGGTGTGGGAGCTCGAGGTCGGCCATACCAGAGAGCCGGACCAGGGTCTGCCCACCACAATCGGTTCCGATGGTTTCGACGACCCGAACACCCTCGCGGCCTTCGTCGACGCTGTGCGGTGGGGTGCGGTCACCTCCGCGGATCCGAATGCCTATCAGGCGCCGTTTCGCAGTGGTGCGAATATCGAGGCTTACCAGCTGGAGCCGTTGCGCCGGGCCTTGCAGTCGGCTCGGACGAATCTGCTGCTCGCCGACGATGTCGGTCTCGGCAAGACGATCGAAGCCGGACTGGTCGTGCAAGAGCTGTTGCTGCGCCACCGCGCCCGATCGGTGATCATCGTCTGCCCGCCGAGCCTGGCGTCGAAATGGCAGGACGAGATGCGGGAGAAGTTCGGTCTCGAATTCGTGGTCGTCAACCGTGATCTGATGGCTCGGGTTCGGCGCAGCCACGGGTTGGATGCCAACCCTTTTCGTTTGTTCCCACGGGTGATCGTGAGCATGGCCTGGCTGCCGACCCTGCGGGCACAACGACTCCTGCGCCACATCTACGCCGATACCGGGAACAACTCTATGGCAAGGCGATTCGCGTTCGACGTGCTTGTCGTCGACGAGGCGCACCACGTTGCGCCGTCGAGCCCGAGTTCGCCGTCGGGCAGGCGCGGCTATGCCATCGACAGTCAGCGCACCGTCGCGACCAGGGAACTCGCGGCGCGTTGCGAACATCGCTTATTTCTCAGTGCGACACCGCACAACGGCTATAGCGAGTCGTTCACGGCCTTGCTGGAGATGATCGACGGCCGTCGGTTCAGCCGGGGTGCGATACTGGATGAGCAGGCTTTGCGCGAGGTCGCGGTGCGGCGGCTCAAGTCCGAGATCCCCGATATGGAGTTCAAGGCGCGACAGTTGCGCACTCTGCCGTTCAGCCCGGCCGAGGACGAGCAGGAGAAGTTCGCGCTGTTGGACCGGCTGCTCACCGAGAGCGCGCGCCGGAACAGGAAGGCCCGGTCCGGCGACATCGTGGCCATGCTGTTGAAGAAGCGGTTCCTTTCCAGCCCTTGGTCCTTCGCACGCACCTTGGAGCTCTACGACGAGGCCGCTGCGACGGGCAGGCTGCCGGATCTCGGCGCGGACGACAATGAGTACTACCAGGAAGTACTCGGCAGCAGTCAGTCCGATGAGGAAGAGGGCGAGCAGGAGCAGCCGGAGTTCACCGCGCTGCGGCGCAGCAAGGGCTCCGATCCACTCGTCGCCGCGACCAAGGCGGAGATTTCCGAACTCGTCGAATGGGGATACCGCTACCAGCACCGGCCCGATTCCCGTCTCGAGACGTTGATCCAGTTCCTCGACGATATCTGCCGACCGGCCGGACCCACGACCTGGTCCAATGAGCGCGTTGTGGTATTCACCGAGTACGCGGCTACCCTCGAGTGGATTGCCGGGGTGCTGCGCCAGCGCGGTTACAAGAATCGCCTCGCCATCATCCAGGGCTCGACGCCGACGGAGGAGCGGGAGCTGATCCGGGCCCGGTTCACCCGGGCCCCCAGGGACGAATCCGACGATGTGCGAGTACTTCTGGCGACCGATTCGGCCGGTGAAGGCATCGATCTGCAATCACACTGCCACCGGCTGGTGAACTACGACGTGCCGTTCAATCCGTCGCGGCTGGAACAGCGCATCGGCCGCATCGACCGATACGGTCAGCGCGAGGCGCCACAGATCTTCCATTTCGCCCCCGATTCGGCTTCGACCACCTTCGCCGCGGACCTGGATTTCCTGCGCCGGATCGCGGAAAAGGTCGGTCGGGTCGCCGCGGACCTGAACTCGGTGAACCCGGTGATCGACGCCGACATCCAGAAACATTTCAGCCCGACCGGCACCGGACGCGGCACGCAGCGGCCGACTCCCGCGGACAGCGGAGCCGCGATCATCACCAGCGCGCTGGCCGGCGACCGTGAGCTCAACCGCCGACTGACCGAACTGGCAGGAAGCTACACCGAGCAGAAGACTCGGATGCACCTCATCCCGGCCAATGCGCGCCGTGTCGTCGATACCGCGCTGGCGCTCACGGCCCAGGCTCCACTGCTCGAGTACGGTGACCAGGACACCGCGGCCGAAGTCTTCCAAGTCCCAGACCTGAGTACCGCCTGGCAACCGGCGTTGCGTGGCCTGGCGACGCGGCTGGAGCCGGATGTGCTGCGCCCGATCACCTTCGACGACAAGGCGGCACGCGACCGGGCGGATCTGGTGCACATCCATCTCGGTCATGCCTTGCTGCAGCGGTCGGCCCGTATCCTGCGCAGCACCCTGTTCGGCGCGGATTCCGCGATCAATCGGGTGACCGCGGTGGTGGTCGAGGATCTGCCGGAATCGTGTGTGGCCGCGGTGTCACGGCTGGCCCTGGTCGGCCGTGGCGGCTTGCGTCTGCACGAGGAAGTGTTCCTCACCGGTATTCGCATCCACGGCCAGGCGATGGCCGAGGAGAAGGTGGAGAAACTTCTCGACAGCACGCTCGACGCCGAACACCTCGCCCTCGCCGCCGCCGAGGTGCGGGCCACCCTGGCACGCCTGTGGAATGCCGACAACTCCCGGCTGCGGACCCGCCTGCTGGCCGCCATGGAGCGGCGCGCGGCGTCCAAGCAACGCACTGTCGAGCAGACGCTCGAGCGTCGTCGCGACACCGATATCTCCCGCGCTCGCGAGATTTTCGGCGCGTTCCGGCTCAACCTGGACCGATCCAGGAAGCTGCTCGCCGACGAGATCGCCGGGCAGGAGGAGATGCTGTTCCCCGACGACATGCAGCGCCAGCGCCGCCGCGACCTGCGCGCTATGGAGGACCGGCTGACCAATCTCGCCGATGAGGAACGCCGCGAGGTCGATTCGATCGCCGAACGCTACACCGACATCAAACCGCACGTGTCCGCCGCCGCCGTGGTGTTCGCGTTGACACCCGACGACGCGCGCCCAGGAGCCCTGAAGTGACCTCACCGAAACCTCGTCCGAAATCGGCTGCCGACCTGCATCGCACCTGGCTGGAGCTGGTCGATGCCGATGGCCCCTTCCTGTCGGTGCCCGCTTTGAAACGAGTGTGGCCACAGGGTATGCCGCAGCTGCACCCCGATCGGCTCGCGCTGCTGCGCGACGCCAAACCCGTATTCGAGAAGGCATGGGAGGAATGGGACCGCGACCGCGAGAGCGTCGGCGCTCTCGAACGCTACCGGACAGCCCGCGACGAATGGGTCGACCTCGTTCTGCGTGATGTCGCCGGATGGGACGCCACACTCACCGCGCCCGAAGGACGTACGGCCGCGTGGTCGGTCCGGTCGCCGGACCATTCCGTGACGGTCCGCCCGAGCCTGGCCTTGGTGCACGGTGACCTGGTGGGAGCGCTGGTCTACGTCGTCGATCCGATGGACTCCCTCCGGGACGCACTGGGCGACGGCTGGGCTGCCGCGCCGATCGACCGGATGGAGGAGCTGCTGCGCGCCGCCGCGGTCCCGGTCGGCGTGGTGACCGATGGACGGTGGTGGGCATTGGTCAGTGCCAGGGAGCAGACCATCGTCGCCTCCGGCGTCGTCGACGCCCAGACGTGGATCGAGGAGCCCGCCACCCGCAACGCGTTCTTCGAGTTGCTGAACCGGCGCGGCCTGATCGGCGGACGGACCGAGGACCGGCTCACCGAGGTGTTCGCCGCCTCGGTCGCCGCTGCAGAGGAGATCACCGAAACCCTCGGCATCCAGGTGAAGCGGGCGGTCGAACTGCTGGTGCAGGCCATGTCGGAAGGTGCTGCCGACAGCATCGAGCACGGCGAGCCCGACCCGCTGCCCGCCGACCGGGGGCAGGTGTACGAGGCGGCGGTGACGGTGATGATGCGGGTGGTGTTCCTGCTGTTCGCCGAGGAACGTGGCCTATTGCCGCAGAGTCGCCTGTTCACCATGGGATACGGCCTCAGCGACCGTCTCGACGTGCTGGACCGGCGGGCCCGCGAAGAGAACGCCGAAGCCTTGGACGGCACCTTCCACACCTGGCACCGGCTGCTTGCCACGTCCCGTGCCCTCTATCTCGGCGCCTCGTTCGAAGACCTGCGGCTGCCCTCCTATGGCGGCTCCCTGTTCGATCCGGACCGCTATCCGTTCCTCACCGCACACACCAGCCGCGACACCCTCGCGGTGACCGTCAGCGACCGGGTGCTGCTGGAGGTGCTGCGCGCCGTCCAGGTCGCCCAGCTCAAAGGGGAACCGGCACGGCGTATCTCGTTCCGCGATATCGACGTCGAACAAATCGGCTACATCTACGAAGACCTCCTCGGCTATACCACCGTCGAAGTCGGCGAAGTGATCGTCGGCCTGATCGGCAGCAACGGCGAGGAACCGGAAATCCCCCTGGCCCAGCTGGAATCATTGGCCACCCCCGAGCCGGACCGATTCGCCGCCGCCCTGATCACCTGGGTGAAACAGAACCAGCCCGCCGCCAAGACACCCACCAAAGCGGCTCTGGCGAAAGCAATCCGAGCCGGCGAAACACAGGACGACACCGAGCGGGCGCTGCGCGCGGTCACCACCGACGCCCAGTTGCGCGACCGGCTGCGCCCCTTCATCGGCATTATCCGCCGCGACCTGCGCAACCGTCCGCTCGTGGTGCAGCCAGGCGGAGTGCTGGTGGTCGAGACTCCCTCGCGCGCCAGCGCGGGAGCGCATTACACCCCGCGCAGCCTCGCCGAGGAAGTCGTCCGGCACGCCTTGGAGCCGCTGGTCTATGCGCCGGGTCCGCACGAAACCGCCGACCCCGACGACTGGCGGCTGGTGTCCTCGGAGCAGATCCTCGACCTGAAGATCGCCGATATCGCCTGCGGTTCCGGTGCGTTCCTCGTGGCCGCCGCCCGCTATCTCGCAGCCAGGCTCACCGAAGCATGGCAGCGCGAAGGCGTCGCATTCGGCAACCCGCACGACCTCTACATCCGAGCCGTGCGGGAGGTTGTCGCGAAATGCCTCTACGGCGCCGACATCAACGGCATGGCCGTGGAGATGTGCAAACTGTCGCTGTGGCTGGTGTCGCTGGACCCCAAATTGCCGTTCTCCTTCGTGGACGACAAAGTGCTGCACGGTAATTCGCTGCTCGGGCTCACCGATCTCGACCAGCTGCGCCACCAGCACATCTACCCGGACCCGCAGCAGTTGATGACTACCGATATCGATGTGGACGCCGTCGTCGACCGGGCCATCCGGCTGCGCCGGGCGCTCGCCAGCCCGGTCAGCGATGCCGATCCGCAACGGCTGGCCACCACCAAACGGCGGCAGTGGCGGGAATTCGGCGAACTCACCGACACGCTGCGCCGCATCGCCGATGGGGTGGTGGCGGCGGGACTGCCACTGGGCGGGAAGCCGGGGCGAACATTGAACGAGGCATACGAGAATCTGCGGATCGCGGTGGGCATGGCGTATCCAGCTGATGGCAGCGCACCGGATTCGGCAATGCTCGCCCGCATCGTCGAACGCGGCCTGACCCCCACCGTGGCCACCGACTACGAGCGTTGGGAGCCATTGCACTGGATTCTGACCGTCCCCGACGTACTGGAACGGGGCGGATTCGACGCGGTCGTCGGCAATCCGCCGTTCCTCGGCGGGCAGAAACTCACCGGAACCATGGGAACCGAGATGCGGGACTGGTTCGTGCACGTGCTGGTCTGCGGGCAGAAAGGCAGCGCCGACCTGGTCGCCTACTTCTTCCTGCGCGCCATGTCCCTACTGACACCACGCGGCAACCTCGGGTTGATCGCGACCAACACAGTGGCGCAAGGAGACAGCCGAGAGGTCGGACTCGACCGCATGGTGGCGCAAGGGCTCACCATCACTAGGGCGATTCGAAGCAGGAAATGGCCCGCCGCTGGCGCCAACCTCGAGTATGCCGCTCTCTGGGGGACTCGTGACCGTGTCGCGGAAGACGTACAGCGGATCGCCGATGACGTTGAGGTGCAGCGCATCTCGTCGCTACTTGAACCGACCGGGCGCGTAGAGGGGCTTCCTATTCGATTGGTGGAGAATGCGGGAATAGCTTTCAAGGGTTGCGTCGTACTTGGTCTCGGTTTCGTCCTCGACCCGGAGGAGGCCGCTGAGTGGATAAATGCTGACCCTAAGAACGTCGAAGTGCTTCTCCCATACCTTAACGGAAAGGATCTGAACTCAACCCCGGATGCATCAGCATCACGCTGGGTGATCGACTTCAACGACCGAACCGAGGATCAGGCACGTCTATTCACTTTTCCGTTTGATCGGGTCGAATCCAAAGTGAGGCCGGAACGGTTACAGAACAAGCGCAAGGCCCGGCGTGACCGATGGTGGCAGTTTGCAGAAATTGCCACTGGTATGCGCAAAGCAATAGCTGGACTAGACGAAGTACTGGCGATTGCACAGACAAGTAGCACCATGCGGCCCTTCCGGGTGCGAAATGGTCAGATATTTGACCAAAAATTGGTCGTGTTTGCAACAAATTCTTTAGCTGATTTTGCAGTATTGTCTTCTAGTCCACATCAATTATGGGCCGTCACCCACGGGTCCACAATGAGGACCGATCCGGTATATACACCTTCGGATGTATTTGACACATTTCCGCGACCGGAGTTTAGTCATTTTAACGAGGCATTGGGTCGAACTTTCGATACCGAACGCCGCGAGATCATGCTCCGCCGCGAACTCGGCCTGACCAAGCTCTACAACCTGATCAACGACCCGGAGATCTCCGATTCCACCGACCCCGATATCGCACGCCTTCGTCGCATCCACGTCGAACTGGACGAGGCGGTCATGTCCGCCTACGGCTGGAACGATGTCCCGCTGGACCACGGTTTCCACACCTACCGCCAGATGTGCCGTTGGACGGTGAGCCCCACCGCTCGCGTGGAGATTCTGGACCGGCTGCTGGAGGAGAACCACCGCCGCGCCGCCAGGCAAGGCGACGTACCGGCATCACCCGCGCCCGACAGCGAGGAGGAAGACCAGTGACCACCACCGAGTCCGGTCGGTCCGCGAAACCTGCCGCACCGCGCCCCGATTCGTCCCGCTGGGACGGTTCGGCCTATCGTCTGAAGCACGATCCGGACGGCCGGCCGTGGACGGCACGGGAAGATCTGACCGATATCCTGGAGCGCGAACTCCTCGGCCCGGCGAACGGACCGAACGAAATCCTGGACACCACACCGGATTCCGCGTACCTGATCGGCCGCATCGCCCCCTACAAGCTGACCTCCGATCGCACCGCCCCCAGCAGTGCGGACACCAACAAACCCGATATCGATGTCGGTGACAACCTGGATGCGCGGGACACGCAGGGCGTCCCGGTCACCTCGGTCGACGAGACGACCGCGGGAGCCGACGAGGACACGGCGGAGGACGGGCCGCAGAAACGCGGCCTGGTGATTCCGTCGTCGATGGGGTTGCGCTGCCAGATTCCCGCTGATCTGGAGCAACTCACGGTAACCGCGGCATGGGCGATCTACCGGCCGTTCAAGGACGATCCGGAAGGCGAAGGCACCGGTCACCCGCGGTTCCAGCGCATCCCGTTCGAGTACCCCGTCCCGATCGCTGTGGCCGGCCTCGAATCGGGCACCACCACCGAAGTGTCGCTGCGAGACTCGGTGGTGCTGCGCATCGACCGCTACGACGACAACCACAACAATCGGCGGGTCATCGAGATAGCGCTGTGCAACAACAGAGAGACGCCACGCAAGATCCCCACGGACGCCTGGCTCTACCAGACCCGGATCACCGTCACCGCGGACGGAGCCGATGTGTTCCTACCCGTGCACGACGCCCTCACCGAGGATCGGTTCGAGCGCGGCGAGGACAACCGGCTGTATCTGCAGTACCGCAACCGTCTCGAGTACGCGATCGGTCGGACCTGCTCGGTGGATTGGCAGGTCGCTGCCGGCGCACGCCGGGCAAGCGCCGTCCACACCACCTGGCTGCCGGTCACCGAAACCCCGCACACCGTGCCGGGCGAGGTGGCAGCGTTGCTGGATATGTGCGAGCTCGCGAAGGCAGAGGTCGATGAGCTGCGCGCCGGTTTGGCACCGATCGTCACCGGCTACGCGGCCTGGCTCGACGAGGAACTCGCCCGCGCCGAAGGCCACCGCAACGAACCCGCGCTGCCCGCCCATCTGCTGGGCGAAGCGCGCGACGCCGTCAGCGAGGCCCGTCGCGCACACGAACAACTGGCCGCGGGCCTGGAGCATCTGCTCACCGATGAGCAGGCGCAACAGTGCTTCCGGTTCATGAACAAGGTGATGGCCGAGCAGCGTGTCCAGAGCCAGGTGGCGCAGCTGCGGACCGAGAAACCGCATCTCGATATCGCAGCTGCCCATGCTGAAGTGAAGGGTAAGGGGGCAAAAGCACACTCGTGGCGCACCTTCCAGCTGGCCTTCGTGCTCATGCAGCTTCCGATGCTCACCGATCCCACCGCGCCCCGCCGCTCCGGCGATCTGGCCAAGGCGCAGTTGCTGTTCTTCCCCACCGGCGGCGGCAAGACCGAGGCATACCTGGGCCTGGCCGCCTACACCTTCGCGATCCGCAGGCGGCAAGGCATGGTGGATACGTCGGACGGTCCGCTGGACGGAAACTTCGGGATCGCGGTGCTGATGCGCTATACCTTGCGCTTGCTCACCGCCCAGCAGTTTCAACGCGCCACGACGCTGATGTGCGCCGCCGAAATGGCTCGGCGCGCCGACCCGGAAACCTGGGGCGCCGAACCGTTCCGCATCGGTTTGTGGGTGGGCACCGATGTCAGCCCGAAACGGGTCGACGAAGCCGAAGAGCAACTGAAGAAGGCGAGCGAAGGCCGCGGGCACCGGATGACAGTGTTGCAGATCCAGCGCTGCCCCTGGTGCGGTAACAGCATCGACGGCCATCGCGGTGACGTCGAGGTCGATATGAGCACCCGCCGGGTCCGCGTCTACTGCAGCGACGATCTCGCCGACTGCCCCTTCTCCCGAGGCGGCGCCGCCGAAGAAGGGCTGCCGGTGCTCACTGTCGACGAGGAGATCTACCGGCTCACCCCCACGTTCCTGATCGCCACCGTCGACAAGTTCGCGCGCCTGGCCCGCGAAGGCGAGGCCGCTGCCCTGTTCGGTTACTTCTCCACCCGGTGCGAACGCCATGGATATGTACATCCGGACTACGCCCATTGCCAGGTCAAGGTCGGCGAGAAGCACAAGGCGAACAAGGCGAAGAACCTGCCTGCCGCTCCGGTGCGATCGACCGGCCGGTTGCGGCCGCCCGATCTGATCATTCAGGACGAGCTGCACCTCATCACCGGAGCGCTCGGCACGACGGTCGGGCTCTTCGAGTCCGCGATCGACGTGCTGTGCTCTTGGCGCACCGTGGCGGGACACCCGGTGCAACCCTTGGTCGTTGCCTCCACCGCCACCGCCCGTAACTCCGCCGAACAGGTGAAGCGGCTGTACGGGCGCGGTGTGACGATTTTCCCGCCGCAGGTTCTCGACGCAGGCGCGACCTTCTTCTCCCGGGAGATCGCGATACGCACTGCGCACGACGACCCCGCCGACAACGAGAAGGTGGCAGGCCGCCGATACCTCGGCATCAGCACAACGGGCGTGCGGATCACCACCGCGCAGATCCGGATCTCGGAGATCCTGCTTGCCGCCGGGCAGCTGCTGCTGAACCGCTTCGGCGCGGCCGCCGACCCCTACCTGACTCTCGTCGGCTATTTCAGCGCCACAAGGGAACTCGCGGGAATGGTCCGCTACCTCGGCGACGACGTGCAGACGCTGCTGTCCAAAGGCCGTCCATGGTCGCTGTTGCCGCGCCGTGACGGCACCATCGGCGGCCTCAACACCGAAGAACTCACCTCCCGCCGGTCCGGCGCCGACATCACCGCAATCCTCGACAAAATGGCGGTGACCTTCGACCCGGCGTTCGATGCCACCGGCGCGAAACCCGACGGGCAGCGGCGACCCGCCGCCCCCTACGACGCGGTCCTGGCCACTTCGATGCTACAAGTCGGTGTCGATGTCACCCGGCTCGGCCTGATGATGGTGGTCGGCCAGCCGAAGAACACCGCCGAGTACATTCAGGCCTCCTCTCGAGTAGGCCGAGACCCCGGACGTCCTGGTCTTGTCGTGGCACTCGGCAACTGGGCGAGGCCCCGCGATCTCACCCATTTCGAGCAGTTCCGGCACTATCACGAAACCTTCTATGCCCAGGTCGAGCCCCTGTCGGTGACCCCGTACTCGGTGACAGCCCTCGACCGTGGTCTCGACGGTGTGCTGGTGAGCGCCGCCCGGGTGCTGCAGGCAGGCAGCCGCGACGGCCTGTCACCGGAGACTCACGCGGGCCACATCGCCGAGCACAAGGATTTCCTCGACGACCTGCTGGAAAGGCTGGCAGCTCGGATGGCGCGGGCCGGTGACGAACCCGCCGTCGAGCATGCCAGGCTGCGGCTGCGCAACCGCATCGATCACTGGTTCGACCGCTGTGCCCAGGTCGACAACCGGGGCCATCGGCTGGCCTACGAGAAACTGGCCGACAACACCTTCGAACCGTTGATGATGAGCAAGGAGGGCGCGGACCAGCTTCGCGACAGTCGCACTGCCGCACCGTTCGAAGTAGCCAACTCGATGCGCGAAGTGCAGCCGGAGATCAATCTGCTCGTCAGCCCCGACCCGGCGAAACTGCGGTACGACATCCCACTCAGTGCCCCCCGGTGGCAGCTGCCCGAAGCGAAGGACAACACGTGAGCACGCCCGCCGACACTGAATCCACCGTCAGCTACATCTACGACGAGAGCCAGACCGTCAACCCGCTCGGCGATATCGATCAGCAGGAGAAGAAGGGCACCAAGAAAAACCGTGCGAAAGTCGGTTCTGCCCGGCCGTCGTCGCTGCTCTACACCTATGGGCCCGGCGCGGTGATGGACCTACCGAACTTCACCATCATGCCGATGGGGTTGGACGAATGGGACATTATCTGGGCCCGCCGCAGTACTCCGCCGGTCATTCACGCGCCCAGGCTGAAGGATGCCGTACGGACCTTGCTGCGCTCGCGCGATGTCGAGCTGCGTCCGTTTCCCCGGCAGACGAACACCACCTCCCGCGGAACAGAAGGCAACGACCTCGGTGTCCCCGCTCGAGTGTTCCCACAGTGGCTGCGTTGCACCGGATGCGACCTGCTGGCTCCGCTCGATGAGTTCCAGTACCGCAATACGCACCCGTTCCGGCCCGACCTCGCCGCCTTCGAGCACGCTCCGTGCCCCGGACGCCGTGGCACGAAGGCCAGGTTCAAGTCACGCCCTGCCACCCCGGCCCGCTATCTGCTGTCCTGCGCCTTCGGCCACGTCGACGAATTTCCTTACCAGCAGTGGGTGCACCGTGGACGCCCCTGCGCCAAGGCCACCCATCCCACCCTGAAGATGACGGACCGAACCACCGGTCGAGGTGGTGTCGCCACGATCACCTGCACCGCGTGCGATATGAAACGTGCCATGAACGAAGCCCAGGGCGAACTCGGCCGGGAACGGCTGCCGAAATGCCGTGGGCGGCACCCGCACCTGGATGCCTTCGCCGGGCAGGGCTGCGGAAACGACCTGCACCTGATCCTGGTGGGGGCGTCGAACCTATGGTTCCCGATCAGTCAGTCGGTGATCGTCATGCCGGAATCGTCCGATGAACACAATCGCGACATGGCCGACCGGATCCGGCTAGAGGTGGGCGAAGAGCGGCTGCACAAGTGGATCGCTAAATTCGGGGACGATCCGGAAACCCTGCGTGACCTGCTCGGCGATGATTTCGACCTGTCCGCGCTGGACGACGTCGAACTCGTCCAGGTTCTCGAGGCCGCCGCGACACCGCAGGCCGAGCCTACTGTTGAAGCCGCCAACGAATGGGATCCGGTCGACCTGTTGGTGCCTGAATGGCGCTACCTGCAACGTGATCCGCTCGGCGACGGTCACTCCGATCGCGCTGCCGACCAGGCGAGTGGGCTGACGCTCTCGACCCGGGAGTGCGGACCGGACTTGCCCACCGGAATCCGCCGCATTCTCGCGGTCGAATCCCTGCGCAAGGTCAATGCTCTCGTCGGATTCACCCGAATCGACGAATTCGACCGGGTCAACGATGTTGTCAGCCGCATGGTGCCCCTGACCCGGAAACCGAAACCTCGCTGGACGGTCGCCACCGAAGACCGTGGTGAAGGTATCTTCATCCAGCTGGACGAGCCCGCCGTTGCCGCATGGGAAGCCAAGATCGAAGGCACTCAACTGTGGGCTTTGCACCGTGCAGCGCACAAGCGCAACTACCGCAATCGAACATCGGATACAGCAGACAAATTCGATCCCGCACAACGATTTCGGCCGCCGCGGTACTGGTTGGTCCACGGTTTCGCCCATATCCTGATCCGCGAATTGGCCATGACCTGCGGCTACAACGCCGCCAGCCTCAGCGAGCGACTCTACGCCTGGCCGGCCGACAATGGCCGCCCGGCAGCCGCGGGACTGCTGATCTGTACGACCGCCTCCGACAGCGACGGCACCCTCGGTGGGCTGGTCGAGCAGAGCCGACCGGACCTTTTCGAAGCGGTAGTGAATCGTGCCCTGCGCAGGGCTACCCGCTGCGCCTCGGACCCGATCTGCGCGAACCGGATTCCCCAGGATCCGGAGGAATTCCTGCACGGCGCCGCCTGCCATTGTTGTGTCATGGCCTCGGAGACCTCCTGTGAACGCGCGAATCGCTTCCTCGATCGCCGATTCCTCATCGACCTACCAGGACATCATGGCTTTGGCTTCTTCTCCCATCCCAAGTGACATCGCGGCACAGCGACTCGGTGAGCTGCTCACCGGAACCGAAGCCAGGGCCGTCGCAGACCGGCTCGCTGACGGCGACACCGTCACGGTTGCTTTGACCTGGGTCACCGGGCAGCGCCGTACCGAGATTCGCGCGTTGCTCGCGGCCGTGGGGAACCGGGGCCGAGCGATTCTCGTCCTGCGTGCCATCGCCGGAGCCCGTACCGTGCGCACCTCGGTCGAGCCGCTGTGGACGTTGCCCGGCGCCCTCGCGGGCAGCGGCCGCCTCACCAGTCAGATCACCCACCTGATCGACGGTGCCCGGCAGTCGGTGATCTGCTCGACCTTCAATTTCCAGCGCAGCTCCGGGATGTGGGAAGCACTGCGCCGTGCCGCGCGCCGTCCGGGAGTTGCGGTGCGGGCCTACGTGGACACCCGTGCTGCCGACCGCGGGCCCGCATCCTGGACGCCGACCACGAAACAGGTTGCGGAACACCTGAAGCCAGGCACAGTGCTGCGAACGAAGGCATTCGACGGCGGCTATGTGCGCAACCACGCCAAGTTCCTGGTGATAGATCACCGGTTCCTGCTGGTCACCAGCGCGAACTTCTCGCACAGCGCCGAGCATGAGAACGTGGAATTCGGTGTGTGCCTGGATAATCCGAACCTGGCCGAAGCCGTCGAACGGCAGCTTCGCGAGATCGAAGGACTCGTCTATGAACCGATCACAGACGAGTGATATGCGGCAAAGGAGTAGCGCATGGCCGTCCTGCGCATCGGCAAAGAATTCTTACTCGACTATGGCAAACTCGACCGGCCCCTCCAAGTGAAGATCTCCGAGGTCTTCGGCAAATTCACCGATGCCGCACATACCGGAATCCACTTGGAGAAGATCAATGCTGCCCGCGAGCCGCGCTACCGATCGATCCGCATCGACAACTTCTGGCGCGGCATCGTGCTGGCCCCGGAATCGGGTAGCACCTACCTGTTACTACGAGTCCTGCCGCACAATGACGCCTACGCTTGGGCCCGGCGGAATAAGCTGACCGTCAACCGCGCCACCGGCGGTATCGAGATCGGCGACATCGCAGCTCTCGACGCGATGATGCCTGTATTGGACTCGGCAACTCAGCAGACAGCGGCTCGACTGTTCCAGCACATCAAAGACAAAGACCTGGTTCGGCTCGGGATCGACGAACCTACATTGCGTTTCGCACGCACCCTCACCTCCGCCGAACCGCTGGAGGCAGCACAAGAGTTCATGCCCACCACTCAATGGCAGGTTCTGTACGGCCTCGCTGCCGGATTGACACCGGACGAGGTCTGGGTCGAAGTAGGCGCCACGTCAGGGAATATCGACGTCGACGACCTCGACGCAGCGATCGACCGCAGCCATGACCGGGTTGTCGTGGTCGACGGCCCCGACGAGTTGAAAGCTGTTTTCGACAACCCCTTCGCGCTGTGGCGCATTTTCCTGCACCCCACCCAGCAATCCGTGGTCGACGCCTCCTACAAAGGGTCCGCGCGCGTGAGCGGCGGCCCTGGCACCGGCAAAACCGTAGTGGCGTTGCATCGAGCCCGGCGACTGGCCGAAGCGGGCACGGGCAGTGTCCTGCTCACCACGTTCACCTCCACGCTTGCCGACTCGCTGCAGGACGGGATCGGCATGCTCGTCGAGGACCCGGCCACTGCCGCCCGGATCACGGTCTGCCACATCGACAGACTTGCGAATCGGATATTTCGTGAAGTTCACGGCACCCCCACCTTCGTGCCCGACGAGCCCGAGCTGTGGCGTGTGGCCGCAATATCTCGACCACATCCCTTCACTGAGACCTTCCTCGCCGAGGAGTGGCGGCAGGTGGTGCTGGCACAACAAATCGCCGATGAAGACAGCTATCTGCTCGCCGACCGGCGCGGTCGTGGGCGAGGGTTGGGAATTCGCCAGAAACTGCAGGTCTGGGCGGTCATCACCGCGTTCGAGCAGCTCCTGGAGGAGCGCGGACTGTGGACCTACGAGACGATTCGCCGCGAGGCCACTCGGATCCTGGACAGCCGCACCCAGAAGCCCTACCGGCATATCGTCGTCGACGAGGCGCAGGATCTCGGCCCCGACCAGTGGCGGTTACTGCGCGCCGCGGTTGTCCCCGGCGTCGACGACCTCTTCATCGCCGGTGATCCCCATCAGCGGATATACAACAACCACGTCACCCTCCGCTCCGTCGATATCAACATCACCGGTCGATCGCATCGACTGACGATCAACTACCGCACGACTGCCGAGATCTTGTCCTGGAGTCTCGGCGTCATGCATGGCGAACCAGTCGACGACATGGCGGGCGGGCTCGATTCGCTCGCCGGATGTCGCTCCCAAGTGCATGGCCACCCCCCTGAACCAGTCGGATTCGATTCCCCCGCTGTCGAGATAGACCATATCGTCGGCACAGTACGCGACTGGGTCAGCTCCGGAATCAACCCGGAGGAGATCGGAATCGCTACCCGTGCTAGATACTTCGGCGAACAAATCCACCAAGCACTGCGCCACGCCGGAATTCACACGCACCTCCTCGTCCATGGTCGTGCCGCCACGGACGCGGTTTCGGTCGGCACCATGCACCGCATGAAAGGCCTGGAGTTCCGATGCCTCGCCGTCTGCGGTGTCGGCGCCGACGCCGTTCCCGCGCACAACGCCGTCACACCCGTCGATGAAGATCGCCACACGCATGAGCGCGACCTTCGACGAGAGCGTTCGCTGCTGTTCGTAGCCTGCACCCGTGCTCGCGAACAACTGGCAATCTCCTGGCATGGGGCGGCGAGCCCCTTCCTGAGCGTACAAACGCAGCTTTCTGGCCTGCGCCATTCACGGTAATTGACGAGCCGCCATCCTGAAATGGTGAAAGGTGGCCTTGACCTGCAATAATTCGACTTGTCTGAGGTTGAATTACGCGAGGTGAAGGACACCTTTCTGGGCTCTTCCGAG
>NZ_JBWSOR010000044.1:0-28584 GCF_056629435.1 Nocardia sp. TBRC8007 | reverse complement strand
AGCCCGACGCGCCCGCACCAGCCCCCCGCGTGGTCAAACGCGCCATCTCCGAACACCGCGCCAAAGGCGCCATAGTTCTGGTTCACTTCCGCTGGGAGCTCACCGTTCTGGACGCAGGCATCGCCGCGCCGTGGTGATCGTCGGCGGATCGCTGAGTCAGCGAGCACCTTCGCCGTAGAGCTTTGCAATGTCGGGCGAGTCCAACCAGCCTGAGTAGGTTGGCCGGGAAGGCCATCCGGCGGGGGAGTCCTGCCACTTCTCCTGACGGCCCCACGGCAGTAAGTCGATGAGCGGGAAAGTGTGGCTGAGCTGCTCGATGCCGCGACCGTTTGTGTGCCAAGTGCGGTACACGATGTCGCCATGGCGCATGAACACGTTCACCGCGAACCCTTCACCCGGGGCCGCGTCGACGTCAGCGGCGAAAGAGCTCTCCGATGACGAGTACCAGTCCATCTTGTTGCCGACCCTCGCTTTATAGGCCAGAGCCTCCTCGATCGGTCCATTGGTGACGATGACGAATCGCGCATCATAGGAGTCGAGGAAGTCCAGCCGGGTGAACTGCGATGTGAAGCTGGTGCACCCGCCGCACTGCCACGCCGCGCCGTCCGACCACATGTGGTTATAGACGATCAACTGGGATCGGCCGCCGAACACGGCGGCCAGTCGGACAGGTCCATCCTCGCCGATCAGGATGTAGTCAGGCATTTCCACCATGGGCAGTCGACGTCGCTGCGCGGCGATCGCATCGAGTTCACGGGTAGCGCCCTTTTCTCTCATGCGCAGGTCATCGAGCGCGGTGCGCCAAGTCAGCTGGTCGACCACGGGTGGCTTAGCGAACTCGGAGGTTGTCATCTGATGCTCCTCACGTCGGACTGTCTTGTAGGTACTGACTCGGATACCTGCCGATACTCATCGCTGCGGTGTGTGGTGATGTTTACTCGGGCGTTCCGCCGCCGCTGCACTATTCGCCGTGCGAACCCAGAACACCGTGTGACCACGATGATGGGCTGGTACGCCAGCCGTACTTCGTGGTCGATGATGCTACTGGTCAGTGAGGTGGAACAGCAGCAAGTCCGCAGTCGACGCTCCTGGCACCGCTGAATCCCGCTGGCCACGCTCGCCCACGCATTCCTCGCCACACGCGCCGCCACTCAGGCCACCAGCACAACCGGACTGATCCTATCGCCCCACAACGAAATCCGGCACCTGATCACCGCGCTGACACACCTCGATCTCATCCGGATTCGATGGTGATATAGGGATTGTGTGTCGCAGCACACCAACACTTCGCGAGCGGAGCTTTCCGTCCACAGCGTGCCATGAAGTAGAGGAAGGAAGTAACCTTCTCGCTTTCAAGATATAGCGCACCGGGGGCTTGCGGCAAGGCCCCCACCGTGTCGACGAAGCCGCGCTACCGTGCACCGTCTCGGACCTGCTCGCAGGCCCTTTCGCTCATATCGTCGTCGACGAAGTTCAGGAACCGACCGACGCGGAGTGGTGGATGTTGTTACGGAAGCCGAGCCGATCATCCCGGCTGCGCTGCCCGACGCCGATGTCCCAGCCTCTATCCGCAGTAGCGGCATCCCCGCAGCGCACGGATCTGTTTCGGAACTGGACTCGATTCTCGACACCTGACTGGCTGCGCATTCCGACGGGAATGCTTGTGTTACAGGCGATCTGACATTCCAGTCGACATCCCGAATCCGGTCGCTGTCCTCTGAATTGTCGAAGGGGCTCGAGTTCGACTTGGTCGTCCTCGTCGACCCGGCGGAATTCGGTGACGGTATCGAGGGAGCGGTCGAACAATATGTCGCTATGACCCGAACGACCCAGCAACTCGTCATCCTCACGAGCCCCTGACGGTCAACGTCCGCAGACCGACGAACTATTCGCAGGCAGATCAGTATCGTCACGGGTTGTGTTCAGGACCATGAACTTTCTGCCAGACCAATGAGATTCTGAAGTCGGCGTCCAGTTTCCGCGTGGGAAATCGACACGCGATACCGTTGCTCGCCGGGTACATCAACGAATACCACCAGGTTTACGGCGTCGAGTCGGTCCGCCGCGCGTTCACTATGCCGATACCATCCAACCATCGGGCAGTAGTGTCACCGGCAGGATCTTCCGCGGACGTAGACCGGATATCGTCGTGACCGGCGGCGCTATCGGATCGTTCGGCCACCAAGGTCAGCACCGGCGAAGGGAATTCGAGCTCTTCGTCTGGGGATTTCGGCTTCTGATTCCACCGTATGATCTGTCCGTCCGCGTAGGTCTGTATCGCGGGTGTCATGACATCCTCGATATCGGGCAGACCGGTGGTGAGTACCGTGAACTGGCCGAACTGTCCTGGAGCGATCCCATTACCCGGATCCGCGGTCCAGGTGATATCGGTGGCGTCCTCACCTGTGTTCTTGCGTACCGTAGCTCCCCAGCCCGGTACCGTTTCGGTATCAGCGGTTGTCACCCCAGGGATCCGCACCTGGAACTCGGTGCTGAGGCTGTGTGCTGTCGATTCATTCGGCACCTGATAGACCAGCACTGCTGAGCCACCATGAGCCGCATTCGGGGCGGATACGGTGGCATGGGCAAACGCGGGAGCGGTCGCGGCAAGTACCACGACTCCGGCACCCGCGATGGTAGTCCGCGCAATCCAGGAACAGGTCATCGACGATCTCCTTCACATCGAGGAAACGAACGCAACCGATGTTTTCCGGACAGATCGAACTCTCTGGACAATAGGTCGCTGGGTGCTCGAACTCAGGGACCGATCGAGGCGAACGTGTTCATCGCGATATCGACCTGCGGAAAGAGTGCCTGAAGGAGTGCTCCGCGGGGATCAGGCCGATGCGCGCGTGAGTTGTGTGGCAGTCCGCTCGGAGCGCTGGAGTGTGCCATCACGTCGTACGGACCGAACTTCCGCCAAGCTGCGTGCGACGACCGTGGCATGAGCCGCGATGATGGCCAGGGAAGCCGAGCCGACCACAGCGAGAAACACAACCACGACAGATACCGGTCCTTTCGGATGCGAGCGGACCTGAGTGCCCGCTCTATGCGGTGGCGAATTCGCGATCGCCGCCTTCGGCGAGTGCGCACTTCCGTCTCCAAGGTGCCCAGGCTTCTGCAGACCAAACACGCCGATTTCCTGCGGCTCGTTCGGGGCCAGGGCCGCGGTTTAGCGCTGTGCGCGATGACGGCGCGCGGACGGCTGGTCGCCTAGGTCGAGGCAGGCGTACGCGCCGTGCGGAACGGATGAGATGCCGACGTCGCTGAATCGGCCGACTCTGTTCGTCAGCTGACCCGATCGGTGCTGTTCTGGCGACCGACACCGTTCCGGTCGTCTCTCGATGCCAGAGTAGTCCGTGCACGCGGCGCTGCACCGCTGTGTGCACCGAGTGACCACGACGCGGCATGCGGGTCGCTCCCGCGTGTCCTGGAGCGGCCGGCATACAGATGGCCCACTGTGGTGCAGATCGAAGCTGCTGTGCGCCGGTTGGTTCCGTCGATTCGAGGGGTGACGCCGTAGTCCAGGGCAACAGCGTGGTGGCACCCTCGTCGCGGCAGGATATCGCGGTCGCGGTGCTATCCGGCCGCTGGTGTCTTCCGGATCTCTGCGATCGGAAGTACCAGTGCGGCAGGAGAACTCGCAGGTACTACCGGGGTGATCGGCGCGACCGGGGCGATCCGCCGATATCCGGCGCCTACTGGAGGCCGGTTATCCGCTTCGTTCTTGTTCGGCCAGTACGCTGCCGCACGTTCGGCTTGTGCGGTGATGGTGAGGGAGGGATTCACTCCCAAGTTGGCCGAGACCGCCGCGCCGTCCACAACACTGAGTGTCGGGTAGCCGTACACGCGGTGATAGCCGTCGATCACGCCGTGCTCGGCGTCGGCGCCGATTACCGCACCACCGAGAAAGTGCGCGGTGAGTGGAATATTGACGACCTCGCCCCAGCTGCCGCCCGCACTGCCGCCGATTTTTTTCGCAACCCGCCTGGTCACCTCGTTACCTACGGGGATCCAGGTGGGATTGGGTTCACCGTGCCCCTGTTTGCTGGTGAGCGTGCGACCGAACAATCCGCGCTTGGTGTATGTGGTGATCGAATTATCCAGATGCTGCATGACCAAAGTGATGATTGATCGCTCACTCCAGTTCTTGATGGTCAAAGCGGTGAGCATGTCCCCTGGATGGCGCAGCACAACGCCCAGAAAACGCAGCCAGCGCGGGATGCGGCCGCCACCGTCGACCATGATCGTTTGCAGCAGGCTCATCGAGTTGGAGCCCTTGCCATAGCGAACCGGCTCGATGTGCGTATCCGGTGTCGGGTGGATCGAAGAGGTGATGGCCACTCCTCTGGTGAAATCGACGTTCCGGGGAAGTTTCCTGGTCGCCGCACCGACAATAGATTCCGAGTTGGTGCGCGTCAGTACACCGAGCCGATCCGACAGATCCGGCAATACGCCCTGGTCCCGCATAGCGAACAGCAGCTTCTGGGTACCCCGAGTGCCTGCGGCGAGCACGACATGCGCCGCTGTGAGCGTCCTCGGCTCTTTACGCATCCACGCGCCGGTACGGACGGTGGACACATCCCAGGTCCCGTCGGGATACGGTCGTATCGCCTTGACGGTTGTCATCGGAATGATCTCGGCGCCTGCCTTTTCAGCGAGATACAGGTAGTTCTTCACGAGAGTGTTCTTTGCGCCGTACTTGCATCCCACCATGCAATCGCCACATTCGATGCAGCCGGTGCGTTCGGGACCAGCACCGCCGAAGTATGGGTCAGGTACCGTCTTTCCCGGCTCGCCGAAGAACACACCGACTGGTGTCGGCACGAAGGTGTCGCCGACTCCCATATCGTCGGCGACGGTCTTGAAGATCTCATCGGCGGGTGTCATGTGCGGGTTGCGCACTACGCCGAGCATCTGTTGCGCCCGTTCATAATAGGGGGTCAGTTCCTCGCGCCAATCGGTGATGTCGCGCCATTGCGCGTCCTGGAAGAACGGTTCCGGGGGCACATACAGCGTGTTCGCATAGTTCAACGAGCCGCCACCGACGCCGGCCCCGCCGAGGATGAGGACATTGCGCAGCGGATGGATGCGTTGGATACCGTAACAGCCGAGCACGGGTGCCCAGAGGAATTTCTTCAGCTCCCAACTGGTCTTGGGCAGCTCGTTGTCGGCGAAGCGCTGGCCCGCTTCCAGCACACCGACCTTGTACCCTTTCTCCACCAGTCGAAGCGCGGTGACGCTGCCGCCAAACCCTGAACCGACGATCAGCACATCGAAATCCGTCGTCCGCTGGTCCATATGGAACTCCTCGATCGTGTCGCCAGTGATTCAGATAACATTACTCGCAGAATGCGTGGTAGTTCATGGCCCAGCGGGGGCCGACCAGCGGATTGACCGGCCAGGGTGCGCGCCGGGGCCGCCCATGTCTATGTCTGTGGGGAGGGCGCTGCTTATGTTCTGGCGCGAAGTGTGAAGTAGGGGAGCGGGGTCGCGCCGCGTCGGTTCCGGAGCTGCCAGGGTGTAGCGCCGGGGGCATCGGTATGACACATTCGGGAACTGCGCACTGATATCGCGTGGAAGCGGCGCAGCAGTAAATTTCATGTAGATATGTAGATATTAGCATCTATATATGTATTTATATGAAAAGTATAAAGCCAAGATAAAGAGCCGTATCTAACGAAATGATTTTGCATAGAGGGACAGGAGAATTTGTATTCGGAAGGTGGAAACGAGTCCGCATGTGGGTGGTGTGAGATAGCCCTCGGTCCCGGCACATCAGGCTATCCAGGTACCAGGTGCATGTCAGGATTCGGGTATGAAATCAAATCCGTTGTCGCCCTTGGCTAGACAACTCGCTCAGCAGCATTGGGTAATGCGTTGCGCACCGGCCGTGCTGCGGATGGAACGGTTGATTCGGTGGATGAGTCATGAGCGAATGGGCGTACTCGATCTGGCCGGGCTGCCATCGATCGAGGTCACTGTGTCGGGTCGAAAGACCGGCATTCCCCGCACGACCTCACTGCTCTATGTCCCCTTGGACGGGGATTTCGTTGTCGTTGGTTCGAATTGGGGCAGTCGTGAACATCCGTCATGGTCGGCGAATCTGCGTGCGGCGGATACTGCGATGATCCGGCGCAAAGGTGAATTGTTCCGAGCCGAGGTCTGCGAGATCATTGGTGTCGATCGCAAACGCGTTTGGGATCTCGTGGTGGAGTTCTGGCCCGGATACGAGATGGAGCAAGAACTCTCCGGTGGTCGCGAGTTTCGCATCTTCCAGCTGCGGCGACTGACTGCCTGAGATAGCGGGCGCGGTGCGATCGTGTTCGGGGAAGCGGTTTCGGTGCTGAGCCGAATCCGGCCACACGGATGTCATGTATACAGTGTGTGCGGCTACGGGCCACGAAGTCGTGGTTCTAGCCGTGTGGGCCGATGAGAGCGATCGCGGACTCGGCAGCCACGTCGATTATATCGGCGATATCGTTGCCGTCCTCGACGGTGATCGCGATGAGTTCGCGGAACCCGCCCAAGAGGATCGTTGCCACCTGGCGTGTGGGTGGGCGTATGCCGGCTGCGATGAATTCTCCGGTGCTGGTGAGCTTCTGAATGAGGAAGATGAACGCTTCACCGGTATCACGCTGTAGTTGCCGCGCGCCCTCGCCGAGAGCGGGAACCACCCGGATCCAGCTGAGGGTAATCGAAGGATCTTCCTGTGAGGACCGGATCCACGCTTCGACAGCCTGACGGATCTGTGTACGCCATGGCGTATGTGGATCGACTGCGGCATCGATGCGGCGGATCGTTTCATTGTTCCGCTCGGTCAACAGGACGATGAAGCAATCTTGTTTGCTGGTGAAGTGCTCATAAAAAGTTCGCCGGGAGGTCTTGGCATGCCGGACCACATCGGCAACGGTCGAGTCTCGGTAGCCACGCTCGCGAATGGCGCTGGCCATGCCGTTGAGCAGCCGCCGACGAAACCCCGATTCCGCGCCAGGGTCGGTGGCAGGCGACAGGGGCTCGACGCGTATCACGAGATCAGGGTAGCTACTCTTTGCTAACTCTCGTGGTCTGCCTCGCGGACCCTTGGGTTCGGCACCCTGCCGCAGGGGCGGATAACCAGCCGCGTGGGCCCTGGTATTTGCTGGCCACCCGTCGAGCGAGACGAATTATGACTCGGTCACGCAGTCATCTCGGTGCTGCGGTTGTTTACGGGCACAGAGTGCCGGGAGGAGCGACGATACACTACGGCACGGCCTTTTCCGGCCGGGACCAGCGCGATACCACGGAAATGTGCGCGTTCGTCCCGAGCGTCGGTTGGTTCGAGTGTGAAATCGCGTAGCAGCGTCCGCAGTACGATGTTCATTTCCATGGTGGCGAATGCCGCGCCGATACAGCGTCGGTGGCCGCCTCCGAACGGAATCCAGCTGAACGTGCCCGGTCGTATCCCGACGAAGCGATCGGGATGGAAGGTACGAGCGTCGGGGAAGAGTTCCTCGTTATCGTGCAGCAATCGGATGCTTGCTATGACATTCTGACCCTTCGGCAGGGTCCATCGGCCCAGCTGCATCGATTCTGTGCGGACCTTGCGCACGGTGAAGTCGATGACGGGCCGGACGCGTTGCACCTCCAGCAGAGCGGCCGCACGTAGTTCTGAGCCGCCGGCATCGGCTTCGGCAGCTAAGCGGCTCAGTACGTCCGGGTGCCTGCGCAGCCGTTCGATCGTCCATGCCAGGGTCGTAGCGGTGGTCTCATGGCCAGCGGTGAGCAGAGTCAACAGTTCGTCCGCGATTTCGCTGTGGCTCATGGGTGAGCCATCGTCGTACCGGGCTTGCAACATCATCGCCAGTACGTCGTCGCGATCTTGGAGCTGTTCATCGGTGCCTGCGTAGTCGATGAGCTTGCCGACGATCTCGTCATAGCGGTGACGGTATGCCGTGAACCTGGCCCAAGGGCCGAATCGGCCTAGTAGTCGCTTCGGCACCGGAACTGCGGCCAGCGCTGATGCGACCAGAACCAACTTGGGAAGCAGCTCACGTAACTCCTTGAACTCGTCGCCTTCGGCGCCGAACACCGCCCGCAGGATCACATTCAGCGTGATCCGCATCATCGAGTCCATCGTGCTGAACTCGGTGCCAGAAGGCCACGATGCCATCTCTCGAACGGCTTCCTCTTCGACCAACGCCTCGTACGCGGTCAGCCGCTTGCCATGGAAGGGAGGAGTGAGTAATTTGCGCTGCTTGCGGTGTTGCGCGCCCTGTAGTGCGAACAGCGAACCGGGGCCGAGGAACTCGCCGAGGTTGGCGTCGATGTTGTCGGCGACGTCGGTGCTCGCGGTGAACAATGCTTTGATCTCAGTGGGGTCTGCCAGTACTACTGAATGCCCGTATCTGGGCATATGGATGGTGAACGCCGAGCCGAAGCGCGTATGCATCCTCCGCCAAGCTCTGGTGCGTCCGACCAGAATCTCCAGGTTTTGCACAATCGGCGGAGTGGATGGGCCATCGGGCAGCCTTATTGTGGGCATGCGCGCACCTCCTCGCATGGTACGTGAGTGTACCATCAGTACGGTACACTCACGTACCACTCGTCACAAGATGTTGCGTTCGATGGCGCGATCGGCCGGTTGTTGCCGTGTGTTTGCTCGGGTCCGACGACAGTCTTTCGATAGTTTTTCGTTAAATCGATCCGGCGGCAGGCCCTTCTTCTTGAGATGGACCGTCAGGCGCACGGATAATAGGGTTATGGGTAACACATCGACATATTTCCCTGAGATGGATTTCGACGCAGTGTATCGCGGCGAGGGACCTTTCCAGGCGCCGTGGGATATCGCTGATCCGCAGCCCGCATTCGTGTTGGCAGAGCAATTGGGTGGAATTGATGGTGAAGTATTGGATTCGGGGTGCGGAACCGGTGAAAATGCATTATATCTCGCCAGCCGGGGTTATTCGGTAACCGGGTTGGATGCGGCACCGACCGCTATCGCGAGGGCGCGACATAAGGCGGCGGATCGGGGCGTTGAAGTCACATTCGAGGTTGCCAATGCTCTGGAGCTGGAGCGTTACACACACAGCTTCGACACCGTCGTCGATTCCGCACTGGCGCATATATTCGATGTTTCTACGCTACGCCGCTACGCCGCATCGCTGCATCTGGCGTGTCGAGCCGATGCGCGGGTGTATTTACTGGCTATCAGTGATGATGGGCGGGAAGTGATGACCACTCGCTTCACAGATGCGATGACGCGGTCGGGTCGTACGGATGCGGCCGCTGAACAGTTGGCTGCCGCGATACCGAGAAAGCATGCCGATGAGTTATGTATCGGGTTCGCTGAGGGCTGGCAGCTGGAATCGCTCGAAAAGACCGTGATGCGCACGGTGCTGCCGCCTGCGTCCGGGTACGTCGAGATCGGTGCCTGGTTGGGTTGTTTCCGACGTATCTGATTTCCGGCTATAAGAGTCAGAGTGATGTTCGGCATCATCTGGATAAATTTCTGTACATCATAAACCAAGTTTGGTGACCGCGTTGTCTTCGAGCGGATTGGCCGTACGGATATAACCGTGGACAGTGCGTGGGTTGGACCAGCGCCCTTGGCGCATGATCTCGCGGTCGGTGGCGCCGCTGAGTGCGGCCTGAGTAGCGAATCCGGCGCGTAGCGAATGGCCGGAGAAAAGCCCTGGGTCGAGCCCGGCCCGGGCTGCATATCGCTTGACCAGTTCGGCGACAGCGCGGCCGGACATGGCATGGTTCGCGATGCTGCCGTGCCTGGTGATAGCGGGGAAGAGGGGGAGGCTCGTGCCGGTGAGAGTGGTGCCGGTGAAGCCGTGGCAACCATGCAGGGGAGCCGAGTGGGCAGGCTGAGCATTCAACCAGCCGCGAACACCGGAAGTGCCTGTCGCGACATGGGTCTCGCGCAAGCGTAGCCAGCTGGCGAATGCGCAGACCGGGCAAGTGGCAGGACGGCGGCCGCGGGGGAGGACCACCCGCTGTTCCGCGGTGCCGGTGGGATCGGTTTTGGTGGCGGGCAGCCGAATCAGCAGGATCGGTTCGCCGATGGTGGGATCCATGCTCACCTCGACATCGTCGATACGCAGTCCGGCGAGTTCGCTGCGGCGCAACGCGCCTGCGAAACCGATGAGCAGGACGAGCGCGTCCCGGCGGCGGGCCGGTTCAGTGGGCCAGCCGGGTTCGGGAAGCCCTGCCAAGAGCTGGTCGAGTGTGTGCAACAGGATGGGCCGTTTGCGCGTGGGCCGGGCGCGGCGGACGCGGCGTATGCCGCGCAGGGTGAGTCGCACAACATCCGAACGCGTGGGGGACGGCAGTCCATTCGCGGCGTGTACCGCGGCGATAGCGGCGCACTTGCGTTCCAGCGTCGCCGGACTGAATGCCCATGCACCGGTATCGCGGCGCGTATCCGCGGCCGCGGCTAGATATACCGCGATATCGAGAGCATCGGCGGGCAGGGCCTGCCTGCCTTCGGTGGCACACCATGCCGACCAAGCGATCCAGTCCGCACGGTAGGCGCGCAAGGTGTTCGCAGACTGGGAGGCTTCGAGATACCGGTGTAGTGAGCCAGCTTGATCATCGTCGAAGCGCTCTCGCACCAGCCGCAGTGCGGTGGCGTCCACCAGTACGCTACGGACACCACGACGTAACTGTGTGCGTACCGAATCGGGAACTGCGACGATGGTGGATCGATCGTCCATAGTTCTCTCGGCTCTCTGTGCGTTTCGTCCGGCGCGAGAATTCACCCTAGACCATCTGCGCGCCTATGTTGCTCTTGCGCAGTGGCTCGTTCTTGATGCCGAAACGCATCAGGCGACGGGCGACGACATTTCTGAGCGCTTTCGGGGATCGCTGGCAGGCTCTCTGCGGTGAGCTGCTCGGCGCAGTCATAGGGGGCCGGGTACGCTACCCGAGGCCGAGGGAGCGGCTCAGGTAAGTAGTCCACCAATCGAGCTGGGTAGTTGAAGTGGTGGCCGACCGGCCGGTGAGGCCGGCGCTGCGCCGGAAGGCTGGACCGTACAGCGGTTCGGTAGCGAGGGCCTGGTGGAGCGCGGCGACCGCGAACCGGGTGTCCGCGATGGGAATATCGGCGGCATCAGGACGTAAAGCGTGAAGCGCGACGACGACCGGATCGAGCATCCCAATCCTTTCATCCCGCCACCCAGCGGCGTGCAGCGCTACGGCCAGCTCGCCATAGCCTTGGCGATAGAAGACCGCCAAGGCATCGACCAGCTCGCCGAGATCGGCGTCATGCTCGAGCCAGGAACTCAGCACCTCCGCCACTCCGGCACGAATTTTCCGGCCGCCGTGGCGTAGCAGAGCTTCCAGGAGGCGGTCGCGGGTGCCGAAGTGGTGGTTGACCCCCGCATCAGTCATGCCGACACAGGTGGCGACAGCCCGGACCTGTACGGCGGCCACCCCGTTCTCGATCAAGAGCTTCTCAGCAGCGTCCAAGATCAGGCGTCGTGCCTCGTCAGGCGAGCGACGCACCCGAGAATATGTCACATCAGCAACATTACCTTGACATCTCAAGGTAAATGATTCTAGGGTCCTACCTTGACGGCGCAAGGTAGGAGGTACCGCCGTGATGATCGACAGCACCGCCTCTAAGGCACGCAGGATCACCCGACCTGATGCAGTCCTATACGGGGAGGAGGCCGGAGTCGGGCCGACTGTCCTGCTGCTGCACGCCGGTGCGGAACGTCGTCAGGTGTGGCAGCCGGTGATCGATGTTCTCCTCGATGCCGGGTTCCGGTGTGTGGCCTTCGATCAACGTGGCCATGGTGACAGCGGTGGCTCGCTGCGGACGTTCGCGCCTTGCGCAGACGATGTCGCAGCCATACTCCGTACCGAGCCGCCAGGATGTGTGGTTGTCGGTGCTTCGCTGGGCGGGCTCGCCGCCATTGCCGCGTTGGGGGATCCGGCGGTGCGCCCACGGGTGGCCGGCCTCGTGTTGGTGGACGTCGTACCCGATCTGGAGCCCCACCGGGTCCGGCGCTTTCTCGCCGCCAGTGACATGATCGACACCCACAGCGAGATCATCGACGACATCCTCGCCCAGGTTCCTTGGTTGCGGCAGATCACCGCGGAGCTCGATGTACCTATCCTGCTCGTCAGTGGCAGCGAGTCGCCCCTCGTCGGCGACGATGTCGACCGGTTTCTCTGTCTGGCCCCGCACGCCACAGTGGCCCGTATCCATGGTGCCGGTCACCTCGTCGCTAGGGATCAACCAGGGCAGTTGGCAGAGACCATCGCTGCTGTCACCACCGAGTGGCCCGCGTTGGCGCTGCTACGTGCGCTCGGCGCGGGACTGCTCGCTCACCCAGGTGGGAATCTTCTCGATCACCTTCAGCGGGTGCACGAGCTGGTGGTGGGTTGGCGCGGGAGCAGGCGAGTACGCCTCGCCGCGCTCTGTCACGCCACCTACGGCACCGATGGATTCCCACACCCGCTGCTACCGCTCGACCAGCGAGCCCGCCTGCGGACAGCGATCGGCGAGGAGGCCGAGGCCCTCGTCTACCGCTATGCAGCCTGCCACAGGAACGAGACCTACGCCCGGCTCGGCGCAACACCGCTCCCGCTCACCGACCGCTTCACCGGCGAGCTCGTCACTATGGCCGCCGCCGATCTCGCCGACTTCTCTCTACTGACCATCGCTAATGAGCTCGATGTCGCCCGCACGGCTCCGCTCACCATCGAAGCTCGCCGCGATATCCGAGCCCTCGTCACCGCACTGGCGGCCTATGTCCCTGACATCGCAGCCCAGGCATTGGCCGATCCTTCCCTACTTTGATTCCTGGGCAAGCCCGCCGCTGGATCGAGGTGGGGCCAGGAGGCTTGCTCGGCCCCACCTGGCTGGTCATGCCGTAGCGGGAGCCTGCCAGCCTGCGGGCAGTCCGCCGATACGGATTCGTTGCGGGTGATCACCGACCGGGATCGAGGTGATCTTGGTGCCGGTAGCGAAATCGATCGCGGTCACCTGATCGGCAGCACTTTCGGAAATGACGCAAGCCTTTCCGTCGCCGCTGACTGTTGCCCAGTACGGTTTGGCCGCCGGCACCAGTGGCCCCGGCTGCAAGTCGGCAAGATCGACGATGGTGGCGTAGTCGTCCATCGTTCCAGCGACGCACAGCTTGGTGCCCAAGGGTTCCATCGACATACCGTGATGCCTGGAATCGTTGACGAAAGTGATGCGTTCGTCACTCGTGGCAGGATTCTTCGGCAATTCCTTGACGCGGAGGATCTTGTCGCTTGCCACATCGTATTCCAAGAACCCATTGAAGAAGGACACCTGGAAATACAGCTTGGACTCATCCGGACTGAACGCCACCGGACGCACCGCATCCGAAAGATCCTTGCGGCCGAACGCGTCCAGGCGTTCTCGCATGTCGATGACCTTGACCTGTTCGAAGGTGTTCGCATCGACGACGGTGATCTTCCGGTCGCCCTTGGTGAAGTCCAGTAACGGGCTGTCCAAGATGGTGTTGACATCGCCGATAGACATATTCCAGATCTTGCCGTCCTTGGTGAAGACGTTTTCGTGTGGCTTGTCGCCAGTGGAGAACTTGCCCAACTCATGGCCGGTATTGATATCGAGCACGTGGACGGTGTTGCTGGTCGAGGCCGATACCGCGACCCGGTTGCCGTCGAGAGACACCGCCATGTGGTCGGAGCGGTAGCCGGATACGGGGAAGCGCCATTTCAGCTCACCTGTGGCGGTGTCGATCGATACGACATCGGCGAAGCTGGGCCGCGAGACCACGATCGCTGTCCCATCAGGGGTGGTATACATGTCGTCGACGTACTGATCGTGGCCTTCGCCGACGGTATAGCGGATGCCGAGGAAGTAAGCCAGCCGTATAGGATTGAGGAAGATCTCGCGCAACCGTTCGCTCTTGTCCGGGATGAGGTTGATCCGACCGATTTTGGCGAAATCCCCAGTAGAGTGGATGATATCGGCGGTGCCCTCCCAGTTGTTGCCGACCAACATCACCTCTTGCAGTCCTGGCGTCGCGGTCGCCGTGCTGCTCCCATAGATGAACGCTCCGGAAAGCACGGTCGTCAGCGCAGCCGCGATCGCACTTCGCCACACTCGTCGACGGTGCCGCGTGGGGGTTGAGGGGGGCATGGGATTCCTCTCGAAGGTAAAGCCGCCATGGTCGAACAGTCGCCGCTCGCGGCGCTGTGGGCGATCCCGCCCGACCGTTACGACACCTGCAGCGCAGTCGACACGGCCGACCAAACGCATACACCCGAGGCCATGCGGGTGTTGCGACTCGAGTTTGAACATTCGAATTTTCAAACTCGAGTCAGTGCATGGTAGGCAGCGGTGAACCGGTCTACAAGGCTTTTCGGGAAATGCGCTGGTCGGCTTCGCGGTGCTCTTCTCTCACTGTCGGATTCGGATCAGGCTCCGCGAGTTCGTCTTCCTGTTCCCTGTATTCGCGGCGATACGCCCCCATCGGCACGCACGCATGTTACCCATACCGGACCGCGTGAAGTCGCGAATGAACGCTTTCAACACCGATCAGGGTGATGGGCTGGCATTCGGCGAACTCACGTGGAACGTGGTGATCGGAATCTTCTGCTCCATCGGTTTTCCTGGTGAGTGTGCCCGTCCAATGAGGCTGCTGTGTAGAGCGATTTCGTTGTTCGATGCGGCAGATCCCGCCGCCGGTCCGATGTAGCGCATTGGTCGCCCACGACCCGATCCGCCTGGCCAAATCACCACGACAAGCCACAACGCAAAGCTGATACCCAACAGCCCAACGAATTACAGGACAGAACCTAGGAAGCGGTTGCGAGCCGGAGTTCGAGCAGACAGCGTTGGACGGTTAATTGTTGCGGGTCATGACGTTTGTGGCACCACTCGGTTGACCTTCAGGTAGGTCGAAGCCGAATGATGTTGGGGTGGCGAATTTCGGGTTGATGTCGATCGGGTCGTTCGCACGGCGGAGCGGCTTGACGGCGAGCGCGTTGCGTTTCTATGCCGACGCTGGGCTGCTACTGCCGTCGGAGGTCGACCCGGTCTCCGGATACCGGTTCTATCGGGACGTGCAACTCGAGCAGGCCGTCCTGCTTCGGCGACTACGCGAGATCGGTATGCCGCTCGCAACGGTGAAATCCGTTCTCAGCGCTGGACGCGACGAAGCAGTTCTCCTGGTCGACGAGCACCTCGACACAGTGGTCAGCGGTGCCAGAGCCGCACGGCAGCAGGCCGCCGTCATCAAGGCAGCGTTGGCTGCGGAGCCCGCACCGGTGGTTGTCACCGTGAGCGGTCCGGTGTTGGCAGCGGCGATCGAGCAGGTTCTGACTGCCACCAAAGATGACCCGGACATCGCAGTTCTCGGCGGTGTGCGCTTCGAGGCAGATTCAGGTGTGGTGACTGTGACCGCCACCGACCGTTACCGCCTGTCCACTCGCACCCTTGCCGCCGACGACGCAAATCCGGTGACCTGGTCAGCGACAGTGAGCGGTGACGACCTACACAGCTGCCTTACTGACCTGCGGCGCGCCCCGCTGGCTCGAATCGAAGCCACCGAGCACGGGATCTGGATGCGGCTGATGGACCGCAGTGACCGGCATTGCCGACTACTGTCGGAGCCGTTTCCCGACTTCCGGTTGATGCTCGGCGCACTTCCAGCGGTGACGACCCGTATCCAGGCATCGAAAACACTGCTCCTGCGGGCACTCGAGGAGCGATCAGCCGGCCTGATCTCGATACACGTCGCCGAGGCCGAGGTCACGGTGCGAGACAACTGCAATGGACCCGGCACAGGCATATGCCTGCCGGCCCGCGTGGGTGGAACCTCGATCGAGGTCTGGTTCGAGATGACCACGCTCTATCCCGCGATCAGCACCGCAATCGGCGCGGACGTGCTGCTCGATCTCAGAGGCCCCGCGCTACCCGCCACCGTTCGCTCGGCCGACCACGGGGATCTCACCACTTTTGTCATGCCGACCAAGCCTCAACCAGCAGAAGAGAACACGGAACCGAAGGAGATGGACGAATGACGGAACAGGCCGATACGGACTCGACGATGGACGCGATCAGGGAGGCCATCAGTGTGGGCCGCAGTGGAAACACGGTCGAGGCCCGTGGACAACTGTCGAAACTATGGAAGGTGATCGGAGTCAGCGGCGACCCATTGCACCGCTGCACACTCGCGCACTACCTCGCTGACCTCTTCGGCGACCCGGCGCAGGCTTTGGCTTGGGATGTGCGTGCACTCGATGCCGCCGACGCCGTCACCGAGCAGCGCATCCAGGAACATCACGCCAGCCTGCATATCGCTGGCTTCTACCCCTCCCTTCACCTCAACCTGGCCGACAACTACCGCCGGCTTGGATCCTTCGAAGCCGCACGCGAGCACATCACTGCCGCACGGGAGCATTCGCCTGCGCTGCCTGCGGATTCATACGGCGATCTCATTCGTACCGTGATCGACGAGGTGACCATGGACATCGAGAATCGGCACACCGCGGTCCGTGCTTCGGCTCCGGGTCCGAGCGCGTGACACATAAGAACGCGCCCCTCACCATGGAGGGGCGCCGGCGCCTCGTCGAGCGGTGTCAGACCAGACCGATCGCGCACGTGGCAGCCGAAGTGGGAATCTCGCGTGCCTGCGCGAGCAAGTGGATGGGCCGCTATCGCCAGTTCGGCGACCTCGGCCTCGTCGATCGCTCCTCAACGCCACATAAGCAACCAACGACAACACCAGCCGACGTCGTGGCACCGATCGATCCGATGCGCCGCAACCGCAAATGGTCGGCCAGGCGAATCACGTTCGAGGTGGCGAGCAAGGGCCTCAGGATCAGCCGACGGACCGTCAGCCGACACTTGGCCCACCTCGGCCTGAACCGGCGCAGGTTCCTCGATCCGAACGGTGAGTCCAACCGAGCCGCGTCAGATCATTGCCCGCCGGCCCAGACACATGGTGCACGTCGACGTCAAGAAGGTCGGGCGAATCCCCGATGGTGGCGGCTGGCGCGTCCACGGCAAGGGGTCAGCGCAGGCCAAAGCAGTCGAGCGCGGCAAGACCGCAGGCAAGAAGGGCGGCTACATCTACCTGCACTCGGCAATCGACGGGTACTCACGCCTCGCTTACACCGAATTCCTACCGAACGAGAAGTCCTCCACCGCAGTCAGTTTCATGCATCGCGCTCATGCATTCTTCGCGTCCCACGGCATCGTCCACATCCAGCGGATCGTCACTGACAATGGGTCCTGCTACCGTGCACATGATTTCGCGAAGTTCCTGCAGGGTGCTCGTCACCAACGGATCACTCCATATATGCCCCGCCACAACGGCGAAGTCGAGCGCTACAACCGTCTAAAACTGACGGAGGTTGTTGACACTGTGGGCTCCTGATACGGGAGGAGTCCCATCTGTCGGCCTCGCAGCGCTACAAACGCCATAAGCAGCGCTGGAAGCGCTACGAGAAGCAGCGCCCCGGCCACCATGTGCGGATCGATGTGAAGTCCATCGAACCGATCACCACCACGGCCGGGCGGCGCAAGCGCTTCACCCGGATAGCGGTCTGCCTGGACAGACCCACCGACGCACCCCCAGCAAGCGGACACCGACCCGCCCGACCAACTCCCGCACCACCGACCAGACCAATCCGGTCAGCCGGACGGTGCGACGCTGACACCACTCCAACACACCGGGCACCTGTTCACAGAACGTGCCGCGACAGTCCACCGTCGGGCACACGAGCCGACGTATCCGCCCCGCACCACCACCGGGCAGCCATCCAGCGACACATCAGCCACCATCCGCTGCCGATATCCGTGAACCCGCACAGACACGGCGCCGCAACCCGGACACGCGACCGGACGACCGACTGTCCTCACCCGCACCCACACCCTCATCGACTACTTCCTCCACCACCAGCGGTAACAACCCCGAAAACACCACAGCAGCAGGCACACCCACTACGCGCACCATGACATAGCGCGTCACGGCAACGCCACCACCGAAAGTGAGACAGAGCCGTTAGCCTGACAGGCCCGAAGCCACCCACCTCCTTTGGCATTCACCGCTTCGATATCGATGCAGTCCCTGGGACCACACAGCGACCTGAAGTGGTGAACAGGCTGACATCGCCGATGCGGGATATGGGTGAGCTGAAAAGGGGCGGTTCTTCCGGCAGCGGGATGTGCAGCGCCAACTCACACAACCACCACGCCGCTGAAAGAACCGCCGTGTCTCACCGTGATACCCCGTCGCTTGTCGAGGCCCTCATACCGAACAAGCACCTGCGGCGGGTATGCGCACAGATCAGAACGCCTTGAAGGTTCGTGTCAAGGTCTTCGGCGCGGGCGCGTTGGGCGCGTTGGGAGCATCAGGCTTGATCGAAATCTTGACCAGGAAATTCGCCCCGTAAGTGGCACTGTAAGTTCCGGCACCCTTGAAGTTCAGCACCTGCCTGGCGTCGTTCAGCGAGAATCCATCTCGCAGCGGCGGAGGCACCCTGCGATCAAAAGTCGTATGCTTATCGTTCGTCAACCTGATCGCCTTATAGATCGGGAATTTGAAGTATGGTAAAGGACCTATCGCATTGCGTCCCTGCAGGTTGCTGATGATACCGCCGATATCGGTGTTCAGGTCGACATTTCCGGTGGCTACCGACTGTTGCAGCATGACGTTGACCGTGGCTGTGGAATGGGGAGGAACCTTGACCGTCTGTCCGGGAGCGGTGTAGGTCGACGACGTAGACGTCGAGGTACTGTGCGTCTGGCTGAAGCTCCAGGTCGTATTCAGTTCGCCGCCCACCTTCAGCGCCTTCCCGATATCCAGCGAGGCCGATACCTTGGTCCAGACAGAGAACCCGCGCGTGACCGACGTCGTCGCCGTGTTGGCCACGGTCTTGGAGAAACTCTGGCTGGTCATGGTCTGTTCTTGGTTGCTGGTATTCCGCAAGGTCGACGTGCCCGCGAACCACTGTTTACCCAGAGTGACCTTGGGACTTCCCGTAAGCGCCACAAAGTTATTAGTGAACGTCACCTTACTAGTATCCGCAGTCTGGTAGTCCAAGATCTGCGCCCGGAACACGTCCTGGAGACTGGGGAGCTGAGGGGGAGCCGCATGCGCGGGAATTCCCGCCAAGAAGGCGGTAGATACCGCGGATACCATACCGACAACAACACTGATGCCACGCTTCATTGGTTCGATCCTTCTATCTTTGTTCAATTCTCGAGTACTTCAGGCGCGCAGTAGCTGTTCGCGACGCGTGCGAAGTCCGCCGCGACCATACCGATCTTCTTCCGACGTCCTTGCTGGAGAACGTAAGGAGGGAGGTATGCGCGGTAATGCTCCGTGTCCGCGATCGGATTTCCTTACACACCTTTTTCCAGCGGGATCAGTAAACACGACACCGCGAGATATTGTCGGCGAAGGTCGTTTTTGTTTCTTTTCTTCACGGCGGCCTTCGGTCGTGACATGATCATGAGTGGGTAGAAATTCGGGAGCTCTGCACGGTCAATTTCGTGATTGCGGAGCGAATTCCCGTGTACCGCAAGCGTGGTCGGGTTCTGCTGCGTTTTTTGTGCGAGACAGCGCACCGAGGTCAGCTGTCTGGCGTGTACGAGAGTTCCTAGAGGCCTACTCATATCAGTGCACAAGAAGTGCCCGCAGGCCACATCACACAAGGTTTCTCAGCGGCGTCAGGCCCGGCCCCTCCCTCTCGCACCGCGCTTCAGGCCGACTCGATCCTGACGGCGCCGCGTGGCGTTGTCAGGTATGCGTGATCGTCGACAATGCTGCGTCGACGGTCGCCGCGGGCGATCCCGTCTCTACGGCCGCCGCGACAGCCGCGCCGGTTGTATCCAGGATCTTCCAACTGCCCAGGCTGACGACAGGGACGTCACCACGCCGGTTCGGACAACACACCCCAGGGTCCGCCGACGACGAATGGATTCCGTGTTGTCGTTGTGCTCCATAACGAGCTACTGTGCCCTGTCGGCAGCGGGTTTCGCATCCAGGTATGCTTCGTCCCGTGACACAGGTCTGGGCGGTTCTGTCGTGGGGGTTGAGCCTTGCTCGGCTGTCCTGGGTAGCCGTGCTAACTCTTGTCGTCGCGGTGTCCTTGTTCGCTGACGGCCCCACTGTGGTTGTCGGCGCGGCCGTTGCGTTGGCTCTGCTGCTGGCCTTCGCCGGGCATGGTTCCCGGTCACTATTACGCCTGCCCGTGAAGTCGGAATTCGGAGTCCACGGGGACGAACGGCGACTTCGTGGCGCTTTCCGCAGGCAGAGTGCCGCTGACACCCCGGGACGACCCCGTCTTCCCCGAGCGCCAGGGCGGGTTCCGGCTGCCGTGTAGCAGCTGAGGCGCTGCGCGGGCTTCGGTCTTACCCCCGCCCATTCCGGCACGGCCCTTCTCGTGGCCGGTGTCGTCCCATCCCGTACGAGAACGCGTATGCGCTCGTGCAGTAACGAGGTGCTCGATGCTCGATATCATCTATTATCCGGTCTCTGCGATCCTGTGGTTCTGGCACAGCGCCTTCGGTGTGATCCTCGGTCCTGACAACGGGTTCGCGTGGGCGCTTGCCGTGGTGTTCCTGGTGTTCACTCTCCGGCTCCTGTTGCTGCGACCGACGTTGGCGCAAATCCGGACTACCCAGCGGATGCAGCAACTACAGCCACAGATCATGGCTTTGCAGAAGAAGTACGCAGGTGACCGGCAACGCCAGGCGATCGAATTGCAGAAAATGCAGAAAGAACACGGTTTCAACCCCTTGATGGGCTGCTTGCCGATCTTGGTGCAGGCACCGGTTTTCCTCGGCCTCTATCACGTCCTGCATTCGTTCAACCGCACCGGAACGGGGTGGGGGCAACTCGGAATGACGCCTGAAGCCAACGCCGCTACCCCGAACTACATCTTCAGCGCCGCCGACGTTCAGTCATTCCTCGCCGCGCGCTTGTTCGGTGCGCCGATCTCGGCGGCGATCACGACTCCTCACAACGTGCTGGCTTCATTCGCATCATATGGTGGAATCCCGACCGTGGCCGCTATTGCCGCGGTCTCCTTCCCGCTGATGCTTGTTGCCGGCCTCGCCACTCACTTCAATGCCCGCGCCGCCCTGGCCAGGCAAAGCAAGGAGGCGGCTTCGAACCCTCAGGCGACACTGATGAGGAACCTGACGTTGTGGGTACTTCCACTGGGCGTCCTGGTCGGTGGGCCGTTTCTGATGATCGCGATCCTGCTGTATTGGGTCAGCAACAACCTCTGGACGTATGTTCAACAGCGCTTCGTGTTCGCCTGGATCGATCGTCAAGAGGCGATTGAGGAAAAGCCTGGCGGTTGATCGCTTTCCGACCCCAGCCTCGAAGCCTGGAGCCCGAAGGAAAACGGTCAGTGTATGGTACTCGGATTCGGCTTTCAGCTCTGTGTGCACTGGTTCGGCAGGGCTTATGCGTCTGGAAAATGCGCTTTCACCAGTTTCGAACTGATAACACGCGCAATCTCGCGACTGCGCTCGTCGAGATAGAAGTGGCCGCCATCGAACAGGTGGGTCTCGAAATAGCCGGTGGTATGGTTGCGCCATTCCCGGATCTGTTCCGGGGTCGTCGTCGGATCAGAGTGTCCGAGCAGCGCGATGATGTCGCAGCGAAGCGCCTCACCCATCTGGTATCGGTAGGTTTCGACGGCCTGAATAGTCGTTGCGGACCGCGGGCAAAACTATCTCGGCGAGTCCGGGCTCATCGCGCAGAATCCGGACTGTGGCGGGATCGTTGGCGAGTCGCTCGAGTTCGGTGATCAGTTCATTGTTGGATGCGTTGTGTAGCGTCCCCGGATCGACGAAGGCTGGATCCGGGCGTCCGGATACGAACAATCCCGCTACCGATTGCCCACGCCGCTCGATTCGACGAGCGGTCTCGAAGGCGACCGTCGCACCCATGCTGTGGCCGAAGAGCACCAGTTTCTCGCCGAAAAGGGGAGTCATCACTTCTCCGATGCGAGTGGCGAGTTCTGTGATCGAGGGAATCAGTTTGTCGCCGAGCCGATCCTGTCTACCTGGATACTGGACGACGTACACAGTCAGGTCGGACTCCAGGCTCTTGACGAGGCCGGCATAACTCGTAGCCGACCCGCCGCCAGAAGGGAAGCAGACCAGCGTTTGCTGCCGATCGCGCCCAGCCCGGAGCTTGCGCAACCAGATCGATAATTCTTCATTGATATGCACTCGATAGTTCCGTTTCTGCGCTGGCAGATGGATTCCGACTGCTTCGGCCACACAATCACCGATCGTCGGCTCGCGCGAGATGCGTCATTCACCGTGCTGTCCTCGGTCTCGTGCCAACTGCCCTGCCAACGTAGAACTTCCGATCGACTCAACTCAACTGCGCACAGAGCGATTCGGGCGAGACAGGAAACCACAGCCGGGACCACTTCTTCCGTCACCTGACCATCCGTTGTTCGTCACGTCTTGGGTGCCCAGTTTTTGACCATACTTCCTGCTATTACGTTTCGTCACACAAACGCTACGAAACATATCTGCTAAGAATGTATTCGGCTGAGCCGCAGGCCGCTGACCGCCGATAAGGTTCACTTATCGGCGGTCAGCGGCGGAGGTGGTCAGCGGCGGAGGTTACGAAGCCGCAGTGGTGGAATTGCTCTCGAAGCGCTGGTCGCCGCACTGTCCAGCCTCGTACTGTCCTGCAAATACATCCCGCACCCGATGCCGGACTGGCTGAGCGAGAACCCGGCGAGCAAGGCCGTCGAGATCGAGCGGCAGTTTCCGGAGAGCGTGACGTTCCTGCACGATCGGGAGCTGCTGCACATAGACGGACACTTCGGCAACCTGCGCACCGACGGGGAGCGGATCTATCTCGGTAACTTCGGGCTGGCGACCTCGTCGCATTTCGATCTGTCGCCCGCCGAGCGCGACTTCGCCGAACGCCACGCCACTTGCGACTCCGACTACACCGCCATGTGACTGGTCAACTGGCTGGTGACCGACGTCTGCGGAATACCGATGCCGACCAGCGGCGACATCCACGCGGAATACCCGGATCTGGTTGGGAGGTGCACTGGTGGGCTCGCCTGATCAACTGTCGCCAGTGCACCTCGGGTCTGAGTTCTCAGCGAATGTTGGGGTTCGGCTGTGGAATGAGGTAGTCGTGTCCTCCGACATAGAAAGTGTGTCCGTGGGGGACGGGTGCGTCGATCGCGCGGGTGATCGCTTCGGCGAATTCGTCGATCGTGGGCAAGGGGCCGCTGGATCTGCGGGTGGCGACGGCGTCGGCATCGCGGCGTTCGAGAAGACGGATGATGACCGTGCCGTCGATCATGTCGCCGGAGACGACGACGAATCCGATTCCGTGGGCGAGGAACTCAGGTATGAGGGCGCGCAATGCATCCTCGCCTGCACGTTTGCTGACCGCGATCGGTTCGTATCCGTGCGGTAGCGACTTGCCTTGGTAGTGGAAGTGGGCTTGGTGGCTGGTAACGAAGACGACCCGCCCACCGGCGGGCATGTGTGGTATCGCAAGTGTGGTCAGGCGGACTTGCGCGTCGCGATTGAGTCGTAGAGCGTAGTCGGGGTCGGCATGGCGTTCGAGTCCACCGGAGGCGTTGAGCACGAGCACGTCCAGGCGACCGAACTGTTCCATGATGGTGTCGAGCATTGCGGTGACCTGCATAGGGTCGGAGAGGTCTGCGCTGATGACCGAGGCGCTGCCGCCCGCGGAAGAGATCGCGTCTACCACTGCTAGTGCGCGTTTGGTCTTCTCCCGATAATTGATCACGACGTGCGTGTCCGGTGCGGCGAGTTGTTGCGCCGTTGCCGCACCGATTCCCCGGGAAGCACCTGTGATCAGCACGATTCGTCTGTGGTTCGTGTTTGTTCGGTTCACCTGGGTCTCCTCACCAGTGCGATCACGCTTCTGAATCAGAAGCACCTATGGTACTTCGAAATGAGAAGCGCGAGTGATGGGCGAGGTGGAGTGGAGCGATCAGACGGTTCGGCCGATACCGCGATCCTGGCGGCAATTGATCTGCTGGGACAGCGGTGGATTCTGCGAGTCGTGTGGGAACTCGAACCAGGGCCGTTGGGGTTTCTGGAGTTGCGTCGCAGGATGGGCAACTGCTCGTCGAGTATGTTGTCCAACCGGTTGCAGCAGCTGCAGGTAGCGGGATTGATAGAAAAGCATGAGCCCAAGGGTGCTTATGAACTCACCGGTGCCGGTGTCGGCCTCAGTGAGGCATTGCAGCCGTTGTGGGACTGGTCCGAATCCTGGGTTGCGGATAGTTCGAAGGGTGTGTGGTTCCGAGGCGACTCGAGCTGACCACCGATTGCGATCTTCGAGTCATGGCTCGGGTATTTTTCGGGGGCTCGCGTGTCAATTGTCGCGAGGTGGTGCCCAGCCTGCCGGTCTGCGTGCCCGTAGGCCTGCGGTGTAGCGGGTCCAGGTTGCGGTGATCTGGGCGGCGGTCCGGGTGGTGGTGCGGTAGGCGATTCCGGACTTCTTATTGGTTGGTACGTGGTCGAATGTTACGCGGTGCTTGCGCTGATCCGGGGTAGGTCAGGTGTTTTGGGAGGCTGTGCCGGTGGTCGTGGAGCGCGATCGCGTCTTTGTTGGGTGATGGCTCAGTCGGGTAGGCGAACCGGCATCAGTACATAGATCAGACCCTCGCGGCACTTACCGTCGGGTTCGTGATCGGCCGCACGCAGAATCGCTGCTCTGGTCGGGCCGTCCAGGGCGATCTCTACGATCTCGGCATGCGCGGCGGTCAGTCCCTCGAGTAGATAGCGGGGGTTGAAGGCGATGGTCAACGGTTCGCCGTCGAACTCACAACCGATGGACTCCTCCGCGCTGCCTTCGTTGTCGCTCCCGGCGGACAAACGGGCCGTGGTTGCGGCGAAGGTCAACAGAACCTGCGTTCCCCTGGCGAGGAGTAGCGACACCCGTTTGATCGCGTCGATCAGTGGGGCGGAGGGTATACGGGCGGAAGCGGTGTGGGTGGTTTCGAGATAGCGTTGGTAGGGCGGGTAGGGCATATCGAGCGTGCGCATGGTGTGGTGCTGGTCGTCGGTCGCGAGTCCCAGGATTGTTTGCCCTGGGCCACTGGTAATTTCGACTCTCGGTCCCGTGAGCGTCTTGCTTGTCTCTGCCAGCGCGCGGGCAGGCACGAGCATGCTGGTCGGTCTCGAGTCACCCATCGGGGTCACAGGCTCCCAGCCGAGCTCTCGGATCGCGATGCGGAACCGGTCGGTGCTCACCAGCCGCAGGGACGAGGGATAGAATTCGATGTTGATCCCGGTCAGCATGGGCAACGTGTCGTCGCGCCCGGCGGCCACGACCACCTGCGCCACGGCGTCGCGCAGGTCTGAGCGATCGACAGCGCCGACCGCTACGGGTGAGGGCGGGAGGTCTGGATAGTCCTCGACAGTCATCAGCGGCAAGGCGAATCGCGACGGACCACAGACGATCTCGAGACGATCACCGTTGTCGGACAACTCGACCGGCCGCGGGGGGAGGGCTTTCGCGATATCGGTGAGCAGCCGCCCCGATACCAGTGCAACACCCGGCTCGTCCACCACTGCATCGGTGATCGTGGCGTGCGAGGAGATCTCGTAGTCGAAACCGGCGACCGACGCCGAGTCCGGTTCCGCTCGTAGTCGAATGCCCGCGAGCACGGGGATCGACGGGCGCCGAGGCACTGTTGGCGCGACCACGGACACCGCATCGACGAGACGGTCGCGGTCTACACGGAGTTTCATCGGGTTTCTTCCTCGTCGAGGGTTCGATATTCCAGGCGCCGATGCAGTGCGCTGGCCCGAGCGTGCGCGGCTTGCTTGGAGCGATGACCGAATGCCTCGGCGATCCAACTCCAGCTGTTGCCGTGATCGCCGGCTGCCCGCATCAGACCTAGTTCCAGCCGATCCAGATCGGTCCGCGCAACCGAGAGCAATATGACGCAGGCGTAGATCACGTCGTGCGGTAGCTCTACTCTGTCGTTGTCCAATCGGTTCAGTACTTCACGCACAATCGCCGCCGGGTCGTCACGGGGTGCTTCGTTCGGTGATGACGATGTGGCTTGCAACCACTCGTCGAGCATCGCCGCCTCCGGCCGTTCGGGATCGGGCATGCCCCGAGCATACCTCATCGTCAAAATATTTTTGACGGTACATGGCTGATTCGGTCCCGCCGACCACCCGAGGTACACCCGATAACCCCGCGAGAGGTGCACCGCTCCCAAGTGCGCTGGATCTGCCTGGCCGAGAAAGTCCGCCGGCAACACACCCGCTCGTGGGGACGAAGCCACGATCCCGAGTTCGCCCCAAAAGAGCGGCGGTCGTCGAGTCCTACACCAACCCGCTGCGTTCACCGGATAAACCTTCGCCGAAACCGACGAAATCGCTTACGCGGTCGAGACCGCCACCACCTGGATCAATACCCGCGCCACACCGTGGATTTGGGGACGACCCGCACTTTACGCCGCAAATTCGTGTGTTGCTCCTGAGGAACGATGCACTAGTCGAGGAAGTAGGCGTCGAGCTTCTCATCGGAATCCAGGATCTCGTCCGAAGCCACGCCGAGTTCCGCCGCTAGCTCGACCGATCCGACGAGCGCGATCTGCACGTCAGGCGAGAAGGCTCGTTCGAGCAGCCCGAGATAGTCCGACATGCTCTGGTCCAGCTTTTCCAGTATGGCCTGGTACTCCGCGGCGAGTTGCTCGTCGAGCGTGCGCTGCTCGTCGAGGTAACGCTCGATCAGCGCCGCCTCTCGCTTTGTCAACGACGATGCGACGGCCTTGTACATCACAGTGCCGACCGTGGTGCCGATGACGGCGCCGAGGATCGGGATGGGGATGGTCGCCTGGCCGAGACAAGAGGCCAGCGCGCGTACTGCGGCCTGTAAGGCGATGAGCTCGGAGTTCTCGATGAACTCGAGTTCGTCGATCTGGTCTCGGCGGAGTTTGTTCGCTTGTTCTGCGATGCTGAAGGATGTGGTGACGATCGAGCTTGCGACGGCCGCGGAGGTCGCGGTGAAATTTGTGAGCGCGTAGATGCTCAGTCCTCGGACGCCGCCCTTGCCGAAACCTGAACCGGTCTCGCCTGCGAGGTCTATCCAGTCGCGCTCGCTGAACTCACTGAGCCGCTTGCCTTCCCGACGTTTGGCGACCACGGCCAGTACAAACGCGGTCCCGCCCGCAGTCGCGGCGGCCGTGAGTGCGGATGTGCCTCCTTCTCGCGGCGTCGGGCGGCTGCGCTGGTAGGCAGCGTCGCGCAGGGACCGGTCCGTGGCGTGGAGCGAGCTCTTTTCGGCCGCCATGGTCGAGGTGTAGACATCGCGCTGCACTTCGTTGTACTCGAGCATCGAGGGCTCGAGCGATTCGAAGCCGACCGATCTGTCTTGGAAGAACGCCTGGACCCGCTGCCAGTCTCTGAGGGAAGGTCCGTCGCCGCTGCGTGACAGTAGCTTGCTTGTCGCTTCCTCGGGCGACAAGGCATGTAGCCGTTGGATCACCTCGTAGTGATCACGGGGGATCTGGTATTTCCCACCGTTGCGCACGTATTCGGGATATTTCTGGAGGTGCTCGACGATCGCGCCCAGTGAGAAGCGGCCACCTGCTGCGACGAATTTCTGCTGGATCTCGACACTTCCGCGCATCAGGTCGACAGGTCCGTTGTCGTTGACCCATTGGTAGACGGACTCGTGGCCGAGGATCCGCTTTCGGGCGTTGCCGATCCCGACCTCGGCGATCTCGGCGATGAAGCCGTGCATGCCATGCTGTCCGCCGCGGTTGGTGGCGACCACCTCGAGGTCGATCTTCTCGACAGCTTCATCGACGCTGGTGAGCGCGTCCCGGAGGTGCTCGTTCTGCTGGCTGAGCGCGCTCAGAAGGTTGTTCATGCGGAGCTGGTTGAGATAGCTCACCCAGGAAGCGACTGCCTGCTCCTGGGTGTCCGTGACGAACTCGGCAGCGTCACTCACTATCGGCATTCTGTTCGATGCATATGCTCAGCATGGTCGCGCACGACTTCGTGTTGTTCACCAACGTAGCGAGTGTCGACCGTTCGGCAGGGGCGAGCGCGTGGAAATCGGCGCGGAAGTGCACCAAGGCTTCGCCGTAACTCTTTACCAGCCCTTCGCGGAGCGAGGTGGTCCGCTGGAGGAGGTCCCCGATCTGCGCATCCATGCTTTCGACGAGGGTGGTGTTGTGCTTTATCGCAGTCAGCGCTTCGTGCTTCGCCTCTCGATTCTCGAACTTCTTCTTCGCGAACAGGGCGATCGACGCGAGTAGGGTTGCGCCCGCGATTGTCCAGCCGATCGGGCCGGCAAGCGCGAGCAGTGTGGTGCCTGCCGCGGTGCCACCGCCACCGGTGGCCAGCGCGCCGCCACCGAGCCACGCCAGTGCTGCCTGGCTGGCTGCCGCTCCGGAAAGGGTCGAGATCGCGGTGCCGGTCGACGCTGTCCCGAAGGTGGTGGCGACCCACATCGCCGCTGACGGTGCCAGGCCCGCTACCGCGGTGCCCGCCGCGAACCCGGCGCCGGCCCCCGCAGCCGACGACCGCGCCGCTTCCAGCTCTTTCTGAGCGAAATCCTCCGCGTTCAGGAATCGTTTCCG
>NZ_JBWSOR010000043.1:0-28798 GCF_056629435.1 Nocardia sp. TBRC8007 | reverse complement strand
CATCTATCCCCCGCCCTACCCCCACAGCAGATCTCATGACATGGACCTTACAAAGAAAAACCAGCGGGAAGACTTCTTCATCTCCCGCCTTTCCCGAAAACAATACCACCGGACAAAAAATTATCAACGCCTCCACCGATACAGATATCGCGGCACCCGATAGGGGACATAGACGCCTCGAATGAGGAGTCGCTGTGAACATTCCGTGAGAATGCCAAGATTCTGATCTTGTATCAGGAATGGCAGCGAGCCATTCCTGACGACGCTCGTCTCGATGACGTGAACTGTCGACATGTCGGAGGATGTCGAGGCACAACGCAAAAGCCGAGGTACAACGTGCAACGTGCAGGTATAGAGTCGCGGCGGCAAACCGATGGATCCGCGGTGATCTCGGGGAAACACCTGGTGGCGCGCCACCACACCGGATGAATGGCCGTCGCGGACCTCAGTCTCTCACCCCGTCCACGAGCAGGACATCGCTGCGCCACGCACCCCTCTGAGATACTGCTCACATTCGGAATCCTGATCCACGACAAGCTAGTCGTACTCGGTAACCCAAGTTATGCGGACGAAGCAAGGCCGAGTCCGAACCTTGTGACGAAGCCACTGGAACCGGCCCTCGATGTGTTCCCACACATACCCCGGACGCAGTAACGGGCCTCCACAACTTTCCAATAACACGGACGGTCCATCAAAGCGCTTCCAGTTTCATATACGGCCCCGATAGCAAGTCGACCGAAAGTTATGGACACAGTAATTAATAAAACTGTTTCCAAAAGTATCCATAGCAGCTCGCGGAATAACATTCCGAGAGGTTTTCGTTATTTCCATTGCCGTCGCTTGCTGCACCTTGCCAAGGCGCCGGTGCTACATGAGGCGAACTTCTCAGGCTGTTGACGCAACACATTGCGTGCGAAGCACAGAATACGCACATGGTGAATTAGGCGAGGCCAAGTGCGCACGAATCGTATCGCCGATTCGCAGAACGCGATGCTACCGAGAACCGAAGCCGGAGCGGTCGGTAGCATCCGAACAAAGCCGACAGCGCTGAGCCCGACCGACACGCTGTCATATTCATATGGCGCCCTGCGCCCGCATCAGACTCTCAAGGCAGTTCGAACGGCAACGACACTCCTGTATGGACGCGACACTCAGCACAAGTGTCGGTACTGTCCACCGCGGTCACCATATTGCGGATGAGCTCTTTGAACGGCACTAGGTTCCGCTCGAATTCGGCGAAGACATCGACGGCGCGCACCCCCTCGCCCTCTGCCAGACCCGCATCCAGGTCGGTGACCAAAGAAACAGCTGCGTAGCACATTTCGAGTTCCCGAGCGAGTGCGGCCTCCGGGTAACCAGTCATGTTCACCAGATCCCAGCCCTGTGCGGCAAACCACCGGCTTTCGGCACGAGTAGAAAAGCGCGGCCCCTGGATCACCACCATGGTGGCCTCGGGCACCACCCGGAGCACACCGGACCCGACTTCGGCAGCGACAGTACGCAACTCACCGCAATACGGATCGGCGAAAGGCAGATGGATACCACCACCGTCGAAATAGGTCTGCACCCGACCAGAGGTCCGGTCGACCAGCTGGTGCGGTATCGCGACCGTACCGGGACCCCAGTCCGCACGCAGGCTGCCGACCGCGCACGGCGCGAAGATACGACGCACTCCCAATGCACGCAACGCCCACAAGTTGGCCTGATACGGCGCAGTGTGCGGCGCGAATTCGTGGTTCTTGCCATGCCGAGGCAGGAAAGCCACAGGTCTGCCCCCCACCTCTCCGACCGTCACGGCCGCACTCGGCGCGCCATAAGGCGTATCGACCTCGACAATGATCGCTTCGTTATCGAAGAAATCATAGAAACCGGTGCCACCGATAACTGCGAGCGCAGGTCTGGGATGCGAACTCATACCCCGATTGTCCCTGGCCTGCTCCCGCTGCCACACAGCGGGAGCAGCGTTCCTATCCATAGTGACATCATGTGCTCATCGAGATCTCCATCCATAGCGCTACCATGCTGTCCCTACCTGACAAACAGAGCCGGACAGTGTACCCTAGGGGGGTATTTAAAGGTCTGGGTATCGGCAAACAACGAGGAGATGCTGGTGGCGACCACCCCTCATGACCACGCGACACCCGAGCATGCCACGCACGGGTACATCACCGCCAAAGATGACTATCTCAAGCGGCTGCGGCGCATCGAAGGGCAGGCACGCGGCCTGCAACGGATGGTCGAGGAGGAGAAGTACTGCATCGATATCCTCACCCAGGTGTCCGCTATGACCAAGGCCCTGCAAGCAGTGGCGATGGGCCTGCTGGAGGACCATATCGGTCATTGCGTGGTGGATGCCGCGGCCACAGGCGGCCCAGCGGCCGAAGCCAAAGTCAAGGAAGCCACCGACGCCATCGCCCGCCTGGTCCGTTCCTGATTCAGGAGGGAGAGCGCCGCCCTGGACGAACAACCGAGACCGACCGAATCGACACCGAGCGCACCTGAGTCGCCGCTACGGAGCAGGCCCTCCGTAACCGGAATTTCCCGAAGGCCGACGATGGTCAGGACCGCGCACTCAGCAGCGGGGCCAGCATGCGCAATGTCGCGAGGTAGTTGTCATCGAGCACCTGCACCGCGACATGATCGGCCCCCACTTCCAGATGCTCGGACAGCCGAGCCGCGATCTGTTCCGGTGTGCCATGAGCGACCACGGCATCGAACAGCCGGTCGCCGTGCGGGGTGGTGACGTCAGTGTCGGCGAAGCCGATCCGACGCAGATTCGATGCATAGTTGCTCAAGCCGAGATAGAACGCGACTGTTCCGTCGGCGACGGCGTGCGCCGTCCGGGCATTATCGGTCAGCACCACTTTGTGTTCGGTCGCCAGCAGCGCGTCTGGGCCGATGATCCTACGTGCCCCCGCGGTATGCGCCGAGGGCACGAAATACGGCAGCGCACCCGCGGACCGTTCGGCGGCCAACCTCAGCACTCTCGGGCCGAGAGCGGCCAGCGCACGCCGCTCGACGGGCACCCCCGCGGCATCGAGTTCGTCGAGATATTCGGCCAGAGCGTCGTAGGGCTTGCGATATTCGCCAGTGTGTTCGGGATGTCCTGCACCGATACCGAGCAGGAAACGGCCGGGGAAACGCTCTTCGATCCGATGGAACGAGCTTGCTGCCTCCTTTGCCTTCGCAGCCCAGATGTTCACGATGCTGGTAGCCACGGTGATCGTTTCGGTTGCCGCGAGTAGCGGCTCGACCATCGCCAAATCAGCAGGTGGGGAGCCGCCCAACCACAGTGCTCGGTATCCGAGCGTCTCTAGCTCGCGTGCATCCTGCGGACTGAAGCCGTTGTACGCCCGCCACACTCCGAACCGTCCAAGACTGTCGAATGTCATGCCCGTGCCAACCCACGCCCTCATATGTCTATTCCGAATATGGCCATTCCGAGTCGGCGCCCCTCCGCGACTTGGACCCGGCAGGTCCAAGCCCTCCCGCCCGCAGCGAGCTACCGTGATCATTGCACAGCTAACGGCGCCCGCCGCCGTGGCGGACGTCACCGCTGAGGAGAGGGAGGTGATCGCTGTGCTCAGATTCGATCCATTCCATGACATCGATACTGTCGCCCGCCAACTGCTCGGTGAAGCCACTGGAACCGCTCGCGCACCACGATTCATGCCGATGGATCTGTTCAAAGCGGGAGACCACTATGTCTTGAACGCGGACCTGCCCGGTGTCGACCCTGGTTCGATCGAGGTCAGCGTCGACAACGGCACGCTCACCCTCCGCGCACAGCGCACCGTGTCCAGCGAAGAAGGCGTCCAATGGCTCGCCTCCGAGCGCTTCGCGGGCACGTTCATGCGCCAGCTGTCCCTCGGTGACAACGTCGAGGCGGACAAGATCAGCGCGACCTACAACAACGGTGTGCTGTCGGTGACGATTCCTATCGAGGAGCGTGCCAAGCCACGCCGCATCACGATCGCTGGAGCGTCCCAGGAACCGAAGAAGATCGAAACGCGTCCAGGGCAATCCTCGAAGTGACTCTGGCTACCCGCACCCACACTCGGGTGCGGGTAGGTTTTCCGGTCCTCGACCACTGCGGCAATTCCGCCTCGTGGCCGGAATAACGCGCAACTCACGTGTTTGCGCGTTGCGAGCGGCGAGGTCCTCGCTATCGGGATAGTCGACACCGATCAAACTCAAACCGTGAGCGGGCGCGACAGTAACCGCACTGGATCGTTCCGTCGCGTGCAGCAGCCCACCGACCCATTCCGGAGTGCGCCGTCCCATTCCGACCGCGAGAACCGCACCGACCAGACTGCGGACCATCGACCAGCAGAACGCATCGGCGCTGACATAGGCAGTCAGCAGGTCTTCATCACTCACCCAATCGAATCGCTGCAGCTGCCTGACCGTTGTCGCACCCTCTCTGCGTCGGCAGAACGCGGCGAAATCATGCAGCCCCAACAGCATTCGGGAAGCCACGCGCATGGCCTCGATGTCGACATCGGATCGGCAGGCGACCACGCTGCGAGCTGACAACGGCTCGGCGCCGTACTGTGCGGTGGTCAACCGATATGCGTAATGGCGGCGGACGGCGGAGAATCTGGCGTCGAATTCGGACGGGGCGGGCCGTACGTCTTTGATCCGCACATCCTTCGGTAGGAATCGCGCCATCCGGTGCACCAGTTTGCCGGAATCCAACTCCGCAGCCGTGTCGAAATGCGCGACCTGTCCCTCGGCATGCACACCAGCGTCGGTGCGGCCTGCGACCGTCAGTTGGATCGGCTCACGGAGTACCTTGCTCAGCGAATCCTCCAGTATCCCCTGCACGGTACGCAGTCCCGGCTGACGCGCCCAGCCGATGAAATCAGTGCCGTCGTAGGAAATATCCAGACGAACGCGCGTACGCGGTGCGCCTGCTCGGCCCGTGCCGAACGCGCGATCCGTGTCCCGGCGCGGCTGCTGCGACATCGATTCCACCGATTCCTCCACGATCCACCATGATTCCCTGTCGAAACGCATGAGCCCGCCACCCCAGCACGGGTGACGGGCTCGTGCGCGAACTCCGAAGCGAAGTGTCAGGCGTCCTTCTTGTCCTCGGCAGCCGACGCTTCGACCTCCACAGTCTCCTCAGTCTTCTCTTCGACGGTCTCCTCGACGGCCGGAGTCTCCTCGACCTTCTTGGACGCGGCAACGCGACGGGCGCGATCAGCCTCATTGGTCACGGTCTTCTCCCGGACCAGCTCGATGATCGCCATCGGCGCGTTGTCACCCTTGCGGGGCAACGTCTTGATAATGCGGGTGTAGCCACCCTCACGCCCCTCGAACGACGGGCCGATCTCAGCGAAGAGATCGTGCACGACGTCTTTGTTGCGGATCACCTTCAGCACCTCGCGACGGTCGGCCAGGGTGCCGCCCTTCGCCTTGGTGATCAGCTTCTCCGCGTAGGGGCGCACGGCCTTGGCCTTGGCCTCGGTGGTGGTGATCCGGCCGTGCTCGAAGAGCGCCGTGGCCAGATTGGCGAAGATCGCCTTCTGGTGCGACGCCGACCCGCCGAAGCGGGCACCCTTCTTGGGCTTGGGCATTGTTGTGGTTCTCCTTGTTCTCGGGCGCCGCTCCCGGAGCCCTGGCCTGGTTACGCTCGGCTACCACCCTCTGGCGGTGTCGCTCGCGCCGCGGTTCGGCCCGGCCAGGGCGCCTACTCCGGCGGCCTAGAGCTGTTCGGTCTCGGCGTAGTCCTGCTCGCCACCATCGGTATCACTGAACGTGCTGCTGTCGCTCCACGTTCCGGTGCTCGCGTCGTAGCCGACCACAGTGGACGGATCGAACGACGCCGGGCTGTCCTTCAGGGAAAGGCCGAGCGCGTGCAGCTTGACCTTGACCTCGTCGATGGACTTCTGGCCGAAGTTGCGAATGTCCAACAAGTCCGACTCGGTGCGGGCGACCAGCTCGCCGACCGTGTGCACCCCTTCGCGCTTGAGGCAGTTGTAGGACCGAACGGTAAGGTCCAGATCCTCGATCGGCAGACCGAACGAGGCGATATGGTCCGCCTCCGCCGGCGAAGGGCCGATCTCGATACCTTCGGCTTCGACGTTCAGCTCACGGGCCAAGCCGAAGAGCTCGACCAGGGTCTTACCCGCCGAAGCGAGCGCGTCCCGTGCGCTGATGGAGTTCTTGGTCTCCACGTCCAGGATGAGTCGATCGAAGTCGGTGCGCTGCTCGACACGGGTCGCCTCGACCTTATAGGTCACCTTCAGCACCGGCGAGTAGATCGAATCCACCGGAATCCGGCCGATTTCAGCGCCGGACGCCTTGTTCTGCACGGCGGGGACATAGCCGCGACCACGCTCGACGACGAGCTCGATCTCCAACTTGCCCTTGTCGTTCAGGGTCGCGATGTGCATGTCCGGGTTGTGCACCACAACCCCGCTGGGGGGGACGATGTCACCTGCGGTGACAGTGCCCGGACCCTGTTTACGCACGTACATCGTGACCGGCTCGTCCTCCTCCGAGGACACGACCAGGCTCTTGAGATTCAGGATGATGTCGGTGACATCCTCCTTCACCCCGGGAACGGTGGTGAACTCGTGCAGGACGCCGTCGATGCGGATACTCGTGACCGCGGCCCCCGGAATCGAGGACAGCAGAGTACGCCGCAGCGAGTTGCCGAGGGTGTAGCCGAAACCCGGCTCCAGCGGTTCGATGGTGAACTTCGAGCGGTTCTCGGCGACGACCTCTTCGGTCAACGTCGGACGCTGTGAAATCAGCATGGGGATCATCCTCCTTGTGGGCGCCCGCTATTTGACGCCTCGTCTCAGGGGTTGTGTGCGACCGTCCGACAGTACTGTCGCCCGCGACCCGCGAGCAGTCGCTGCCGATGGACGACCACGCACCAGCGGCACGGTGCCGAGCATTTCGAGCTGTGCTTACTTCGAGTAGTACTCGACGATCAGTTGTTCCTGCAGTGGCACATCGATCTGGGCACGCTCCGGCAACTGGTGCACCAGAATCCGCAACCGCCCCGGGATCACCTGCAACCAGCCCGGCACCGGGCGGTCACCCTGGGTCTCCCGCGCCACCTGGAATGGCAGCGTACCCCTCGACTTGTCCTTGACATCGATGATGTCGTACTGGGTGACCTGGAAGCTGGGAACGTTGACCTTCTTGTTGTTCACCAGGAAGTGGCCATGGGTGACCAACTGGCGGGCCTGCCTGCGGGTGCGCGCCAGACCGGCGCGGTACACGACGTTGTCGAGACGGGTTTCCAGCAGCCGGAGCAGGTTGTCACCGGTCTTGCCCTTGAGGCGGTTGGCCTCTTCGTAGTACCGGCGGAACTGCTTTTCCATGACGCCGTAGGAGAAGCGGGCCTTCTGCTTCTCCTGCAGCTGAAGCAGGTACTCGCTCTCCTTGATCCGCGCGCGGCCGTGCTGGCCGGGCGGATAGGGGCGACGCTCGAACGCCTGGTCGCCTCCGACGAGGTCGACACGCAGACGACGCGACTTGCGGGTGATGGGGCCTGTGTAACGAGCCATTGTTCGCTTGATCCTTTCCCGCTAGACGCGACGCCGCTTGGGCGGACGGCAGCCGTTGTGCGGCTGCGGGGTGACATCGGAGATCGTGCCCACTTCGAGGCCGGCGGCCTGCAGCGAGCGGATCGCGGTCTCTCGGCCCGAACCAGGGCCCTTCACGAATACGTCGACCTTCTTGACACCGTGTTCCTGTGCCTTGCGGGCGGCGTTCTCAGCGGCGAGCTGCGCGGCGAACGGGGTCGACTTACGCGACCCCTTGAAGCCGACGTGACCCGACGACGCCCAGGAGATGACGTTGCCGTTCGGGTCGGTGATCGACACGATCGTGTTGTTGAACGTGCTCTTGATATGCGCGTTGCCGTGCGGAACGTTCTTCTTGTCCCTGCGGCGCGACTTCTGGGTCTTCTTCGGGCCCGTGGCCCTGCTCTTCGGAGGCATCGGTATCCCTACTTCTTCTTGCCGGCGACAGTGCGCTTCGGACCCTTGCGGGTGCGCGCGTTGGTCTTGGTGCGCTGGCCACGTACAGGCAGGCCGCGGCGGTGGCGCAGGCCCTGGTAGCAGCCGATCTCGATCTTGCGGCGAATATCGGCCTGCACTTCGCGGCGCAGGTCACCCTCGACCTTGAACTCGGAAGCCTCGATGTAGTCGCGCAGCTTCGTGAGATCGTCGTCGCTGAGATCCTTAGAACGCAGGTCCGGGCTGACGCCGGTGGCCTCCAGAATCTCCTTGGAGCGGGTACGGCCAATGCCGAAAATATAGGTCAGCGCGATCTCCATGCGCTTTTCGCGCGGGAGGTCGACGCCCATGAGACGTGCCATCTGGCAGTTTCCTTAATCGTTGCGGAGGTCTGCTCCCTGTCCGTCCCCTCCTCTTGCGGGGCACCGGCCTCCGAACCGGCGGTGAGCGCGCACGCCCAGGGCGAGCCCTGGATTCCACAACGTGCGGCTGGTGCTGGGAGTTCTTCTCTGCCAATCCGAACTGCGGTTCGGTGCTTGGCTGGTGTCGCGTCGAGCGGCGCCGTCGGCACGCCTCGGGCGGGTGGTGCGAGGTCGCCAGACCTCACAAGCTTCCGCTCAGCCCTGGCGCTGCTTGTGGCGCAGGTTGTCGCAGATCACCATGACCCGGCCGTTACGGCGGATCACCTTGCACTTCTCGCAGATCTTCTTGACGCTCGGCTGAACCTTCACGTCCGTCCAATCTGTTGTGGTTCACACAGGTGTGAACACAGTTTTTCCCCAGTCGGCGACTGGGGAAGCCTTGTAGTGAGTCTTTCGACTCGTTCCCGGTCCGGGCCGGGACAGCCGACTCGCGCCGACCCGACCGTACCTGCGATCACTTGTAGCGGTACACGATCCGGCCACGGGACAGGTCATAGGGTGAGAGCTCGACGACGACCCGGTCCTCGGGGAGGATACGAATGTAATGCTGCCGCATCTTCCCGCTGATGTGCGCGAGAACCTTGTGCCCGTTCTCGAGCTCGATCCGGAACATCGCATTGGGCAGCGGCTCGACAACTCGACCTTCGACCTCGATGGCCCCGTCTTTCTTCGCCATGTCCTCCGCGATCCCGGTTTACGCTCAACCTGGTTTGTTTGCCTGGTCTCCGCTCGCGTGGACCGGCCGCCGGAACGGGCCACTCGCACACAAACGGGCGGCGCATGGGTGCACCGCCGCTCCAGCTTACCGATCAGTCCCGGATCAGGCAAAAATGCTCCATCATGCCCGCGTCACCGAGATTCCGCAGTGGCCTTCCCAACCCTTGGCCAGTGCCGTTCAGCGGTCTGTCCGCACCACGAGGCCCCTTGATGGTTGTCGCGTAAACTGGCCGCTGTCCGGGTGTCGAGTCGATCAGATCGAGGGGGACGTGTGAGCGAACGCAGCGCGCCGGCCGCCGACGCAATGCCCCTGGTCACGCTGGAGCCGCATGCTGGTGAGGCGCAGCCGTGAGCCGTGGTAACGACGACCTCCCCATGTTGCCGCCATGGCTGTCGGAAAGCGAAGCCACACAGGTCGGCTATGAGACGCCGGTACAGAATCTCCCGCACGAAGAGCTCATCGAAGAAACACAGAGCCGCAAGCGAGGGAGGTTCAAGAACCGAGCGCCCGAAGCGGAACAACCCGAAACCGCACGAATACAGAAGAAGCGTAGAGGCCGACGCCGCGACAAAGCCGACGGACGAGAAGCCAACGGATACGCGGCCGCCGGGCAGGCCGAATCTCTCCAGGAACAACCGCGGCGGAATCTGTCCGACCCGAGCCCACCGCCCGGACCGGACACGCCCAGGCCGGGCGCGCAGACTCATCGACAACAACCCGCCCACGATCACGCGCCACCGCATCAGAGCGGCCTATGGCAGCCCCCGCCGCAGACCGGCGACGCTCCACGGTACGGCTTGCCCGCCCGTGCTCCCGCGCCGGAATCCCACCCGCCGAGCGACAGGGCCGCTGAAACGCCGATACCGGGCGACCTGGCAGCACCTCTACCCGACCACCGACCCGGTCCGGAGCGGCAGCTACACGATGGGTACCCCGGCCCACCACCGCATGGCGAGCGCCCAGGCCAGTCCCTCGATACGGACGTGCCGAGCCGGAGCGACGGCACCGACAAAACCTCGCCGCAGGACGCCGCGCCGAGCCAACCACCGCCTCCGCCCCTCGCTCCCGCCACGGAGAGTTCCGGTGCTCCACCGCCCTGGCTTGCCGCGCCCAGGCCTGCCCAGACCACCGCGCCCACACCGGAAAGCACCGCACACCTGAACGAGAAAGCCGGACAGACCGAAGCGTCTGGGTCGACGGAGCCACCGCGCAAACAACAGGTTCCGGATGCCGCGATATCGGATCGGGTAGGCGCGGCAGCAAGCACGGGCGATGACACCACAGCAGCGCGGCCTACAGGCAGCGGACGACATCGGTTGTCTACGGAAAACGCTCAGCCGCCAACTGAAGACGCCTGGCACGCACCGCAGTTCGCGGATATGCGGCGAGCGTCCACCCAACAGTACGACCCAGTACGCGATACCACCACGCACGCAGATCCAGGACCGGCCGAATCCCCTGGCCACCCAACCCAGCTCGGCGCCGGATCAGCTCCAGCGAGCGAACCGCCCGTAGGCCGATGGCACACCGCCTCCGAACAAAATCAGGAACAGGAATACGGCAGAGCGCTGCCACATCCTCCACCATCCGTTCAGCGGCACTCCAGCCCCCCGGAATACGGGCATCCCACGGCGCAGGCGAGTGCCCCGCACGGGGGAAACCCGACGGGTTATCCGCATCCGCCCGCTCCGCAACCGAGCATGCGGTTCCAACAACCTTCACTGGACCAAGTGCCATTACGACGGGCCAAACGGGCGCCGGGGACCGGATGGCGCAAGGCTGTACACCATGTGTCCGGCGGTGCGATCAACCTCGGCATGTCCGCCGAAGAGCTCCGGCTCCAGGAGCTGGTCGCCCGCATCAGACAGCCGGTCCGTGGCGATTACCGCATCGCGGTGCTCTCCCTGAAGGGTGGGGTCGGGAAGACCACCACCACAATGGGTATCGGCTCCATCTTCGCCTCCATCCGGGGCGACCGGGTAATAGCAGTGGACGCCAACCCCGATTTCGGCACGTTGTCACAACGGGTGTCGCTGCAGACCAGATCGACCGTGCGCGATCTTCTCCTCGACCCATCCTTGCGGCGCTACTCGGATGTGCGCAGACACACCTCGCAGTCCACCAGCCGATTGGAAGTGCTTGCCAGCGAGCGTGATCCAGCGGCATCGGAGACCTTCAACGAAGAGGAGTACCGCGCGGTCACCCGGATCCTGCAGAGGTTCTACAACATCATCCTCACCGACTGCGGTACCGGGCTGATGCACTCGGCGATGTCCGGCGTGCTCGACCTGGCGCACTCGCTGGTGCTGATCTCGTCCCCCGCGATCGACGGAGCCCGCAGTGCCGCGGCGACTTTGGACTGGTTGTCGCTGCATGGTCACGACCATTTGGTGCGCAATGCGGTTGTGGTGATCAACTCGCCACGAGCCGGGTCGCCGAATGTCGGTATCCAGCAGTTACGCGAGTACTTTCTGTCTCGCTGCCGTGCTGTGCACATCATCCCGTTCGACCCGCATATCTCCGAGGGTGCCGAAATAGATCTGTATCGACTGCACAAGCAGACCAAACGAGCCTACGTCGATCTGACCGCGACCATCGCGGACGATTTCGCCGCCGATCATCATCGCTATCACCCGTAACGTCCACCGACCGGTAGCCGGTGGACGCGAGCGGTGGATCGCCGGTTCACCACTCGGGCAAACGTCGCCTGCCCGCCATGACGTCACGCACCAGATCGTCATAGGCATCAGCCAGTTCGGCGAGATGGTGCCACGCGTTGTGCAGAAGCTCATCGTGCGCGTTCAAGGTCATCAACGCATGATGTGCCCGCACTGACGATTCCGCGAGACGGTCGATCACCGCGCCCACTGTCTCGGTATGCAGAGTGGCGCCGAGGCGGTGCTGCGGCACATAACGCGCCACCCAATCGTCGATCGCCATCACCAACTCGGCTCTGCGCCGCTCGATTTCGCGAATCGTCGTCGCGGCGGTATCCACCGAGCCGCCACGGCCGACCAGTCGACGCTCATGCAGCACCGCCAAGTCATAGGCGAACCACAACAGCGGGCTACCGACTACCCGGTGACCTCGACACGCCCGGACCAATAGGTCGGACGTAGGAATCGGCTCCGGCGCCGCAGCGGGCGCCGAAGAATCGACACTCCTCGATGCGTCGGGAAGTGTCATTGTGATTGTTGTATCCGAACCTGCCACGTTGCCTCGCCGTCATCGCCGCACAACACCGGATCAGGACGCCCATTACGATAAACCTGTACTGGGTCCTGTCAAGCGCTACTCAGCCGTAGAAGATCACGAGTGCACATCAATTATCACAGCCCGCAATGTGATTCAGTCGCTCATAACCGAACACATTGTCACACTGCGGTCTCGGTACAATCCGCTGTCGGCACTTTCAGCGCATGGCATGGCATACTGCGCGGCTACAACTAGTGAATAGGCATCGACACGTCCTGCTCATCAAGGCTCACCGACGAATAACGCTGTGCTGCGCCACTGGGGGCACCGGAGGAGAAGCCTGCCGTTCGAGGCCTGCGACGACAGAGCGATACTGGAGGTACGACGCGGAAATCCGATCCATATGGGAGGGCTGATGACGCAAAGGCGATACCCCACCGAAGACGAACTGCGGCGCAACTTCGAACGTGAGCTCGCGTCGGTCACCACGGGTGGTGGACTGCATTCGGAAACTTGGCTGGATATCGAAACCGACGCCGCCCTAGTCGATATCGCCAGGGCGTATCCGGAAATCAACGTGTCCTTGGTGGCGGCAGCCCGCGCCGCCTTCGCCAGCCAGCTCGCCGGCGCGGATACCATCGCGCGCGATTCCGAGCCACTGAAAACTCTCTCGGGGAACAATTCGGAAAAAGGGCGGAATCCGCACGATTGAACGCATTCGGCGCATTCGTTGTCATCCACTGAGCGTGACTTCCGAATCAACTGCGCTACCGGATCGTGCCTCGTTTCGAGCCTGCTCGCTCACATCTCCAGCAGCACGGTGACCGGTCCGTCGCTCACCGAGTTGATGCGCATGTGCGCGCCGAAGCGTCCGGTAGCGACCATGGCGCCCAGTTCCCGCAGCACCGCGGCAAAAGACTCGACCAGAGGTTCGGCGACAGACCTCGGTGCGGCCGCTGCCCAGGATGGTCGCCTGCCCTTGGTGGTGTCCCCGTACAAGGTGAACTGACTGACCACCAGAATCGGGGCGCGCAGATCGGCAGCTGACCGTTCACCGTCGAGAATGCGTATCCGCCAGACCTTATCGGCCAATGCCTTCGCGATCACCTCGGTATCGGAGTGGGTCACACCGACCAAGGCGAGCAAGCCGTGTGGGACACCACCAGCCACCGGGTCGATACGACCCACGACCTGATCGTCAACGGTCACCTGCGCCGAACTCACACGCTGCAGAAGAACTCGCACAACCTCGATCATGCCTTCCCGCCGAATCCGGCCGACCGCACGGGTGGCTCCGCCCCGCACTGCCACGGACCGGTGGTGCGTGCGGACGACAATCGTGACAGACTCGGTGCCAGGAAGGTGCGCCGCGGTAGCGGAGAACCGCGCTGGAAGTAAGGAGTGCGATGGATCTGGACGCGCTGGAGCGTCAGATCGCGGCAGATCGGTATACGCCGCGCGACCGTTCGGTCGAAGCCGAGCTGCGGCTCGCGACCTCGCTCGGCGAGCTGGCCAAAGCCCTTATCGCCACCAAGTCCGGTGGACCGGCGCGGAACCGGTCCGGGGAGGCGCTGGCACCCGCCGAGGAAGCGGTGGCCATCCGCCTGCGTCTGCTTTCCCGAGGCCAGATGCTGACCGCACGGATCGCCAGTGAACTGACCGATGCGCTACGCACTTTCGAACAGGCAGCACGGCACAGCGGTCGACGGGAACTCGCGACCACGATGATCCGCAATGCCTGCGATGTCTACCGTCATCTGGCGCGAGCCCATCCCGAGGTCGCGGGCCCATGCGCGGACGGGTTGTCCAAGTGCGGTGTGTGGCTGAGCAGATTGGACCAGGATGCCGCGGTCGCGGCGACCGAAGAGGCTGCCCATATCCGCGCCGTTCTGGCCACGGCGAACCCGGATCTGTCCGGTAAATACCTGGCCAGCTTGAGCACGCTACTGCGCACCCTCATGATCGGTCGCTCTCGTAAGCAGGCCATCACCATGTACCGCACCCGGTACTCCGCGTTGACCTCCGACAGTATGGCGTTCCGGCTACGCGCATGCGACATCGAAGACTTGGACCTGACGTCCAAATCGCATCGTGCGCTCCTGGAGCTCGGTTGCCGCACCTTGGAGCAGGCCGGGCAGCTGACCCAGCAGCAGATCATATTCACTTCCTCCGGCGACTTGTCCACTGTCGAAGAGATCAACTGGAAGCTGGTCTTGGTCGGCCTGCGACCGCTCGCGCCGGGCGCGCAACCGGATCAGCCTGCGATGCCGGTGCAGATCGGCACCACCTTCGGTGCGTTGAGCGTGTACTGTCCACGGCGGGATGCCGTCGCCCAGGTGCGCTCCGCTATCATCGCCGCATATGCCATCGACAACGCCCACCCCCTCGGCCGGGAAAGCTATCTGGGTGAGCGACCGTCACCATGGACAGCGGGCGAGCCGACACTGAATACCTCGGACACCCTCGGTGACGATATCGTGCTGATCGATCAGCCCTTGGGTGGTTGGGTCACGGTCATGAGCATGAACTGGGAGCTCACTCCGTTGGCGAAACATCCGTTGGCACTGCGTTTGTCTCAGGATTGGCCGGTGATCGCTATCACTGTCACCGAGCATGTGGCCTACGAGCTGTGCTGGTACGAGCACGGCACGGCCACTCAATACGCCGCACTCGGCCGTCCGGCCGACCAGGCTCCGCTCGACAAGCCACTCGCGCCGCTGGACTTCAAGACCCTGGCCGAATACAACGCCGATGGGGTGACCGAAACCAAGCTGCGCACAGCGTTCGGCAACACGGCAATGTTCGCCAACCTCACCTACCTGCCCGACAGCGGGCTCCGCCAGATCAGTATCGGCACTTCCTTGTCCGAACACGGCGACCGGATGCTGTTCTTCCGCACAACACCCCGAAACCCTCGCCAGCCTGCATCACCGCGATCAGACCATCAGATCGCGCCGCTGGAAGCGCGCTAGTCCCACTGCGGCGAACAGCACGGGCACCATCACCAGCAACAGCAGCCCCGGCAGGTCGAACCCGTTGGTCAACGGTTCGTTGTCCAAGTACCAGGAAAACGGCGAGATCGCATTCATCCAGCCCACGTCGACTGCCGTGCCGAGCGCATCCAGTATGTACGACGCCAGCGCCAGCGCCGCGCCTGCGCCCAGCGCGAGGGCCCGGCGACCAGTGACCGCGCCGACCGCCAGCGCGACAGTACCCATGCCGATCGCCAGCAGCGACAAGCCGGCCGAACCAGCGACGATATTGCCCGCGCTGACGTCCATGTCGAGTGCCGTCACCAGTACATAACTCACGAGCATGAGCACAGCGACCAGCAGCAACGTGTTCAGCCACAGTGCGAGCAAACGTTGCAGGAAGATATCTCGCCGGGTGACCGGTGAAGTGGCCTCCAACTCGAGATCGCCGTTCTCCTCGTCACCGGCAATGAGCCGACTCCCGGTCGTGATCGCGAAGATCAGCAACAAAGCCGGCCCGACCAGACCGTAAACGGTTGTGGTCAACCAGCCCGGCGCCGTCCCGATACGGTCATAGCCGAGTGCGATGGACAACTGCTCAGGCATGTTGTCGACAACCTCTTCGATGCCGCTGCCGCTCATCGACGGGTAGAAGCTGATGTACATAGCGCTGACCGCGGCCAGCGCTACGCCCCACAGGACGACCGGGCGACGCTGTTCGCGCAAGACGCCGGTCAGAACGGGCATGGTGTCAGCGGCCATACACGGCCACCTCCTCGGTAGTACTGGTCGACAGGCGATAGAAATCCAGGAACAGCTCTTCCAGATCGCGATACTGGGCACTCCAGCCCACGACATGGTGTTCGGCGGCACGTTTGAGCAACGCGTCGGGCTCTCCGTGTAGTACACAGATCAGCGTCGTCCCGTCGACGACAGCATCCTGCACGCCCGGTAGATCACCGAAGTTCGCGACATCTATCGGATCGGCGAACCGCAGTTCCACCGTTTGACCGGCGCGGTAACGCAGAGCGCTGACATCGTCGACATCGACCATGCGGCCTGCGCCGATAATGCCGACCCGATCGGCGACATTCTCGATCTCACTCAAGACATGTGAGGACATCAAAATCGTGGTACCGCGGTCGCGAGCCTCCAGGACGAGGTCGAGGAATTCGCGCTGCAGCAAAGGGTCCAGCCCGCTGGTCGGCTCGTCCAATACCAGCAACTCGGGGTCGTGCATGAACGCCTGCACGACCCCGACCTTCTGTTTGTTGCCTTTCGACAGTGCCCGCACCGGTCGATCCAAGGCCAACCCGAACCGTTCTGCCAGTGGCGCGATCCGTTCGGCGCCCACGCCCCCGCGCAGACTGGCCAGATGCCGCAACAGCTCACCAGCCGTGCGACGGCCCCGCATAGCGAGCTCACCAGGCAGGTACCCGATGCGGCGGCGCAGCGACGCACCGTTGGCGGGAGCAGTTCCGAGAACTTCGACCCGCCCCGCCGTCGGGCGCAGCAGATCCAGCAAAACCCGGATCGTAGTGGACTTACCGGCACCGTTGGGTCCCAGGAATCCGAAGATCTCACCCCGTTCGACCCGCAGGTCGAGCCCGTCCAGAGCACGGAGAGCTCCGTAGTTCTTCACCAAACCTTCAGTTCGAATCACGAGCTCGGTCATGATCGCTCATCCCTCTCCTGGACAGGCGTCGAATCCTCGACGAAGACCGCTCGCATGCGCGCGGCTACGTCGCGGTCGACTACCCCGTCGGTCAATATCTCCAGCACTGGCCCGATATAGGCCGAGGCTGCGCTCGGATCCTGCGGCGGAGCGAGAATGTCGACGCCGATCAGTCGTTCGAGATGTTGGTGAAGCACCAACGCCCCCAGAGACCAGATCGTCAGCACGGCGGCCCGCTCATACGAGTAGCTCGTCGGCCGCAGCATGCCCGATTCAACACCGTCGGCCATGTAGTCCGCGGCATCGGCGACCATCTCGTCCACCAATGCCGTCACTTGCGGTGAACTATCCGCTAACCGGACTGCCAAATACCGCAAAAATGCCGAGCCGCCCCTCGCCTCGCGTAGTGCGGCAAGAGGATCGAATCCAGAGCCCGATCGCATGCCCTTGCGCTTCTGCTCACGAATGAACTCGGCTACATAACGGTCGCACTCCGTCGACAACGCGTCTTTCGACCCGAAGTGATGCATGATCAACGGCGCCGACGCACCCGCCGCTGCCGCGATAGCTCGCACATTCGTTCCCTTCACACCGTTTTCAGCGAACAGCTCGATCGCCGCGTCCCGAATTCGCGCCTTCATGGTCCGGTCCGCATCACCACTTTCCTTGAACATCAGTTCAGTATATTTAACAAATGTTCAGCATCGACACAAGGGGTCCTCCGCGTGTCACGCGAGCACGACGCGTGTCGCGCGGGCGCAATAGGATTCGAAGCTGTAGCGCATCGTGATCGTTGCTACGAAATCGGCTGACAATCACCTAGTTGCTCTCACTCGGCTGGCCGGTACCCCACCCGAAATGCCGTATATCGCGGTCTACGCTGTAACCCACGCACGAGACCACGCGGATCTGCCACACACGCCGCGCGGTCGGGCAGCAGATTGCCACCGTCTTGTCCTACTGTGGACACCGAAGACAAGCGAGTCCAACCCGATGCACTATCAGTGCGACAGCTTCTTCTCCGATGTCAGCGTGGCAGTACTTGGCACTCCTGGCGTCGAGCCAGAGCGTTATGATGGATTTGCCCTATCTGCCCGTAGATTGGTTGTGCCTGGAGACCAGGGACGAAGCATGCTGGGCCGCATTGCTCGGCGAAGTCAGCAGATTCGTCGGCAGCCGAAGATAACCTTTCCCTGCGGTTGCCGGTGCGGCTCGACTCCTCGCCGCTCAGTGCGACCGGAGCGCATGTCAACGAGCCCATGCCCGCATGGATGCTACTCCGGTCGCCGCGTCAGAATTCTGGGCCCGTTCTCGGTAACGGCAACAGTGTGCTCCCAATGTGCCGCACGACTGCCGTCGAGAGTGACGACAGTCCAGTCATCATCGAGCACCTTGGTTTGAGTGGTGCCGAGAGTAAGCATCGGCTCGATCGCGAGCACCGATCCCTCCACGAGCTTCGGGCCCTTGCCAGGAGCGCCCTCATTGGCGAGAAAGGGATCGAGGTGCATCTCTCGGCCTATGGCGTGCCCGCCGTAGCCGTCGACTATGCCGTAGGGCCGCCCGTGTTCCTTCTCGGCCGCGCGAGTACCTTGCTCGATGGCGTACGAAACATCGGTCAGCCGATTACCCGGCACCATCGCCGCGATCCCGGCTTCCATCGACAATTCAGTGGCCGCGCTGAGCAACTGATCGGCCTCGATAATGGTGCCGATCCCGAAAGTCCAAGCCGAATCACCATGCCAACCTTCGAGAATCGCCCCGCAGTCGATGGAAACCAGGTCGCCCTCGGCAAGAATCTCCCTGCCGGTCGGAATCCCATGCACCACGCGGTCGTTCACCGACGCGCAGATGGAGGCGGGGAAACCGTGGTAGCCCTTGAACGACGGCACCGCACCAGCATCCCGGATCACCTGCTCGGCGACCTCGTCCAATTCTAAGGTGGACACTCCGGGCTTGGCGGCCGCACGCACGGCCACCAAGGCGCGGCCGACGATTGCGCCTGCCGCCGCCATGGCATCCAGTTCTCCGGCCGTCCGGAATGGAACGACTTTCTTCTTGCGATGAAAGACCATCCCCGCCTCAGTGCTCCCTCATGAACGGCTCCCCCATGAACGGCTCCCTCACGAGCGACATCAGTGACCCAGCGCCCGCAACGCCTTTGCGTTGACCTCTTCGATGCCGCCGACACCGTCCACTGAAATGACCAAGCCGTCATAGTGCTGCAACAGCGGCTCGGTCTCCTCCCGGTACACCCGGAGCCTGTTGCGGATCACGTTCTCGTTGTCATCGGCACGACCACGGGAGAGCATCCGCTCGACTACCGCCTCCTCCGGCACCACGAAGCACAACACGGCATCGAGCGTGGTGTCCATAGCCTTGAGGATCTTCTCCAGCGCGTCGGCTTGGTCCACTGTGCGCGGGTAGCCGTCGAGCACGAACCCGTTCGCGGCGTCGGGCTCGTTGACCCGTGCCTCAACCATTCGATTGGTCACGTCGCTCGGCACCAGATTGCCCGCGTCCATGTATTTCTGCGCTTCGCGTCCCAGCGAGGTCTGCTGGCTGATATTCGCGCGGAACAGGTCCCCCGTGGAGATGTGCGGTACACCCAGCCTCTCCGACAGTAGAACTGCCTGAGTGCCCTTGCCTGCGCCCGGCGGACCGAGCAGTACAACTCTCACTTGAGGAACCCTTCGTAATTTCGATTCATCAGCTGGCTCTCGATCTGCTTCACGGTGTCCAAGCCGACACTCACCATGATCAACACCGCGGTACCGCCGAACGGAAGGTTCTGCGCCCCGCCCGAGGAGCCGATATCCAGGAAGAGGTTGGGAAGGACCGCAACAAGACCGAGGTAGATGGAGCCGGGGAGGGTGATCCGGCTCAGCACGAAATTCAGATAGTCGGCGGTCGGTTTACCGGGGCGATACCCGGGGATAAAGCCGCCGAACTTCTTCATCTCGTCGGCGCGTTCCTCTGGGTTGAAGGTGATCGCGACATAGAAGTAGGTGAAGAAGACGATCAAACCGAAGTAGATCGCGATGTAGACCGGGTTGCCCGGGTTCACCAAGTATTTCTGGATGGCTTCCTGCCACCAGCTCTGGTCGTCGAAGCTCGAACTCGAAGAGGTCAGCTGCGCCACCAGGTTCGGCAAGTACAGCAAAGACGATGCGAAGATGACCGGGATCACACCGGCTTGGTTCACCTTCAGCGGAAGATAGGTCGAGGAGCCGCCGTACATCTTCCGACCGACCACGCGCTTGGCGTACTGGACCGGAATCCGTCGCTGGCCCTGCTCGACGAAGACCACGGCGGTGATGATCGCCAGCGCGGCGACACACACCAGGGTGAATACCAGCCCGCCGCGACTGTCCAGAATCGACTTGCCCTCGGACGGGATACGGGCGGCGATGCCTGCGAAGATCAGCAGCGACATACCGTTGCCGACGCCGCGTTCGGTGATCTGCTCGCCGAACCACATCACCAGGGCCGCGCCCGCCGTCATCACCACGACGATGATGATCATGCCGAAGATGCTGGTGTCGGCCAGGATGTCCTGCTGACAACCGCGCAACAGCTGGCCGCGGGCCGCCAACGCGACCAGACCGGTCGCCTGCAGAATCGCCAGCGCGATCGACAGATAGCGGGTGTACTGCGTCATCTTGGTCTGGCCGGATTGGCCTTCCTTGCGCAGTTCCTCGAATCGAGGGATGACCACGGTGAGCAACTGGACGATGATGCTCGCGGTGATATAGGGCATGATGCCGATCGCGAAGACCGACAGCTGCAGCAGCGCGCCACCGGAGAACAGGTTGATCAGCTGATAGATGCCAGCGGACTCACCGCCGGAGACCTGCTGGATACAGTCCTGGATCGCCTTGTAGTCCACTCCAGGAGACGGCAGCGAAGCACCGGCGCGGTACAACGCGACCAACCCCAGCGTGAAGAGAATCTTCCGCCGTAAGTCCGGAGTCCGGAAGGCCGATACGAAGGCGGAAAGCACTGATCCTCCTGGCGAACGACATGGTCATGACATGGACGATTCAGCGCGGTCCAGTCCCTGCTCAGCACAGGAGGGACGCCGAAAACCCATGACGAGGCTTGGCAGACAACTATAAAACTCTAACAGCGGCACCGGACGAGCCTTCACTCATCCGGTGCCACCCTACGCAGAGTACCGTCAGCCCAGCTCGGTGACGGTGCCACCGGCTGCGGCGATCTTCTCCTTCGCGGAGCCGGAGGCTTTGTCCACGGTCACCTGGACCGCGACCCCGATTTCTCCCTCGCCGAGCACCTTGACCAGCTGGTTCTTGCGAACCGCGCCTGCGGCCACGAGCTCGGCCTTACCGACCTCGCCGCCCTCGGGGAACAGCTTGGCGATAGCACCCACGTTCACGACCTGGTATTCCGTGCGGAACGGGTTCGTGAAACCCTTCAGCTTGGGCAGCCGCATGTGGATCGGCATCTGCCCGCCCTCGAAAGCGGCTGGGACGTTCTTACGCGCCTTGGTGCCCTTGGTACCACGACCCGCGGTCTTGCCCTTGGAGGCCTCACCGCGACCCACCCGGGTCTTCTCGGTCTTGGCGCCGGGAGCCGGACGCAGGTGATGCAACTTGATGGTCATGTCAGACCTCCTCAACGGTCACGAGGTGGCGCACGACATTGATCAGCCCGCGGTTCTGGGCGTTGTCCTCACGGACCACGGACTTGCGGATACCACGCAAGCCGAGGGTCCGCAGGCTGTCCCGCTGATTCTGCTTGGCGCCGATCGAACTCTTGATCTGGGTCACCTTGAGATCTGCCATTGTCAGACTCCCTGTCCGGCACGGGCGCGCAGCATGCCTGCCGGAGCCACGTCCTCCAACGACAGGCCACGGCGCGCGGCCACCTCTTCCGGACGCTGCAGCTGCTTGAGCGCGGCCACCGTCGCGTGCACGACGTTGATCGCGTTGTCGCTACCGAGCGACTTGGCCAGAATGTCATGGATGCCCGCGCACTCCAGCACGGCGCGCGCGGCGCCACCGGCGATCACACCGGTACCTGGCGAGGCCGGGCGCAGCATGACCACGCCGGCGGCCGCTTCGCCCTGCACCGGGTGGGTGATGGTCGAACCGATCATCGGGACGCGGAAGAAGCCCTTGCGCGCCTCCTCGACACCCTTCTGGATGGCCGCGGGAACTTCCTTGGCCTTGCCGTAACCGACACCGACCAGACCGTTACCGTCGCCGACGATCACCAGGGCGGTGAAGCTGAAGCGTCGACCACCCTTCACAACCTTGGAGACGCGGTTGATCGCGACAACTCGCTCGAGCTGGTTCTTCTCGGCGGAGCTGTCTCGACGGTCGCCGCCACCGCGACGATCGCCGCCACCGCGACGGCTCTCCCGGCCGCCCTCGGGGGCGCTGCCATTCTGTCCGGCGGGTCCGCTTCCGCCGTCACGCCGCTGACGTCCCGGCATCAGACGTTCCTTCCGTTCTCGTTCACAACAGTCATCAGAATTTCAACCCACCTTCGCGAGCGGCATCGGCCAATGCGGCGATCCGACCGTGGTAGTCGTGTCCGCCGCGGTCGAACACGACGGCCTCGACACCGGCAGCCTTGGCCCGCTCGGCCAACAGCTGGCCGACCTTCTTGCCCTTGGCCGACTTGTCGCCGTCGAGCGCGCGTACATCGGCTTCGATGGACGAAGCGGCGGCGATGGTCTTGCCGACCGAGTCGTCCACCAACTGCGCGTGCAGGTGACGCGAGGAGCGGTTGACCACCAGGCGGGGCCGCTGCGAGGTGCCGACGACCTTCTTGCGCAGGCGGAAGTGCCGCCGCGTCTTGGCCAGGCGGCGCTGGGTCGAGGCGTCTTTGCCGAGCGGGATGCGCTTGGCCTTCTGGTTTTCGGTTTGCGCCATGATCACTTACCCGTCTTTCCGACCTTGCGGCGAACGACCTCGCCTGCGTAGCGGATGCCCTTGCCCTTGTATGGATCGGGCTTGCGCAGACCGTGGATAACCGCCGAAATCTGGCCGACCTTCTGCTTGTCGATTCCGGACACGGAGAACTTGGTGGGCGATTCCACCGCGAACGTGATGCCCTCTGGCGCCTCGATCGGCACCGGGTGGCTGTAGCCGAGAGCGAACTCGAGGTTCTGGCCCTTGAGCGCGACGCGGTAGCCGACGCCGAAGATTTCCATCTTCTTCTCGTAACCCTGGGTCACGCCGACGATCATGTTCGACACCAGAGTGCGGGTCAGGCCGTGCAACGAGCGGCTGCGGCGCTCGTCGTCCGGACGGGTGACCTCCAGCTGGCCGTCCTCGCCCCTGGCGATGGTGATCGGCTCGGAAACGGTCAGCGACAGAGTGCCCTTGGGCCCTTTAACCGACACATCCTGCCCGTCGATGGTGATATCGACGCCGGCCGGAATGGCGATGGGCTTCTTACCAATACGCGACATTGTCCTGACTCCCTTACCAGACGTAAGCGAGGACTTCGCCGCCCACGCCCTGCTTGGCCGCCTGCCTGTCGGTGAGCAGACCCTGGGACGTGGAGATGATGGCCACGCCGAGGCCGCCCAGGACCTTGGGCAAGTTGGTGGATTTCGCGTACACACGCAGACCGGGCTTGGAGACGCGACGCACACCAGCGAGGCTGCGCTCCCGGCTCGGACCGTACTTGAGATCGACGACGAGGGTCTTGCCCACGGTCGCGTCCTCAGTCCGGTAATCGGCGATATAGCCCTCGCGCTTGAGGATCTCGGCGATGTTCGCCTTGAGCTTCGAGTGCGGGGCCTTCACCTGATCGTGGTACGCCGAGTTGGCGTTGCGCAGACGCGTCAGGAAGTCTGCGATCGGATCGGTCATGGTCATGGTTCGACCTGGACACCTTTCTCGCCGCGGTTCCCATACAGCACCGACACGCATATCGACGTGGCGACCGTGGGCCTACGACAATTCGGATGGTCCGGCAGGCAGTTGCCGACCGGAGGAGGTTCGATCACCCGGACGCACGCATGCGGACATGGAGTTGCCCGGGCAACCGAACCAGTGTAGGCAAGATCGCCACCAGGACAAAATTCGGGGCCTGGCCGCACCTTCCTCAGGTCCGGCTTATGAACAGCTCCGGCTTATGAACAGCTCCGGCTTATTGAACAGCTCAGACTTATGAACAGCAGAGACAATCGACACCCAGCCCGGCGGCATCGCCCGTTCGGATCGCGATCCGAGCCGACAGCCAGCGCAGCCGATACCGCCGAGCACCGCATGCCTCAGGCCTGCTCCACACCCGAATTGTTATGGCCGAAGCCCACATTGTGACAACCATCGCGAGTACCGCAGCACGGAAGGTGTCGACGAACCCGAAAACATCCGCGACGCAATACATTCAGTGGCCGCTACCCCTGCCGCGGCGATGGCGGCCGCTAATGTTCCGGCAGCAGGGTTTTGGGACTTCTGCACGATATGCCGGTAGTTCTCACCCAACAGAACTACCGGAACCTACTTAGCATGGGACTATGTCGAGTCCATGGATCGATCGACCCGACCTTCCTGAGCACATGTCCTGGGAAGAACTCGGGCAGCTGCCCGAGGAGATCGCCGGGCAGATCGAGCTATGGGGCGGGCGGGTGGTTTGGCTGCGCCGGGGACCTGCCGAACATCAAGCGTTCACGTTCGCATTGACCAACGCGCTCAAGCGATGCGCACGCCGAGCGATAGCGCGACAGCCGGAAACCTGCTGGCGCGTCGACCTCGGAACCAATGTGTACTTCAACAAAACCGAAAAATCCGACTTCGTCACTCCGAACTTCCTCGCCTACCGCTGCCCGAGCGCACCGTATCAGGACATTCGCGCCGACGACGTACTACTGGTCGGCGAGATCTTGCCGCCATCGAACACCTGGACCGAGATGGAGAACAAGGATAAGAAAGCGCGGTACGCGAGGGCGGGTATTCCCTGGTACTGGGAGGTGACGCTGGAGTGCACGCGAAGCGCCATCGCGATGATCCACGTATACGCGTTGGAAACCGCCCCAGGAGAACTCCCGCCCGGCGTCCACCCGCTGTACCCGGCCAACTACTTGCTGGCCGGAAGATGGTCGCCGAAGGATTCCGACGCCATCGCCATCAACTTCCCGTTCCCGATCCGCATTTCCTGGTCGGAGCTCGAGTTCTGAGTCCGTCTGACGGATATATCGTCACCGATCGGCGACAGTCTTCGACATCGCTATTACACGACATTGCTATTACAATCGAGCACACGTGGACTTTCAGCGCCGGTGTGCAATGTTCAACGTGTGCAATGTTCACCATGTTCATCGTCCACCGTGCTCGTTGACCACCGATCGTTCGTTGACCACTGATCGCCGAGAAATTTCATGATCCTCCATGCGGGCATCATTATCTCTGCCGTAATCCGGGGGCTCGCCATCGACAACTACCCGGATATGGCGCGAATCGCACGGGAAGCCGAGGCGCTCGGCTTCCAGTCGCTATGGCTGTGTGACCATTTCCTTACCCTGGACACCGACGACTACGTACGACAAGTCGGCCTTTCCGGCGAAATAGCCGCCGAGGAGCCTCCGCGCCGCAAGCAGGTCTCCTCCTTTCCACATCTGGAGTGCTGGACTGCGTTGTCGGCCCTGTCCCGAGATACTCGGAAGATCCGACTGGGCACGAACGTTCTGTGCAATCCCTATCGATATCCCTCGGTGCTGGCCAAGATGGCCGCGACGCTCGACGTGATCTCCGCGGGTCGAGTCGACATCGGGCTCGGGGCGGGGTGGTTCCAGCGAGAATTCGAAGCCTACGGAATCCCTTTTCCGCCTGCTGGCGACCGTGTCGCGGCGCTCGCCGAATCACTCCAGCTCATACAGCGCATCTGGGTCGAGGAATACCCGACGTTCCGCGGTGAATTCTACTCGATCGATGGCGCCCGCTGCGATCCGCCGCCGGTCCAGCGCCCGCATCCACCGTTGTGGGTCGGCGGCGAAGGTAATCGAGTCCATCGCATCGCCGCCCGTTACGCCGATGGCGTCAACGTTCGCTGGTGGTCGCCACAGCGATGCGCGGACCGCCGGGCCTTCCTCGACCGCGCCTGCGAGGAAGCGGGTCGCGACCCCGCCACGCTGCGCCTGTCGGTGACCGCTCTATTGTCTCCCGCCGCCGACCCCGACCAGCGGGAGAGGACCAAAAGAAGATTCCGCTCCATTCCAGCGGAAGGGTTGATCACCGGTTCCCAGGAAGAATGCGTCGAACGTATTCAGGAATATCAGAAGGCCGGAATCCATGATTTCCTTTTCGCTGTTCCCGACGTCGCCGAGGCGGATAATTTACGAGTAGTGGGCGAGGAAGTCATCCGTCGCCTCGATGATCCTTCGCGGCGGTACCGCCAGGATGAAGCAGCGGAGAAGCAGTGAAAAGAACACTACGATGGCACGCACGAACGATTTCGAAGCAGTGGGAGTCAATGAAGCAGTGGGAGTCAATGACGAGTACCTCCGTCCCACGGCCTATATGAACTCCGACCACCCGCTCGTCGCGTCGAAGGCAGAGAAGCTCACCGCAGGATGCGCGGAAGACACAGAGCGCCTCGGAAACTTATACCGATACGTCCGTGACATCCCTTATGACGTTCTCGCGTCATTTCGATATCTGGTCGAGGGGAAGAGCGCGGCGGGCGATGTGATCGACAACGGCGTGGCTTTCTGCATGGGCAAGGCGATCACCTTCGTCGCCCTGTGCCGGGCCACCGGGATCCCCGCACGCGTCGCCTTCCAGACCCTGGACGCACCCCGGATGGAATTCCTCTCCCCAGAATTACGCCAGTTGTGGGGTGGGCGCGACAGCAGACCTCTCCCCTGGCACTCCCTGGGTGAAGCCTTCCATAATGGTCGATGGCTTCGGCTGGACGCCACCATCGATACCCCGACCGCGACACGGCTGGGCAAACCGTACACCGTCGAGTTCGACGGCCGCACCGACATTCCGACTGTCGAAGGGGCGGTCATCCGAGAGAACGGCAGTTACGCGGACTATCCACACCAGGTAGCCGAGTGGTACGCCCGCCTCGCCCGAAAAGTGCTCACTGCCTTGGCCTCGGAGGAGGCGGAAACCGCCCGACTACACCTCGCCGCTGACGATCTACTTTGGGCCGGGCCTGATCCCGACCTGGTACGACAGCACAGCTGACCGGCAAGTGATCACCGAAAGATTCCAGCGCCGTCGACTTACCGTTCCCGATCCGCATTCATGCGCGATGCGGCTGCGCAGCCTGCGCCGCGGGTGGACGAGATGTCGACGGCCGGAGACTTGCCATGCTCCAAGGTAACGGCATTCACGCGGGAGCGGGCATGTCGATTACGCGCTATGGGACGACAATGGCAAGCCGCTCGCTCTCGTCGAAGCCAAGCGCACCACCAAGAGTCCCGAGGCGGGCCTGCATCAAGCGACGCTGTATGCCGACGCGCTGGAATGCGAGCGCAGGCAGCGGCCGGTGGTCTTCTGCCCTGCCAGCGGTGGGCAGCGGCATGGGAGTCGATCCGGGGCATACTTGTAGCGTCTTCCCCGACTCGGCCCAATTTAGTGTGTAGTGTGGTTTCGGGACTTGGCGAGTGCCGTGGTGAGGTCGTGGGGTAAGGGATCGGCGGCGGTGAGTGTGGTTTTACCGGTTTTGATGTGGATGGTGCGGTAGCGGCGGGCGGTGCGAACGAATTTCTTTATGCTCCAGCCTGTTCGGGTTTCGGTCCAGCTGCTGAGGGCCAGGGCGGCGAACACGATGGTCAGGTGGGCGTCGATGGATTCGCGTTTGTGGTGGTAGATCGGTCGGGCCTGAAGGTCGTGCTTGGACATCCGGAAGCTTTTCTCGATGTGCCAGAGCTGGTGGTAGGCGTCGATGACGAACCCTGCGCTGTGGTCGGTGAGATTGGTGGTGTAGCCCTTCCATCCCGCCAGCGCCCGGTTCTTGGCCTCCAGGGCCCGGTCGGCGGTTTTCGTCGTGCCGGTCAGCTTGATGAACCGGTTGCGTTCGACCGGGGCTTTCCCGTCGACGGCCCTCTGTGCTTTGGTGATTTGTTCATCGATGCCGCGCAGGGTGCGGCGGGCTCTGTCGTCGCGGTACTGGTAGTAGATGACCCGGTCCGGGATGCCGCGAGCTTTCTCACCGGCCGTCGATGGCCACGGCTGGGTGAGTACCAGCCCGTTCGGGATGGGTTCGCCGGGGTGGTCGCGGCGCCATTCACACACTACATCGGGTAGATACGGGATCTTGGTACCGAGGATGAACGACAGACCGGCCGCCTGGATGGCGACCTGGTTGACTTCGGAGATCATGCCTGTGTCGGCGACGACGGTGACATCGGTGAGCCGGTGCGTGGCTTTGAACGCGTTGATCACCGGCAGCATGGTCGCGGTCTCGGACTTGTTACCCTCGAACGCCTCCACCATCAACTGAAACGGGCCTGTCACCGCCGAGAACGTGATCGCACCCCAGCACCCGCCAGGCATGACACAACGCTTCCCACATATGACCGGCTCGCGAGCTGGTGATCTCGAGCGGCCCGCCGCTGCCGGCATCGATGTCCAGGTCCAGCGCGTGCTGGCCTTCGGCCAGCCGCTGCGCGGCAGCAGCCTTCAACGCCTCGACCTCGGCGTCACCATGGGCCGATCCAAGATGCTCGATCGACCGCGACCCTCTGCGCGACGACCACACGATCTGCACCGCGGTCGCGCCCGAAGCTGTCCTCACCGTGCGCACATAAGCCACCCGCGCACCTGACGAACCGAGGGTTAGTTGTATGAGGCAATGACGTTGGTGACGCCGGTGTGGAGGCGGATGGCGGGTGGCCGGTTTCCGGC
>NZ_JBWSOR010000042.1:0-29940 GCF_056629435.1 Nocardia sp. TBRC8007 | reverse complement strand
AGACATTTGGTAGCACCGGCCGGCTTCACCCCGATTCTGGCCACTGACCGCAGTCCTCGACCAGCACCTTGTTGATATCCACCACGACGCCACCGACCCGATCGCGATCGATGCGGATCTGATGAATATGCGTGGCTGGATGATTGCCGTTGCTCGAGAGATCGCCGGACCCGACCACAGAAGCCCCGCCGCACAGAATGAGGCTATCAGCGAATGCCATTCGTAAAGTGAAAGATTCGCATCAACTGCGGCTACGGCGGCCGAAAACCCGGACTGCCTGCCGCGAAATGATAAGCGAGCGCGCCCCGCGCATGATGTATGTCGTGCCGTAGCCGCCCCGCCAGTCCGACGTATCCCTTTACTGTATTGGTAATTGGATACAATCTCGAGCCCAATAGCTCGTAGTCGAGCACAATATTCTCGAGTCAGCATTCTCGAGTCAGCGGCTTCGCACCGCAATTCGCACCCGGCCTGGAATCACTGAAGTAACCGATGGCACCGGCGTACAGTGAACGACTCCAGGTGGGGGGACAGCCACGAACATGGCGGGCGCGGGCCGAAGCCCGGACGATTCGACGACATACGCCGCTGAATTCGGCTGTCTTCGGCCGATGGAGCCCCCTGTCAGGATCGAACTGACGACCGCTCGCTTACAAGGCGAGATAGGTAGATGTCAGACTTCCATAAAAATGCAGGTAAAACGGCATTCACATGGAGCAGTGCAGTCTAAGTTGTAGGCTACGATGAGAAGCCGTCATGGCGCACGACGAGACCAGCCGCCCGGATCGCATCGAAGAGATACGGCATTGGCGTGACTGGATGCACTCAATTCCTGCACGAGTCGCGCGGGATTGACGGTGGTGCGATGAATTGAACGCTCCGAGGCCTACTGGATATGGTCATACTCGATATACCGGGGATTGAATAGGTAGGACGGAATGGCGAAGCGGAAAGAGCCAGCATGGCAGCAGCAGGCGCGGAAAGCGCTCGGCATGATGCTTGATCACCAGCCCGAGAATGCTGGCGAGCATGTGGTTACCATGCTTCGCATCGGCCCCCCGTCGGTGGCCATCGAAGCGAGTTCGCTGTGGATCGACGAGTTGTTCTCGTTGAGGCCGCCACCGCCGGGTGGGTTCGACGAATTGCCGGACGAGGCTGTGAACTTGCTGCCACCGGAGTTGATTGAAGCCCCGGAGATGAAGGATGGTTTCCTGTGGGCGGCGCGGCTGATGACTGCCCGCGCTAATAATGACTCTGAGGCATTCCGCAAGCTATTTGCGGAAATCGAAGGATCTGATCTGCTGACGATTCGATTGATGAGCCTACTGCTGTTCATGGCGATGAATATCGATGTTGCGTTGACCATGCGACGCTGAGCCTCCTCGATCCGTATCCCCGATATCGGGACTGCGGACCTCGGGGGCCACAGCGTGACGGCAGGTGCGCCGTGGCGGATAGTTCAGTCGGCGATGCCGGCGTAGTTCGCGAGGCTGCGCAGGCTATCACTCGCCCGGCGTTGCTGCTCGGCTGCGGTCTTGAGCACTCCCTTGACCGCTGGGGTCGAGCGGAAGTGCTCCGGTGAGGCGACCCGCGACTCATGTAAGGCGCCGATCGCGGCATCCGGGTCGCCGTTGAGCAGGTACGCCCGCGCGGTGTCGAGCCAGAAATACGCCTGCCGCTCGACCGGCATGTCCTTCGGCAGGCGTGTGCCGCGCGCTATGTCGATCGCGCGGCCCGCCTCGCCGAGGTCGACCTCGGCGCACACCTGATAGAGCCGCACGTTGGTCGGGCCGACCGGGGTGCCGTAGATGACCAGATCGCCGAACCCGCGGGCCAGCCGCTCCGCCTCGGCCAAATGAGCGCGGGATGTGTCCGCGTCGCCGATCGCGGCGGCGATGGTGCCTGCGCGCATGTGCAGGATCGAGCACACCGCCGCAGCGGTGGCGTCCTCGTCGACGATCGGCTCGATATCGCCCATCGACCGGATCAGCAGCCGCAGAGCCTGTTCGGTCGCACCGACCCGCGCCAGGGTTGCGGCCTTCACGTAGTGGGTGGTCGCCAGCAGCAGCGGATCACCCGATCGGGTTGCCGCCCACTCCATCCGCTCAGTAGCGGTCAGCGACAGGTCGCTGTACCCGAGTTTGTGTGCCACCGTGTTCGCTGCCCGATAGGCGTCGGTGAGCAACGCATACGCGGGCTCACCTGCCTCGTGCCCGGAGATCAGCAACCGGTCGACCAGATCAGGCAGGACACCAGCGATCTTCCGATATTGCGTATCGCGCCGCCACTGTGCCACTTTCGCCGACAGCAGACGCAGTTGTTCGATCGGTTCCGGCTCCAGGTCCGGGTCCATCAGGTCGGTGGCGGCCAGGGTACGGCGCAGGATCGGCAGCACGTCGAGCAGCTGCTCGGGCTCTTCGTCGCCGTACAGGCGGGAGGCGTCCACGCGTAGCGCGTTCGCGACCGCGCCGATCCACACCGTCGATGCCGAGCTGTGGCCCTTCTCGACCTGGGCGAGCATCGACCGCGACACGTTGGCCGCGGCGGCCAGTTGATGCTGAGTCATGCCACGCAGCTTGCGGATTCGCGCGATACGCGCGCCGACGGAGTCCCCTTCACGCATCGCTCCACGCTATCACTGATCATTTCGAACAAACTTCGAACAATCACGCCGTCACCGAACCTTAACGTCGAGATCAGCCCCCGGCGCCGGGTGTTCGTCTTTCGTCCCCCGGCGTCGGGTGGCACCCAACGGCCCACCAATGCAGGGGATCTCGGTGTCCGATTACATCGCTGTGTTCGTCGTAGCCGGTTCGATTGCCGTACTGCTCAGTCTCGTCTACATACTCCAGCGTGTCCTCGCGCAAGAGGGCACGCCGGAGAAACTGCCGTCTCACCGCATGTCCACCCAGGCGGCGCACGAGATCATGCAGAACCACTACTGGTGCAGCCTCGATGGGTGCCCGAAAAAGCGCGCCGCCTACCGGGTTCTCGTCGAGGCCGGCGTGATCGTGCCCGACCAGCGCGTCGAGCGGTACGTCCGATGAGCGTCCCGGACGAGCCGTAGGGGTGGGTGCAGTGGCAGGACGGGTCCTGGTCACCGATGTACGCGGACGGCCGGACAGGCGAGCCATGCGAGTTCTCGGACCATCAGCACACAACAGGGAGGAAACAATGCGAATCCATTCCACGATTCTGGTGGTAGCGGTAGCCGGCGGAGCGCTTCTCAGCTCAGCAGCGCCGGCTATGGCGCTGCCCGAGGTGGGGCATGTCGCCATAAAGGCGTGCAACTTGGGGTTCATGCCGATCAAACCGACCGTTGGCCGCGGTTCGATCATCGGCAATGGCTGGGCGAGGTGCGATGTACCTCCGGAAAAGCACGCGTTCACGATCAGTCTGGAGCGTCGGGAAGGTAGCGGCTGGGTCATCGAGGCGACCGCGCGAAACAGCAAGATACCGGCGCCCAGGGCGGTGTATGAGGTGAAGGCGACGTGCAGGCCCGGGATATGGCGGGTCGTGGGGACCGCGGTTGGTAGTCTCGCAGGCAACTTCTTCGCCTTCACCGATTTCAGCATGGAGCGATTCGTTACCGCCGCCGAGTGCGCACGAGGAGCGTGAAATGTCACTGACCGAAGGCCGCTACGCCGAATACGACCAGCCTCCGAACCTGCGGTACCGCTGGAATTGGCTGCGTCACAACATCTCCACTCGGCTGTGCTCGCGCCGACTGGCTCCCGGTGACAGCGGTGGTGGCTATGTGATGCACCGTGAGTGGGGTGCGTGGACGCTGCGGCCCGTGCGGGGCTGGCGGTCGCTGCGGTGGATCACGCCACCGATTCACTACACTCGCAGTGTGCTCGCGAGTGACCGCGACTCGGCCCTGGACTGGCACGCACGAGCGCTCGGCCTTTGAGCCGTAGAGCGAACCGTACAAATAGCAAAATTCCCGACCTCGCCATGAGGTCGGGAATTTGCTGTAGCCTCTGCGTGCGCACTGTAGAGCTCCACCGTATCGAGAGCGGCTCAACCGCTTCATCATTCGACGAGGAGTCCAGTGAGATGAGCCCGAGGGCATTTGCCGGACTTGTCGGCACACTCGCCGTGATAGCCGGATTGACCGGCCTGCTGGGGCTGATCGAGTTGCACGGCAAGCGCACAGGCGGGAATCCCGACGGTATCAGCTGGTCGTGATGTACTATGACATCACGCGACGTCGTAATACAGGTAGGTGCTCGCGACACCGGCCGCGATCGTGGCGGAGCCGGCGAACGGGCTGATGTACTGCAGGCTGATGGTGTCGCTAGAGGCGAGGCTGGTCGAGGTCGGCGAGAAAGTTACCGCTGTCTCGGCATAGGCGATAGTCGCTGTAGCTATCGCCGCGCCATCCTTAAGGATGCGCAGCGTCAGCGGGGTATCGAGGATCAGCCATCCGGACGATAGCGTCACCTTGCAGTGGATAGTGACACTACCGGCTGCATTGGATACCAACGCATTGTCACTGATGACCGTGTTCGGGTATCCGGACCTGGCTGTCCATCCGGTGACGATGGCGGTCTGATCCGATGCGATCGGTTCTGTGCCGGATTTGTCCATCCCCATTGGGTAGATGCTTACCGCGGAGACTGTCGGCGCGAGTGCCGATGCCGGTGCGTTGGCCGTCGTCGGCGTCGCCGCTAATGTCGGTGCCGGGGTCGTCATGGTGGTGGTCGCGGTAGCTGCCACCGTGGTCACCGCGAAGCCGAGGGTCGGCGCCGATGGTGTCGCGGTGGCGATGGCGGCGGGCGTGGCGATAGCCGAGACCAGCTCGGGTGCAGGTGTGGTTGCCAGTGCGGTCATGACTGCAGGCGTGACGACCAGCGCGCATTCCGGAGTCGGGGCGGTCGTGGTCGCTACCGCCGCTGCTGGTTGCACGAGTTGCCAGATCGTCACTGTCGGGGTGGGTGCATCGGCGGTGGTCTGCATCGGTGGTGGCGCGACAGTGAGCTCGGGGATCGGCGGCGGCGCGGTAGCGGACGCGGTTGTCGTGCTGACTGTCGCTGTCAACGCCGGTGACGGAACAGGCGTCTGGGTTGTCGCGGCGGCGGTGGGCATCAGTACGACGCCGCATGCCTCGGGGGTGGGCATCTGCGTGGTCGCGACAGCGATCGGCGCGAGGGCTGTGCCGGTGATGTCCGCCCACACCAGACGCTGACCCAGATACACGCGCGGTACTTGCTTGCCTGCGAAGTATGTTCGCTGCGCAGTGAGTCCACGTGCGGTCAGTGCCATGTTCTGTGTCTTCCGGTCAGGCGGCTGTGAGAGTCAAAATGCCGCTGGCATCCCACACGATGCTGAAGGTGATGCCGGCTGTTACGACGTCCTGGCCGAAGTCGATGTAGCCGAGCAGTGGTTTCGTGGTGTCGGTACTGGGGGTGTCGTTGTAGATCACGCCGTAGCGGGCGGTGATCGTCGAGTTCGGCCAGGACACGTCGTTGGCATCCAGCATCACTGTGTTGGTCGCCGCGTTGTAGGTGACGGCGCAGCCGGTGAGGGTGATGCCACCAGCGGTGTAGCCGGTGCCGGTGACTTCGTTGGTGAGGTCGGATTTGTAGGCGTGGGTGTCTTGGTTCGGTGTGTAGGAGCTGGTGCACAGCATCACCTTGATGGTGTCGGAGTCCCAGTCGATCTCCTTGTTGGTCAATGCTTTCAGGCCGAGGCCGTACCATTTCGCGCTGGCTGCCATGGTGATGCTCCTATCCGGTGATGATGTAGAGGGTTTCGGGGTCGGGTGTGGTGAGCGCGTCGTAGGCGGCTTGGGTGGTTGTTTGGATGCGGGCGGCGCCGCCGCCGTTGCGTACTGCGGTGGCTTCCTCGGCGGGTGCTACGGGTAGTCCGGCTTCGAGTAGTGGCCACAGCCGGACCGGGGTTGGGGAGTTGGGGATCTCGATCTGGTATTGGCGGGGGCCGATGCGCACGGTCGCGGGTCCGGGGTCGAGGTCCGGGGTGGTGAGTACGCCGTCTTGTGCGTGGACGCGGGTGGTCTGGGTTGTGATCAGGCTGGTTCCGTCGTGGGATTCGCGCAGGATCGGTGAGCTGATGGTGATGATCGTGCGATTGTCCGCGCCGGTGATGGATTCGATTTTCTCGCGGATGACTGTCATGGCATTGTGGCTCCAATCTGCGCATTCTCGGGTCGCGCCTGGTCACGGTCGTGTGAGGATGCGGGCGGCGTTCCAGGAGGCGGAGTCGGTGAAGCCGTCGCGTTCGACGCGGAGCCCGCACCATGAGTTGGTTGCGGCGACGGTGCTGTCGAGCAGGGTGAGCACGACGACCGAGTCGTTGACCTCGACCCAGCAGTATTCGCCGCTGACCGAGAATGCGATTTTGTCGCCGTCGGCGATGGTGAGGGTTTTGTCGACCGCGTAGTCGGTGTACGTTGGCAACGACGCCGCGCCGGTCCATCGGGCGATGTAGATGGTGTCGTGGAAGATGTTGGCCGACAACCCTTCCGAACCGTCCGGCTTCGCGCGCAGCAGGAGGCTGCAGTCGGACCCGGAGGGCGGCAGATTGCCGCCGATGGTTCCCTCGACGCGTTGCATGCCGTTGGTGATGCCGGTGTCACGTATTAGTAGGCGGCTGCCGACTTCGGTGCCGGTTGTCGACCAGGCGCCGTTGGTGATGGCGCTGTTGTTGCTGCCGAGCTGGGTCCAACCGTTGCCGGGATCTCCGTCGGGGCGGTTGAAGTCGTCGTAGAAGGTGCTTGTCCAGGCGCCGGTGATGGGGAAGTCTGTTTTTCTGTCGAATGACCAGAAGTTCCGTATCCAGCTGGTGGCGCTGGTTTGATTGATGAATGTCAGGGCGCGGTAGCCGGGTCCTGGGGAATACTGTTTCGGCAGGAAGTGTCGTAGGACGAGTTTGTCGTTGATGTATGCGCGAATGTATCGGTCGTGGTCGGTGTAGATGCGGAATCGGTACCAGTTGCGGTGCATCACGCCGGACAGGTTGTGCGATGCCGCGAGTACTTCCAGGGTTTGGGCGCCTGGGCCGAACACGATGATTTGTGCTTGGTCGGGGCCTCCGAACATGTCACGGTGGATGGCCACGATCGGGACGCCGGCGATATCGTCGAACCCTACTTTGGTCCATGCGTAGCTGATGGCCATTCCGAAGTACTGTCTTTGTATTATGTTGCCGTCGATGTTCAGTTCGAACTCGTAGCCCCAGTCCCTGGTGAAGGGTTGCTGATCGAAGCTCACTCCGCCCAGTTCCAGCACGGTCTCGGAGTAGTCGGCGATCGCCAGTTGGTTGTTCGTCAGCCATACCGATCGCCTGGAGTTGGTGCGTTTCCATGGCGGTTTGATCGGGTTCTCGTCCGGGCGGGCGTGCTGGGCGTCGAGGTCTCGCCAACCAGCACGCGCCCACGGCAGGTTGCGACGCAGCAGGAAGCTCACGGTATCGGCTCGGCGTCGTCGATGCATCCGGAGATGGTGGCGTCGGGAGAGCTGGCCAGGAACGCGCGGATCGATTCCAGGAGGCGACGATTGCCGCGTAAGCCTCGCCAGTCTCCCGCAAGCAGCAGCGGGCGCATCGTTTCCGGGTCGCTGTCGAATTTCGCTATCGCCGCATCGAGGATGGGAATCGCGGCAGCGGCCGGGGTGATGTCGAACATGCCGGCGAGAGTTTCACGGCCGAACGCCGCGCGCAGCAGCGGCAATTGTTCGGGGTGGATGACGACATCCTGCACGGTTGTGCCGTTGAATCGTTTGCACTCAAACCACATTCGCTGAATCCGTTCTAGTAGATGACGCCGAATACGAGGATCTGCAGCACGGTCGGGGCGATGTTGCCGGTGACGGATGAGACGTTCCAGAAAATGCGCTCCTTGTCGGCCAAATTGATGGCGAGGTTCTGATAGCTGCGGCGGGTGACGTTCGCCCCCAGGGTGGCGGTGTGAATGACGGTCGATGAGGTGCCTGCGGCGTCCCATTTCTTCGTTTCGATGACCATGCCGTTGGGCTGCGTGAGTAGCGCGATATGCAGGTCGGTGATGATGCGTGTCTTGCCGGTCGGGACGTTCTGGCACAGGCCGATGAGCAGTTCGTTCACCCCGAGCAGCACCTCGGCGCTGGACACTACGCATTCGGCTTCCCAGTAGCTGGCGTTTTCGTATGCTTTGTCGGCTACCTCGGCCGCGCCTGCTGCGGCGTTCGCGGCGGCTTGCGCTTGGGTGACCGCCTGGTCGGCTGTGCCTTGTGCCTGCGCGATAGGCTGCCGCACTTCGGTATTCACAGCGTTCTGTGTTCGGGTGTAGGCGCTGATGGTGCCGCCGGTCATGATCTGTTTAGCGGTCTGTTCGGTCAGGTCTTGGCCGAACCGGCTGCCCACCACGAACGCGCCGTCGGGTGCGGTTCCTCCGGGGGTGGTCATCTCAGATCTCCTCGGTCAGTTCATCGGGGATTGTGTAATCGGCGACCGGTGGCTCTTCGCCGAGGTGGCGCAGGAACGCGCGTAGCATGTCGATGTGTCGCTGCAGGGCGTGAATGAGGCGGATCGCAGCCCAAAATTTGCCGCGTTCCTCGGTCATCTGCGCCTCGAGGACTGCGACGCGTTCCTGTAAGCGTTTGACTTCTCTTGCCTGCCAGGCAGTCACCGCTCCGATGACGGTGGCGACAGCGACGCCGGTGGCTTGCACGAACTCCGCGTCGAGCCACTGCATGACTACTCCTCCATTCGATGCCGACCCGCGACTACCGGGGACACCGCAGGCCGGATGAGCACACCGGCCAGCACAGGAGTCAGCAACCCGTAGAGGGTCAGCACCGACTCGATCCACGCGGTGTCGATATCGCGGCCGACCAGGAAGGCGACGACGCCGGTGACGGCGACGAGCACCGAACGGACGAGAGCAGGCTCGGGTATGCGCTGTGGCCGCTTCACCGGTTCACCTCCGCAGCGTCGGTGGTCGGCTTGCCGATCAGTTCGGTCAGTCGGTCGATCTTCAATTCCAACGCCCGCAAACGCTTCTCGTTGCGGTAGTCGGCGGCATCGGAGTTCAGCACGTACCCGGTGAGGGTGTCGCAGTATTCCGAATCGGCTACCCGCGACTGGAACGCGCCGGTCAACTCCAGATGCACCCGTCGTAGCTTGTCCAATAGTTCACGTTGTTCGGCGTCTGAAAGCGCCATGGAAGCACCACCTTTCAATCGATCTGCGATATCTGCGCGGAATCGGTCCATGTCCATCTGTCCCGGATCCCACTTCCCCTGTTTGCCGCCGGCCCATTCCTTGTGGCCGATCACCCGCTCGGCGCCGTGCCCGAGGCGGCGGCAGATCGCCGCGCAACAGCGGACGTAGGCGTCGTATTGGGTGCTGCTCCACCCTTCGGTGCCGTTGTTGACCGCTTCGATACCGATGGTGTGGGCATTGGCGTTGTCCTCCGGCAGCCCGGGCCAGCGGCCCACGCCCGCGTGCCAGGCGATACCGGCCGCGACCACGGTGACGGTGCCGTCCTGAGCCAGATGCAGCTGCGACAGCGGCCCCTTCAATGTGGGTAGCCCGTAGGCGATCTCGCGGGGCGGGGTGCGCGAGCCGCCGGTGTGGTGGGCGACGATGCCCCAGATGGCGCCGAAATCGCCGTGGCCGCGGTCGCGCCAGCCGGGGAACTCCACAACCGGCAAGCCTTCGGCACGAAGCACATCAGCCAACCAGACAGGGTCTCCGGTCCAGTTCATTGCTTCCTCTTTCCTGAGTGTCGTTTCAGAATCCCGTTGCGTGCCTTGCCGTTGCGTTCGGCGTACAGCACGCGCGCGTACTCGACCGGGTCGTCGGTGAGTCCGCGTAGGTAGGCGCACACCTGCGTGACGGAATGCTCACCGGGGGCGAATCGTGGCGGGGTGTCGATCGCGTCGACCTCTATCGCGCGCGGCGGGTCCGGTGCGGGTTCGTCGATGCGGTAGCCGAGATAGCGCAGGCGTTCGACCTGCGCTTGGCGTTCGCGGGCGGTCATTTCCGCCGGGTCTTGGATGACGACGGGCTCGGCCTCGGGTTCGTCGAGTGCCACCCATTGCCCGGCGCCGTTGAGCGCGGTCTGGTCGCCGCGGTAGGGGCGGGCGAACTTCTTGGTCGCCAGCGTGGGCTCCATGGGCGGGCAACCGGCCTCGGTGAGGTGCCGCGAGATCGCGCGGGCGATCATCTCCGGGAACACTATCGGGTTGCGTTCGGTGATCGGGATGCACTGCAGCGCAGGCAAGAACCGCTGCTCCGGGTCGTCCGGGTCGATGTCTTCGATCCGCCAGATACGACTCACAGCACCCCCAGCTCTCGCGCGGTCGCCATGACTTCCTCCACCATTTGCAGGCCCTTCACCACGGGGTCTTCCTCGTCGCGGTGGCCGACGGTGATCGACCATGTCGGGGTGGTGGTGCGGTCCCACGAGATCGTGAGCTCGGTGATGCGGTCGACATAGACGCGGCCGGGCTGCCCCCAATCGGTGACCGTCGTCCCGATGCGGGTGCCGAGGTAGGCGTTGCCGTGCCCGTTCTGCCCGATCCGCAGGTTCTCGTATCCGTCGACCACCGTGACCTGATGAGTGGTCTGCTCGCGTGTACGCCACCACCCGGCCCGCAACGCGATCAGCGCCGACAGTGTGTAGGCGCGATCGGCGCCCTCACACAGCGTCTCGTGGTAATGCGACCAACCCAGGCGTTGGGCGCGGCCCACGTCCTTGTGCTTGGCCCACGCCAGCAGCGTGTCGGTGTAGAGCGGTTTCAGGATCGCGTCGGTCGCGCCGCCGACCGGGGGCAGGAAAAACGCCATCGCGACCAGATCACCGGCCATGTTGATCGCGAACGAGATGGCCTCGTTCACGCCGTACGCCGAGTGTCCCCCGGCGACGAATCCGACATCGGTGGCCGGCCTCCACTTGAAGGAGCTGGTTTTGATGCCGGTACGGTCACCGTCGCGCAGGATGATGCCGGGTGCGCGTGGATGGGTGCCCAACCAGCCCGGCTGGCTGTATTCGGGTGGGAACGTCGGGTCGGCGACGACCTGCTGACCGGAGTTGAATCCGCCGCTGATGGTGGTGACCGCGCGCACCAGTCCGGTGAAAAGGTTCCCACCGAAGGAGGTTTCGGTGTCCCAACCGGAGTTGTCGACCAAATCCCACACCAGGGTGCCGTGGCGCAGCACCGCACCGTCCCACGGCGGGGGGTCGCCGTCGAGCCAGCGGCGCGGCTGCCAGGTCAGCTGCGCGTCGGCGGTGATGCGTTTCTGCACCTCATGCATGTATTTGAACCGCGAGTGCACGATCGCGAACTGGGAATTGTCCGCCCCGATCGGGGTCGGTTTGACCACCTGCGACCAGGTGGACTGGTTGAGGTTGAGCCACTTCGACGGGTCCAGCGGGTCATCCGGCAGCGTCCACAAGCTCGACTCCAGACGCCACAGGTTGACGAACAGGGTCAGCTTCAGCGCCCATTTCGCCGGACCGAACAGGATCCACACTCGCGGGAACTGCACCTCGGGCGGCAAGAATGGGTTGCTGTAGGCCAAAATGTGTTTGAGGTGCTCGTAATCGTGTTTGAACGTCGCGCGCACCACGCGTTGTCCGTCCTCGCCGCGAACCAACTCGACCTCGTCGAGCATCCCCGACCAGCGGGATCCGTCCTTGTCGACAGTGATGAACACATTGTCGTTGGGTCGGTTGCCGTGGTCGGTCAGCCACCGCGCCAGATAGTAGGTGGCCGGCAAGCCGATCGTTCCGGTGCTGCTTTCGTTTTCGATTGTCTGGAATCGCGCGAAGGTCTCGCGGTGCACTTCGCCGCGATAATTCCAGTCCCCGTCCCAGAGCCTGATCAAAGGCGCAGCGATGCGCCGAGTGTTCTCGGCGGCGAGCCGGGCGGCGATGTCGGCGAATACCGCATCGAAATCGATGGTTTCGACAGTCGAGGTCATTCCAGCTCCCAAGGTCGTGGCCAGTGCAGCGGGCAGCGCAGCCGGATCCCGGCGCCGACGGGCGCACCGGTGACCGACACCGGTATCTGCGTTTTCGGCAGCCCGCCGGGCAGCGGGTACATGAATCGTTTGCCGCCCATGCGCAGATACACCTGGGTGTCGAGCGAGCTGTTGACTTGGCCGTTGCGGGCCATCTTGTCGGTGTCGATCAACAGGTGCTCACCGGCGATGAGCGCAGGCATCTGGATCTTGCGCAACGCGTCCTGCTCGGCACGGGCGAATTCATCGCTCCCCCAGGAGAAGTCCGGAATCGTCCACACGATGCCCGCGACGCCTTGAACGATCCACTGCGGCCAGCTGTCATAGTCCTCGGGCAGCGGATTCCACACGGTGACGGATCCGGTTTCGGTGCCGCCGCCGGTGGTGTCGGTGGCGGTGACGAAGGTGGTTTCGAAATCGGTTTCGATCCAACGGGGATACGCGCCGACCAGCGGCAGCAACACCAACGCGTACCCTTCGCTGTTGGGGTCGTTGACAGCCTTGATCCTCGGCTTGCCACCCAAACGCACAGCGAGGCTGCGCCGCGACCCGCCGACCTCGACCCAGATCTTGCTGTCACGCTTCACCGAGAACGCTTTGCGGAACTCCGAATCCACGACCCGCCAAGGGATATCGCGGGTACCGAAGATGTGGAAAGCGAGAATGAAGTCGTATTTGTCCTCCCGATAGCCACCGTAATCGGCGCCGATACTGAACGCGGTGGCGTTGTAGATCGCGGTGAACGGCGCCTCGAACATGCCGTCGAAATCGGTGCCGGTTTCCTCATCGGCCAAAGCGACACCGCGGTCCCACTGCCCCGGACCGCAGACGGTGAACCAGTCGCCGTTGCAGCCTTCGATCTCCACGATCGTGTGCTCGGGGGGATTCATCGCCCCATCCACGCCTTCGCGCGTTGCCGCTGCTCGAGCTGCATCATCTTCCACTCCCTCCGGAACTCACCAGCGCTCATACCGGTGTTGAGGTTCTGAATGGTCACCGAATTGTCGACAGTGCCCCCGCCGGTCCCGACCTGCGCGGCAGCGAGGCTGCGGGCCTGGCGGACCTGGTCGCCGGTGAGCACCCATTCCTGCTGCCCGGACAGGTTCAGCGCGGCCATGCCATGCGGCAGCGGCCCGCCCTGGTCACGCAGCACCGCCCGAACGGTGAACGTCTTCAGCAGCTGCTCGAACCAGCCCGGTGTCCCCGGCGTGACCGGGCCTTGCTTGTCGATGTCGTCGCGGCTGATCACCGGCGCCGTGAACTGCCGCCGCGCGCGAGCGTCCTCCACCACGCCGATACCCGCACCCACCGCGCCCCCGATGTCACCGCCGAGACCGACCACGGTCAGAACATCCGACAACTGTCCCGTGACCGCCGCCTTCACCGCGTCACCAGCCAGACCGACCACACCACCGGAGGACCCGGTCAGGTCTTCGCGTTGCCGCTGCTGCTCGGCGACGATCGCGTTACGCGCCCGGTAGACCTCCCGATCCGCAGCCCTGCGGTCGTCGTCGATGGCCTGCGGATCGTTGTAGACATCGTCACGGTCGGCCTCGGCCTGGGCCAGCGCGTCCCGCAGATCCGCGAGGGTGATCTGCTCATCAGTCATGGATCCGGACAGCTCCGGAGCAGGCGGGACCGGGCCACCACCATCGCGCTGCCGCTCCAACTCCCTGACCCGCAACTCGGCCCGGTCGGCCCGAATCCGCGCCTGGGTCTTCTCCTTTTCGGAGACCTTCGGGTCGGCTACCTGCTCGTCGCGGTACTCGCGGGCCTGCTGCGCGGCGATCCGCGCCGACCCCAGCTCCAACTCCTCACTCTCACCCCACGCCCTACGCCGCTGCTCACTATTGCGGGTCGGGCGGGCACGCCCGCCACTGTCGGGTGGGTAGAACTGCGACGCCGGCAGATAGTAGCGGACCCGGAACTGGGCGTCGGCTGCCGAGGCCGCGCCCGCACCGACACGCACCCCACCCGAACCGGACTCGATCGCCGTACCGGCCAACGTAGCGGCCATATGCGAATACCGGCCACCGCCGCCACGGAACACCCCAATGGACAAACCCGCACCAGTCGGATCCAGACCGTTGAGGAAACCCAGTGCGGGGAAGTCGGATTCAGTGGTGAACCACCGCTTGTACGGATCCAAACCCTTCAACAACGCATACGCGGCGGAGATCAGCGCCGAACAATCCCACGAAGGATTGCCGACCCCACCGTACTGATACGGCTTACCGGACTCCCCCCGCAGAAAACCCAAGGCACGGTCGACAGCGATGCCGCCATCGGCCATCGCCACCGGGGCCAGCTCGTAGCCGAACATGCCCGCGACCGTGCCGAGGATCTTCGTCGAGCGTTCCCGCTTCGAGTTGGCCAGCGGGATGAACGCCTCACCCCGCGTCTCCGGCTCCGCCCACTGGAACAGCCGAGGCCGCGGGTGCTGGATCACAGCCTGGCTCGGCAAAGCACCCGAGACACCGCCGTCGGCGCGCTGCTCCGGGAAGACCAGCGGCGCACGCCACTCACCAGACGCGGTAGCCTCCTCATAAGTGACCTTGACCCTCTGGGTCTTATCCGGCAGCTTCTTGTTGATCAACTCGTCCAGGTCGGCGAGCACCGCCGCCAGGTTCGGGGCGGTCACCTTCACGATGCCCGGCTTCCCGTCGATCTCCTCGATCTTCGCGCCGGCGTCCTCGAGCGCCTCCCGCGCCTCATCGGTCAGGGCCTCGACCGGGATCGTGACTCCGTCGGCGTTGGTGCGCAGCAATCCCTCGATGACGATCAGTTGCTGCTCGACCGAATCGGCGCCCTTCAGTCTGGCCAGGACCTCGATGTCTTCGGGCAAATAGCCGAGCTGTGCGGCCATCTGCCTGATTTGTTCAGCGCCCAGCCCGGTAGAGTGCGCCAGTTGCGCGAACTGCTGCTCGTTCCGGGCGAAGAACGGCCCCATATCCTCGCCGGCCTCGGCGGCACCCAGGGTCCCTTCCTTGATCTCCAGCAATTTCCGATACAGCTTGTCGCCATTGGCGGTGGCAGTATCGACCTGACCGTCCTGACCGATGAGCTGCTCACCGAATCCCGCTGTCTTATCCCATACTTCGGCTGTGATCGCCGCGGTATCACGGACGGTCTCGTTGTATTTGGCCATCGCCGCCTGCGCGGTCACCGGCTTACCGGACAGCACATCCAGCGCTGTCTTCATCGCGTTGATACGGTCCTCGGCGGTCGCCGACTCGTCGGAGAGCGTCTTGACCGCTCCAGACAGAGTGGCGAATCCGGGAGTGGTGTCCTTGGCTGTCTCCTGCAGCTCCACGATGTTGTCACGCAGCGCCTGCAGTTCCGACAGCGCGAACCGGCCGTCTTGCCCCAACTCTTGCAGCTTGGTCGATAGGTCGTTGAACTTCGCTGTATCGCTGAGTGTTTCGGCGAGCTGTTGATCCGACAGCTTCAGATCGTCGATGATCTCCTTCGCGCCCTTCCACCGGTCGGCGTACCACTCCTTGTCGCGGGCCGTGTCCATCCAGGGCGGGGTGAAATTGCGTTCGAAGAATCCGGGCCGATTCTCGGCAGCCTCGTCGAGCGACTTCTTCATGATGTCGATCTGGTTGGTCACATTCGCGATGGCCCGATCATTGAACGCACCGCCGTTGACGGAGAAGATCTCCGCCAGCTCGCTGCGCGCGACACCGATCTCCCGCATTGTTTTCCGCATCGCTTCGGCGTGCTTCTTGCCAGCCTGAAACTCCGAGTACAGCTGATAAACCGCGACTGCGGCCGCAGCTATCCCGATCACCCATGGCCCGCCAAGAAAACTGACAACACTGCCCAACCCTGCACGCAAGCCTGTCGCGGCCGCCGCGATCGTGCCTTGCGTCCGAGCGAATGACGACGCTCCGGCGGCAGCGTTCACAAACGAGGTCTGCATCCGCGCGACGGTTGGAATGTACCTGCCCAACTGGGCGACTCCACTACCGAATCCGCCGAGACCAACCGTCGCAGTCCGCGCGGCAGCCACCACCGAGGTCGCGGCGGCGGCTGTGGTGCGCAACGCCGCAGTGGCGGCGGTAGCTGCCGAAACGAGCGTGGTGCCGATGCTGGTGGTTTTGAGCAGCAGCAGAGCGGCAGCGGTGGCCTGGATCGGCGCAGGAAGGCTGAGAAATGCCTGCACAACGGGGGCGACTGCGTGCCCGATGCCGATGAGGGCGTCAGCGCCGTCGTGCAGGCCGTCGACCAGTCGTGGGGTTTGGTCGGTGATGAAATCGGCGACGCTTCGGGTGAATTGCTCGAGCGGTCCTTTGACCAGGTCGTAGACCTCGAGGGCGAGGCCTTCGGCAGCGTTCTGCACTGTTTCCATGGCGCCGGGTAGGCCCTGCATTTTCGCCGCCGCCACATCCGCAGCCGCGCCCTGCCGGGACATCGCCGTGTGCATGGAATCGTAACCAGTCACGCCCTTTTCGGCCGCAATACCGGCCAAGCGCATCGCGTCGGACCCGAACAAGGTCGCAGTAGTGGCCTGGTATATCTCCGGGGTCATGCGCTGCGAGGCGACCTGGAGTTGTTCGAACAGTGTGCGCAGTCCGGCGAATCGGCCTTGGCTGTCATAGACGGTGAGGCCGAGTTCCTTGATCGCCTCCTGCGCGGGTTTCCCTTGGTCGGTCAACGCCAGCAGCGCCGACTTCAGCAAGGTTCCCGCGTCACTGCCCTCGATACCGGCGTTGGCGAACAACCCCAGTGCGGTCGCGGTGTCCTCGACCGAGAGCCCAAATTGATGCGCCACCGCACCCGCGGCCTGCAAACCGTATGCGACATCACCGAGTTCGGCAGCAGAAGCGTTCGCGGTGTTAGCCAGCACATCGGCGACACGACCAGCATCGGCAGCCTGCAAGCCGAACGCTTGCAGCGCCTTCGACTGAATCCCCGCAGCCTGGGCGGCGTCGATCTGCGCGGCAGCGGCCAGCTGCAGCGAACCCTTCGCGGCATCCATCGCCTGTTGGACTGTGAATCCGCCCTTGGCGAGTTCGGTCATGGCCGCGGCGGCGTCGTTGGCGGAGGTGCCGGGCAGAGTGATGTCGTTGCCCAACTCTTTCGCCTTCGCCGACACCGCGGCCATCTGTTCGGCTGTCGCTCCGGCCACCGCGGCCATTGTGTTGAGGGAGGTGGTGAACTCGTTGCCGACACTGATGACCTTGCCGAACGCGGCTGACGCGCCGCCGCCGATGGCCAGGCCGAGAGCCGCGCCGAGCCCCTTGGCGGCGCCGAGTGCCGGTGACAGCCCGGTCCGCATGCGGCTGGCGAATTGTCTTGTGTCGGGGTTGATGAGGATGTCGATGCGGCCTCCGGCCATCTCAGATCACCTCCCCTCGGCGGGCTGCCAGCAGCATGTCGAGCTTGTTTTTCGGTGGGTCGGGAACGCGGTAGGGGTGTTGTGTCTGCTGGTATCGCTCGAGCAGCTGCGCGGTGATGTCCGGGTCGCGTTGAGCGATCGGAGCGAGGATCGGCAGCGGCGGTGGTTTGATGCCGTGCTTGATCCGTTGTGCGCGTTCCCGTTTGACTTCCGGATCGTCGGGGTCGGTGGTGCCTGAGATGTAGTCGAAGTTCAAACCGAAGTCGGTGCGGTCGACGAGCATGGCCAGGTTCTCCGAATCCCGTGCCCTTTGCGCATCTCGAGCTGCCGAGTCCTCGAGCAGTGCGGCGACATCGCGATAGGGCAGCTCTGCGAGCGCGGTACGCAGGCTCAGGCCGTACCAGCGTCGGATGCGGGCGAAGGCTGCGCCCCAGCGGTCGGGGCGATGTAGCCCGACAAGGGCAGGGGCGCTAGCAGTTCCCCCTGGTGCAGCTCGCTGAGATTGATGATCCGGTTGAGCGCGGTCACAGCGTGTGACGGGGAGAGTTGGGAAATCTTGTCCCACAGGCCAGGTCCGTCGCTGGTGATCAGCGACAGCATGGCCTCCATTTCGTCGGTTCCGGCGAGTTGGTAGAACCGCACCGCCTCGGCGCCGGTGAAGCCGCGCCGCACATCCGCATCGACGCCGAGCAGGGTGATCGGCACGGGTGGTTGATCGCCGGTGGCGAGCTCGTCCAGGAGGTCGACGCGGTCGGCGGCGGGCGCCGCCGGGGTGGCTTGAGTCTTGGGCCGCGCCGGGCGGCGCGCTGCCGGGTACTTTTTCGTGGTCACAGGCTGCTCCCTCAGGAGATGGTGATGGTGCCGGAGGGGGTCAGGCTCGCGCCGTCGCCGGTCAGGGTGCCGACCGCGTTGATGGTGACCGTGTAGGGGCCTCCCGCGCTGCCGGTGACGGCGGCTTTGCCCGCACCGATCGTTGACAGTGCGACCAGCGCCGACTCCACCGCGCTCGCGGCCGCGTTGTAGGCGATGCCCGCGGTGGTCTGACCGGCGAACGACAGTGTGAACGTGCCGCCGGTCGGGCTGCCGCCGATAGTGACGGTGGCCTTGGTTTGCAGTGGATTGAACGAGGTGATCGGGGTGAACGGCTCCAACGCCAGCAGCTCGAACTCGAATCCGTCGAGGTCCTCCTTACCGAAGGTCCGCGGCGGCGGCGTGGTGAGAGTGACACGCGGGCTGTAGAAGCCGGCGGAGGTGCCCTCGTCGCGGACGACCAGCAGCAACGCGAAGTCCTCGTCGTCGCCACCGCGCCACTCGAACACGCTGGAAGCAGGTGGGGTTTCGACGATCGAGCCGCCCTGCAACGCGGTGAGCACGGTCGCGGCACTGTAGTCGACCGGCCGCAGCTTGGCGCGTTCTTCGGTCGGGGCCTTGACCACCTTATAGGGAGCCAGGCGCCGGTTCCACACCGGCTTCGGAGACACGTCACGGGTCGGATTCACCTCGAATCCGGCCTCGATACCGCCGAACGGCAGCCAGGACACGGCACCGGTGACCGGGCTGGTGACGAACGGGCTATCGGGTCGCGCGGTGCCGGCGGGCGCGCGGTAGCCGTCGCCGTCGAGCCAAACGTACGCCTTGTTCGGGTCGGCGTGGGTACTCACGATTCAACCTCCATGGGTGATGAGTCGCTCACGCTGAATATCGCGAGCGAGAACAGTTTTCGAATCTCACGTGCGTGCGGCACGCATTTTCAGCTCGACGCGCACAGTGGCCCGGAACAGGGGCTGGTCCGCGCCACGAGCGGTGTCGACGAAGGTGATCGGGCCGTCGGTCCAGGTCGCCGACCAGACGCTGCCGCGCCACACTTGCGGTTTGGCGCGCCCCAGCAACTCACCCGCCAACGCTGCGATATCCCAAGCCACTTCTTCGGGATCTGTTGTGCCACCCAGTATTTCCAGCTTCGGAGCCCAAGCGTCCACTTGCACCATGGGGCGGCGCAGGAACGGGTCCTGACCGATATTGCCAGGCGCACGGAGTGTGACGAACGGGCCGGTGATGGGGTCGGGCAGGTCGCGGGTGGTGATGTTCTCGGTGGCCACACGTGCGGTCAGCGAGGGCTGCGCGATCAGAAATGCGCGTACCGCGCCGGGCGCGAACGGGATCGGTGTCACCGCCGCGGCTTCCAACCGGAGTAGCGGCCGCGGGTGCGGGCGGCGTCGGTCAAGGCCGCATGCGCAGGCGTGTTCGAGGTGCCGTACTCCTTGTAGATGGCGTCGGGATCGGTCTCCACGACACGCACATCCGTGCCGGACACCCGCACGCCGATCCCGTCGCGGTAGGCGCCGGTGACGACAGGTGCGCTGGCGCGGGCCTGCGCGGCGACCTCGCGGGCGATGGCGTAGCGACGGGGCATCGACAATGCCCGTGCCGCGGAGCGGCACACGTCCTCGAAGATCGTCAACCGGATCATGGCTTACGCCGCGGCCCTTCGGACTTGCCGAGCGGGGTTGCCGCGCGAACCTCCGCAGCGCCGACCAACGCTGCCTGGCTGGCAGGCTGAGACTCCTCGGTTTTGTCGACTGCTTTGCGTTGCAGGTGTTTACGGTGGGCTTTGGATCCTTCCGCGCTCCAGTGCGCGATTCCGTCGGCGTCGGTCCATGACGTGATCATGGTGTCTCCTTCATGTCTGAGGTGTGCCGCACGATGGCGGCGAGGTAGGCGGGGCGGCGCGATCCGTGGGCAGGGCGGCGCGCTCGAGGAGTGCCCTGCACGGTGACGGTGTCGCCGACGCCGACGACATCGGACACCTCGGCCGGGCCGTCGAATCGCCACACATCACGACGACCGGTCCCTCCGGGCAAGCCGGGATCCAACAGCAGAATTAATCGTGTGATGGTGTGCCCGTCGGCGAACTCGTCGATCTGTGGCCGGTTGAGGAATTGCTGCTGCAGTAGCCCGCGCCACGCGGTTTCGGTTACCGGTGTCGGTATCCGGTTTCCGGTGACGGGGTCGGTCGATGCGGTCCCGCGGCGCAGCAGCGTCCACCGTTCGGGCAGGCTCATCGCCCGCCGGCCGCGATGGTGAAGGCGTCGCCCTGGTCCGGTGTGTCGAGCAGGTCGGCGAGTTCGTCGTCGGTGAGATACACCAGCCCGGTCCCGGTCGACTGGGCGTATTGGGTGCTGATCTCCGGGTATTCGGTGCGCGTGACGCCGATACCGCGGCGCATCGTCTCGAGCGCCCGCAACACCATGGACACGCCCGTGCCGGCCACGAGGGCCGAGTCGAGCGTGCCGGCGGCGATGCGGGCATCGAGCCCGGACACCTTGGCCCGCATGCGCGCGACAGCGATGGTGATGAGCCGATTGACCTGAGTGATCTCCGGCTCGGCGAACGTCTCACCGGAGATCTCCTGCACGTCAGCCAACCCGAGCAGCGGGGCACTCACGCGCTACGCCGCTTCCTGGCACGCCCGGCCGATCGGCCTGCCGGCGTCGCCTCGTCTCGGTTGTCGTCGGCCTGGTCGTCGCGCTCGTCGCCGTCGACGTGATCGCCTTCCTCGACGGCCGCGTCGTCCTCGGTGTCGTCGGCCCAGGCGCCCGGGTTGGTGATCTTCTTCGCCGCCCACGCCGGGACCGCGTCGTCCGGACCGTAGACATGGCTGGTGCCGTGCTCGTCGTGGACGTGCACACAGCCCGCGAGCCGCCGCGCCATCACAGCACCTTCGCGATCATGGTGGCGTTCGCGTTGAGCAGCAGCGGCAGGGCGATGCCGCTGGCCTTGGTCCACCGCGCGAACGGATCGGGGTCGGTGTAGGAGCCGACCACGATGCCCGGCGCCTGGCTGGATTCGATGCCGTACTCCGGTTCGATCGATTCAGCGGTTGTGCCCCAATCAGTTTCACCGATCTTCGCCGAACCCACATACAAGATCCTGTCGTCGGGAATCAGGCGCTGGCTGTTGCCGGCGGCGTCCTCGACTTGAGCGTCGAAGATTTCGATCGGCGGATGCCCGAAACTCGTAAACAGGGCGTTGACCTGGTCACGGGTCACGATGCCCGATGTCGATCCCGGCGGCAGGACGGCGGCGCGGATCTTGTCCTGGCGCATGAGCGTGGACATGACGCGCTGGCTGGTGATCGCGCGCACCGGGTTGCCGGAGTTGGTGGTCCGGAAGGTACCGAACCAGCTCTCCTGGTCGATGACCGGGTCGGCCGCGCTTGCGCCCGCGACGTTCCACAGGGTCGCCGCGGTGACCGAGTGTCCGGCCAGCCGCTGGAAGTCGGCCTCGAGTTCCAGGCCGTTCTCGGCGAGGGTGATCTTACCGGTGACCAGTGCTTGCGCCTTGGCCATGATGACGCGCGTGCGGATCGCTTGCGCCAGCTCGACGGCGTCGTTGTAGATCAGGTCACGGATCGCGGAATCGGCGCTGCGCAGGCGCAGCCGATCGTATTCGCCCAAGCGGCGCTTCTCCGACATCGGCGGCAGCTCACCGCTGATCCGGATGACGCCCTTGCGGCCGGTGATGCGGGCCTCGGTGTCCCACGAGCGGTACTGCGCGGCGCGGCGCAGGCCTCGCTGGGTGATGTTGGCGCGGAACTCGACATCATCGATCTGGACATCGGGCAACAGATCATCGATCAGGGTGAGGTCGTTGATCGGTTGGTCGGCCAGGGCCGCGCGGACGTAGCCGGTCAGCTCGGCGGGGGTGACATAGTCGGAATTGAGCACGAGTGCCATTGCTTACGCCTCCTCTCAGAAGTAGCTGACAGCCTTGGTCGTGGCCTGGCCTGCAGCGTTGGGTGGGTTGGGGACCTTGGCGGCGAGCACGGCGCCATGCCATAACAGGGCGGCGGAGACCTTGGTGACACCGGCGGGCACCTTCACCGCGGTGAACAGGTGCCCGGCGATGGGTTCGGAGTCGCCGTCGCTGCGCTTGCCGTACAGGCCGCTGCCGAGGCGGCGCAGCACCCACCCGGACTTCAGATAGCCGTCGGCGTAGTCGGCGGCGGCGAAGGTGGACATGTCGAGAGTGATCGTGCGGGCACGGTCGGTGCCCTCGGCCGAGGCCAGCCAGGACTGATCGTCCTGACCGAAGCTCTCGGTAGTCAGCTTGAGATCCATTACTCCCCTCCTTTGGGGTCGTATCAGTTGCGGTTCTTGCGCGCCGCGTACTCCGCACGACCAGCGGCCATAGTCCCGGACTCCTCACCACCACCGCCGCCTTGGCGACGGTCCGGTTTGGGTGTCCCCGGCTGCGCGGACGTTGTCGACGCGGGCTGTGTTGCGGCAGCGCCGATCTGTGTTTTCAGCACCTCGGCGTCAGCGATGAGCTCGTCGAGAGTGCCGCCGTTGAGGCGACCAGCCATCGACAGCGACAGACCGGCCTCCTCGGCGGCCTCGTAGCGGATCGCCTTCGCGGCTTCCCGCTCGAGGACGCGGATCTTCTCGGCTGCGCGCTCGGCGTCGGACTTTTGGGCGTCCTCGAATGCCTTGACCTTCGCGGCCAAGTCACGCGCGGCTTTCTCGGCCGTCTTGCGGGCAGCCCGCTCGGCCTTGAGTGCCCGTTCCCCGCCGTCGCCCAGGTCGCCCGGGTCGTCAGCGGGTGCGGGATCCTGTGACACGCGCGAGTCCGGCTCGTCCGGCGTCCCGGCAGGCGGTTCGGGATCGGTGGAACCGCCGCGGATCAGCCAGATCGGTGAACCGTTGCGACGCAAACCGATCGCAGCCCCGTAGATCGGGTGCACAGGCAGTTGTGTGCTCATCGGGTGAACTCCCTTCCGTCGCGGAAGAATTCCGGCCGGCCTCGCGCCGGTCGGGACGAATGCGCCCGAATATCGCCGGGCGTGGGCGTGTTCCCGCTACCCGCGGGACGAGTCGGCGGCGTCGCGGCCGGACTGCCACCCCGCCAGCCACAGCCGCGCCAGCGCGGTAGCTTTCGGATTCGCTTCGGCCGAGTCGGCCTGGTCGACGACGCGGTCGCGGTAGCTCAAACCCTCACCGACCGCAGCAGCGTACGGGTTGGCCGTGGTCGGTTCACCGCGGCGGAACGCAGCCAGTCCGGCGGCGCGAGCATCGAGGTATTCCTGGCGGCTCATGTCAGAAAGTCCCGTCTACGCGATTGGATACGCGCCAGTTCGGCAGGATCGAGCAGCTGCGCCTCGAGTTCGGCCGCGGTCACGCGACCGTTCTCATCCCACCACGCGCGCAGCTCCTCGCTGGCGTATTTGCGGGCACGAGTTTCGGGCATCGACCACAGTTTCCGCGGATCCACACCCGCACGTTCACCAGCCTTGCTCAGCATGTACCCGTTGGTGGCTTCCTCGGCTTCCACCGACGCCCGGTACGCCTCGTCACGATGCCAAGCACGGACCTGCTGGTCGAGGCCCCTGCCCTGATAACCCAAACTCGACAGCATCGAGCGCGCGTTACGGCGCCGCTGCTCGGGCACCGACACCCCGTACGCCTGCTCGATCGCGGTCTCGTCGTCGACACCGGCACGCATGAGCCGCTCGTATTCGTCGTCTCGAGCTCGAGCGTCGGCATCTCGTTTGGCGGCGCGTCGATCGCGTTCGGCCTTCGCCCGCCGATCACGCTTGTCGATCTCGGCGGCGAGCGCGTCGAACTCCTCGTCGACCTCACCGGCCTCAGCCTTGGCGTTCAACCGGGCCATCAGATCCTCAGTCGATTCGCCCGTGAACGGGGAAACCTTGCGTCGTTTCCGCTTCGGCGCGGCCCCTGTCCTGTCGGCTGCAGCCGGGGTCTCTGGGTCGGGAGGATGCACCGCTTCCGGCAGTGCCGCCGATACCGGCGCGCTGTTGTCCGCAGCGGTCGCACGCTGCTCTATCCTGGCGCCGATCGGCCTCGGTTCGATTGACTTGCGAATCGGTGCGCTGGGAAGGATGTAACCGTTCTTGCGCAGTAGCTCGATGGCTTCTTCGCGGGACTCCGCGATTTCGTAGATCGCCTCGGGCATGAGCCGCGGCGTGGTACGCGGGTTACGTCCACGGCCGCGGATGATCCTCCCGGCGATACCCCGTTTCGTGACGCCTTCGCTGGTGACTGGCAACTGGCGACCGTAGACATTCTTGCGTTGAGCTCGGCCACCGACGACCTCTACTCCCCTGCGGGCGTTGACTACTTGCGACACATCCGCGCCCTCGCGAATCGCTTGCGCGGCAGCGATACCGAAAGTCTTGTCCTGATCATCGGGACTGAGACTGTCGAAATATTTCTTCGGGTCGGTGCGGACATCATCGTCGACATCCTCACGGCAAGGGATGTGTCGGCAGTTGCAGCCCGGATGGCGCCGAAAACCGCTCGACCAGCGGTAGAAACGTCCAGCCAACACCACACAGCGCGGGCAGCTGGGCGGCACCAGCATCCGCCGATATCCGACACCGCGCCGGGGCGCGATACTCAGCCCGGTCGCTACCCGTCCGACATCAGCGAGCTCGGTCCGCACATACAGCGCCGCGGCATCGCCCGCGTGCCGCCACGCCGAATAGGGCGTCTCACCCGCAGTGACGCGCCGCTGAGCATCAACCACCGCCTGATACAGCAGACCATCGATACCGCGACCATCGGAAGTGACACCGACCAACCTTCCGGGGTCGGGCTGCGCCTCCTGCAAGACGCTGATGCCCTGTTCGTCGAGCACCTCCGCCACATACCGGTCAGCGCCGGACACCGCCACCGCTTGACCAGCAGCGACGAGCCGCACCAAACGGTCGACGTTACGCCCGAACCAGACATCGAAATCCAGCGGCGGCAACGCGCCCCACAACGCCACGATCTCCTCGAGCACGTCACGGGAGACGCGACGCTGCCCACGATCGAACTCAATCGCCGCGTGCGGCAGCCGCATCGACATCCCTCCGAGCCGCCGCGGTCACCTTGTCGCCGAACCGCCGCAACGCAGGATCGTCGTCTTCGTCGGCGAAGTATCCACGCTCGCGGGCCTTGCGCTCCTCGCCCCAACCCATCTCATCCCAGGAGCCCTCACGGCTGAGCACGGGGTTGCCGCCGTTGAGCTTCTGGATCGCGTCGGCCTCCTCGGCGCGGGTCGGGGTGGCCGGATCACGCCACTCCACGGAAATCATCTCGCCCGACATCGGCCACTCCCCAGTGCGGAAACGCTCATACAGCGCCAGCGTCCAACCCAAACCGACACCGAGGTGCTCGTTGAATTCCTCGACATTGGACACGATCCGCGACTCGTCCGCCCGGATCGCACCCTCAGCCGCCGGATTCGCGGCATTGGCACCGAAGTAGCGGAACGGTAACCCTGACACGCTCGACGCCAATTCGGCATACAACTTCACCGTCTCATGGAAGTTCCGTAGATCAGTAGCGGAAAACTGGCCAACAGCAGCATCTTTCGGGCTCTTCTGGTTCGCCCATATCGCGGTGTAATACGCCTGCCACACAGGTAGCGGGCTGCCGTCCTTATCGACGAAATCACCCTTGCTCATCCCCAACGCCCATCGCGGCGGCACAGCGTGCGTCTCCACACCGACCGCCATATTGGTCAGCGTCCGCGCGCACGCATCGGTGATGCCCATCAAATCAGCCATCTCCGAGTCGCCATCCCACTCACCAAGGCGCTGCCGGTTGAGGAACAGCACCGCCGGCACACGCCCCAGGGCGTGATCATCGCGGCCGTCGTCATGACCGACACTGTCGATCACCCAGCCGCCGCGGCCCTCGACGACCTGAATCGTCTTGTCGGGCAGGAGCAATGTCCCGACCCGCTCACCATTGTCCTCGCGATACTGCCGCAGCGCGGCGGCGAGTCGACGGCGGCGGCGATCCACCAACGCCGACATCTGCCGAGGCGACTCCACCGTGATCAGCGGATGCCCACGATCCTCGTCATTGGCCCCCACCACAACGAAACACCTGCCGAAGACACGCGCCTCCATAGCCAACAACGGCACCTGAGAGGCGAGATTGTTCGCACGGAACGCCTCCTGCAGCTCGTCGTCCGCCAAAGCGCGCCCCGGCCGATACACCGCCTTCACCTTCTGCCGGCGCGCCAGCTCCCGCACATACATCCCCGGCCAGTTGGCCACCAACTCGAAGATGCGCAGCTCCTCCGGCACAGCCAAGCCGATATGCTTGAGCCGCTGCGCGCCCTCGGAATAGGCGCCGAGCAGCTTGACACGCTCAGCCAGCTTGTGATGCTTGGCGTTGAGCTTGCCGATCATGTCACGCTCGTCGTCGGTGAGCGTCGTCCGCAACCCCACCATGCGCTCACCTCCTAACCAAAGCAGAACATCCGGCCATCGACGTCTTCCCAGCCCGCCTCACGCGCATCCGAAGCAGCCTCATGGGCGAGGATCGAGGTGATCGCGGCGTCGATCTTCTGATGATCGACAGGCTTGCCGAGCACATACTTGTCGCCGGGCTTGGCCACCTTTCGACAGTTGCCGACATGGGCCTCGGTGATCGGGCAGCCATCCTGACGAATCCGCCCCGTCGTCAAATCGGTCTCGAATCGGCGGATCGCCCCATACATGGGCGTGATCCGGTTGGTCTGCCACTCGACGACACGCTCGTCGCCGTACCTCAACGCCCAGTCACCGATCTCGCTGCGCCAGTCATAAGGATCGGCGTACATCCGCGCCACAACCCACGTGGCGAACACCTCATCGACCGCCGCGTGAACCTCACCGCGCGGGATCCGCCCACCCCACTCCCGCGGCGCCCAGATCGTCGGCCGACGATCCGGACCATACCGCGGAGTGAACAACAACCCATCACGAGTCTCAGCGCGCAACGCGGTCCAGTCGTTGTTCTCCGAGCCATCGAAACCGACACAGATCGGCGTACCAGCGCCCGGATTAGGAAGCCAGACCCTCGACATAGCAGCCCTCCCACAACCCCTGCGGCAGCCACGTCCCCAAACGGGCCACCAACCGGTTGCCGAAAAACCGTTCGGCCTGCGCCGGATCGAGCTCGTTGAGCTCCATCGCCTCGGCCTCGATCGAATCCAGGTTCACCCACGGGCTCCCGGCATAGACATGCCGCAAGATCTTGCGCCGATCACGCCTGTTACCCCACGACAACGACGCCGGCGGTTGCCGGAAGAACCGGAAGATGTCCGACGCCCGAGCCTCCCACGTGCGCTGCGCGGTCGAATCCTCCGCCGGATCCCACGCATTCGTGGTCTCGACCGTTCGCCCACCCATACCAGCCGCGCCACGACGCTGCGTCTCAGCGATCCCCACCATCTTGTTCGTCTTCGTATACAAACCAGTCTCGTCCTGCAACGCCCACGAGATCGGGTTACCGACACGCCCCGTAGCGCTGGAGGTGACAGCGTCGATCCGGTCGAAATCGTCACCGCCATCGTCGCCGAGAATGCGGATGAAGTTCTCCCGCACCGCCATCAGATCACCCAGCGGCCCCAGCTTGATCATCGCCGTCAACGGCCGATACACGTTGCCGACCTGGTCCTCGTTGGTGGCCGTCAGCTGCAGCACCGGCGACGGGTGCCGCATGGCCATCGGCTCACCCGGCAGGTACTCGTATTCCCAGCCGCAGCCGCAACCCCAGTCCGAGCATGCCCACCCGTCGCCCCTGCCCGCCCAGCCGAGGAACTGCGACGGACCCACGGCCTCGAGGCACGCCATGCTCGCACCCCATGGACCCTTGCCCGTCTTTTGTGGGGCGACGATCTGAGCGCGGCGATAGACGAACGCCTGGTTGAACAGCGGCTGATCCGGCGACACCCATGCGACGCCCTCGCGGACGCGGTAATAGTTCGCCGCGCACCAGAACTGCCAATCCGACCACACGAACTCCGCGCCGCGGCGAAATCCGTCAGGGATACGGCAATGCCGCCGAACCCACGCCTCGCCGATATCGCCGAGCGTCGGCCACTCGACCAGCCAACCCTCAGGCTCCGCCACCGGGCATCGCCCGCAGTCGCCGGGCCGGCATCGACACAGGCGTAGCCTTCTCGGCCACCACGGTACGGGCCTGGACGAGTTCGTCGGCGGCGATCTGCCAGCCGTTCTCCTTCAATCCCGCCGGCGTGAGCCCGATCTGATCGGCCAGCTGCCGCATCGCCGTCGCATCCGCCGCGCTCGCATCAGCCAGCTCGGCGCGCACCTTCCAGCGCACATACATCGCGACGGTCTCCCAGCGCCACGGATCACGCGCCCACGCAACAGCCTGCGGATACGACCAGATCAACCGCCACAGCGCCTTCTCGCGAGCCTTCGGCCGCGGCAGCGGGAACGCCGGCACATCACCGGAATAGCCTTCGCTGGGCAACATCGTCAACTGCAGGCCGCGCCGATCCGAACGCCCCGAACGCGGGTCCGGCTGCGGGCCGGAACGGTTACGCGCACCACCACGCATGATCCACCTCCTCCTGGCAGCATCGCGCTACCGGACGGAAATCCTGACGGCATCGCGCCGACAAAGGCAGAATGGCCCCGACATCACACAGAATGGGGAGGAAGATGCAGAGCAATCAACTGGCGATCATGCGATCGCTGTGGATCGTCGGTATCCTGGCGCTGATCGGCGGCATCGTCCTATTCGCCGTCGATCATTCGAACCCCGAAGAAATCTGCACCACTGGCTACTTCGAAATCTGCCGAGACCTGGAACCGTCCAACCGTGGCGGATGGATCGCAGGGGCCGCACTGCTCACACTCATCGGGACAGCCGTCGCATGGTCCAGCATGACGCCAACCAACACCCCCATCCAGCGAGAAACCGGTGACCGGCCAAAGAAGCGCGCCGGCCTCGGGCTGGCCATCACTATCGGAGTGCTGTTCGTGGTCTTCTTCTGCATCCCGGCCATCAGCATCCTTATCAGCTGAGCATTTGAACCCTCCGCACCAGGTAGCGCCCTCCCCCGCGGCGCAACTCGTGACCGGGGGAGGGTCATCCCCCCTGGGGTGCCTGGGCTGCGACGCTCCTTGTAGGGCCTGGTCAGCCGCTGGTCAGTGTTTGGCGCTGTTGCATCCACGACACAACACCTGCAGCTGACCGTCGGGCGCTCCGCCTCGAGCGATGCCCTGGATGTGGTCGGCCGTCAGGTCGGTGGACGGGTGCGCCGGCCTCCGCCAGCCAGGGCACCAATCACCGTATCGCGTTCGATGCTCGGCCACTGCCGCAGCGCGCCGGCGACGCTCGGCCGTGGTGCGCGTCGCCTTGGTCGGCGTGGTCACGCGCCAGTGGCGCTCTCGGTGCCGCTGGTGGTCAGGGCATCGCCGATCGGGTTGGATTGCCGGGCAACCAGGCTCAGCGCAGGTCCTCAGGCGCGCCCTGGCCACGGCCTCACCATGTCCACCACCCGAGCATCTGCAGTGGAGCCACTGCCAGCACCGACACATGCCCGATCGGGTGACACAACAGTGCATGGGCGATCGAGTACAGATCCATCATGGCTCCTCACTCCTGTTACGCCTACGTACGGTCACCTGCACGGAGCTGATCTCCGTGCAGCTGTCGCCCCCTGCGCGGTGCTCAGCACCGTGCAGGTCTGCAATCACGGACGTGATGACCGTGGTTGCCCATGACCTGTTCGCTCGAGACGTTCGAACTGAGCGTCGGGGTCGCAGCGCGCAGCCGCATCTCCCCCGCGCCCCAATCAGGCGGGGCATGGAC
>NZ_JBWSOR010000041.1:0-33897 GCF_056629435.1 Nocardia sp. TBRC8007 | reverse complement strand
TACTGGAAACGCATCCTGAGCCAACCGACTACTGGAGCATTCCCGGGAAAGCCACCACCATCCGTCCCCCAGCTCCATGACTGGACAGCTCGGAGTACCGAACCCGTCGTACCACCCTGGTCCGGGCGGTGCGGCGAAGTGCCTGTAACCGACGGCACCGTCCGGGATCCCGATCCAGATGGGCACGAACAGTATCGGCTGTCCGCCACTGGAACCATGACCACCACCCTGCAGGACGAAGAAAAGACGGGTCCGCCGAGCCCGATGAGTGCGAGTACGGCGGCGGGCAGCAGGGCCACCGCATATAACGGTGCCGAAGCATGCCGATCACTGGGGCGCGACTACGCAATATCGAATGTCACGTGCGGGTGAGCACCGCAGCGCATCACTCATCGACTTGTTCATCGCCGCCAACGCGGCACATCACGGACTAAGCACGGCGACAACGACTTCGCTACCATCGCGCGCTACGCACCCGAGTTGAGACAACACAACGTCCACGACATCATCTGGCGTCGAGAACGCTCCGGATATCGCGCACGAACCGGTCGATTGCGCACACCACTCAGCGCGGCGCGTGTAGGGCGGCATGCAAAGTCGCCGCCCACTGCTGCACGATCTGCTTACGCCGAGCCGAATCGTCGGTGAGCAGATCCGCCAAACCGAGGCCACGGGCCAGGTCGAGAGTCGCCTGAACCAGATGATGGGCGACCGGATCGGAGTCGTCCACGCCGAGGGCCTCGACCGCGCGACGGTGGGAGGCGCGCCCAAGGCGGCTCTCGATCGGAAGGATGCGTTTACGCAGTACCGGGTCGGCGGCGGCATGGGTCCACACCTGCAGAGCTGCCTTGAACAGCGGGCTGGTGTAGGACTCGACCAGGCCCGCTACCACTGCCTCGGTACGGGCTGGGCCGTCGCTCAGCTCCGCCAGCGTCGCCGCCTCCTGGATGGCCTGCCCGCTGCGCGTGTCGAACATGTACTCCAGCGCGGCGGTGATCAGATCTTCCCTGGTCGGGAAGTGATGCTGCGCCGCACCACGAGACACCCCAGCGCGCTCGGCGACGACGGCGACCGTCGCGGCCGCCCAGCCCATATCGGCCAGGCAGTCGATCGTCGCCTCTAGCAGGCGTTGCCGGGTGACCCGGCTGCGGTCCTGCTTGGGTTCATGGGGTGTCGCCATGGCTGCTACTCTGCCCAGCTCGGCGAGCGGCGCTGCAAAAAGGCCAGCATGCCCTCACGTACTTCGGGGGTGCCGAAGAAGCTCGCCGAACGCTGCGCGAGTTCTTCGGCCGAGGCATCGAACTCAGCGAGAACGCCGGCGTTGACCAGCCGCTTGGCCTGGGCGAGACCCTGCGGCGACCCTTTGCGTACCTCGCCGCACAGCCGGGCCACTTCAGCCGACGGGTCGTCGGCAGTCACCGTGACCAGGCCGATCTCCTGTGCCACCGCGGCGCCGAACTTCTCACCGGTCAGGTAGTACCGACTGGCCGCACGCGGGCTGAGCCGGGGCAGCAGGGTCAGCGAGATCATGAACGGCGCCAACCCGATCCGCACCTCGGTGAGCGCGAAACTGCTGCCAGGCCCGGCCACGACGATGTCGCATCCGGCCACGATGCCCATACCGCCTGCTCGCACATTGCCATCGATCTGCGCTATCACCGGCTTCGGTGTCTCCACCAACCTGCGCAGCAGGCCTATCATGACCCTGGTGCGCTCGTCGGCGGCCACGGCGGGATCGGCGTCGCTCGCCTCACTGAGATCCGCGCCCGCGCAGAAGGTGGTTCCGGTGTGCGCGAGCACAGTGGCGCGTACCTTCTCGTCGGCCGCGGCGGCATCGAGCCCGTCCAGCAGCTCGGTGACCAGTTTGGTCGACAGCGCGTTGCGATTATGCGGCGAGTCGAGGGTGAGCGTCGCGATACCGCCGCTCACCTCGTAGCGGACGAACGGCCCCGTCTCGGTCATGTGCGTCCTCTCAGTACGACTTCGGCAGACCCAGCGAGTACTGGGCGACGAAATTCAGGATCATTTCCCGGCTGACCGGCGCGATACGGCCGATCCGCACGTTGGCGAGCATGGTGGCCAGGCCGACGTCGCTGGTCAAGCCCGAGCCACCATGGGTCTGGATGGCCTGGTCCAGCGCTTTGATGCTGGCTTCCCCTGCCGCGTATTTCGCCATATTGGCGGCTTCCGCGGCGCCCATCTCCTCGCCCGCGTCGTAGAGGGCCGCGGCGTTGCGCATCATCAGCTTCGCCATGTCCAGCTCGATCTTCACCTGCGCGAGCGGATGCGAGATACCTTGGTGCGCACCGATCGGTGACTTCCACACCGTGCGTTCCTTGGCGTACTCCACGGCGCGGGCGATGGCATAGCGGCCCGAGCCGATGGCCATGGCGGCGCCCATAATGCGCTCCGGGTTCAGCCCGGCGAACAGCTGCATCAGTGCCGCGTCCTCCTTGCCGACCAGCGCAGTGGACGGCAACCGGACGTCATCGAGGAACAGATTGAACTGGTGGTCCGGCTCGAGGATCTCCATCTCCTGCGCCGTCTTGGTGAAGCCTTCGGCATCGGTCGGCACGATGAACAGGGCGGGCTTGAGCTTGCCAGTCTTGTGGTCCTCGGTGCGGGCCACGATCAGCACGGCATCGGCCTGATCCACACCGGAGATGAAGATCTTGCGGCCGTTGAGGATCCAGTCGCCTCCATCGCGGCGCGCGGTGGTGGTGATCTGGTGAGAATTGGAACCCGCGTCCGGCTCGGTGATGCCGAAGACCATCTTGCGCGAGCCGTCGGCGATTCCTGGCAGCCATTCCCGCTTCTGCTCATCGGTACCGTACTTGGCGATGATGGTGCCGCAGATAGCCGGAGAGACCACCATGAGCAGCAGGCCTGACCCCTGCGCGGACAGCTCCTCCTGCACCAGCGACAGCTCGTACATGCCCGCACCACCGCCGCCATACTCCTCGGGCAGGTTCACCCCGAGAAACCCGAGCTTTCCCGCTTCCTCCCACAGTTCGGTGAGCGGCTCACCCTTACGTGCCTTGGGCAGCGAGTAATCACGATAGCCGTACTTCGCGGCCAGCGCGGCGACGGCGGATCGTAACGCCTTCTGCTCTTCGGTTTCGATGAAGCTGCTCATCAGTAGTTCTCCTGTATGTCGTGGGAGCTCTCGCACCCGGTCGGCCCGATGAGCGCTACGCGATCATGACTCATCAGGCCCTGTATCCTGCGGGAGCTCCCGCACCCCATCGGCCCGATAAGCGCTACGCGATCATGACTCATCAGGCCCTGTATCCTGCGGGAGCTCCCGCACCCCATCGGCCCGATAAGCGCTACGCGATCATGACTCATCAGGCCTCCTGTGTCCCATCTCCTGTGGCGGGTTCTACGACCGCGAGTACTGCGCCGACATCGACCTGCTGGCCTGCCGTGACATTGATGGCACTGAGCACGCCCGCGGTAGGCGCAGCGATAACGTGCTCCATCTTCATCGCCTCTAGCCATAGAATCGGCTGTCCCTGTTCGACATGGCTACCCGCCTCGGCCCCGAGCCGGATCACACTGCCCGGCATAGGCGCGAGCAATGAGCCGATGGCCACCTGATCGGCCGGATCACTGAACCGAGGCAACCTGCGCACGGCTACTGGGCCGAGTGCAGAGTCGACATAGACCTGATCTCCATAGCGTGCGATATCGAACTGCCTGCGTACTCGGCCCCGTTCCCCCGGAACCGATAGCACAACACGATCCGGCGCGCAGGTGAGAAGTTCGAGCCCATCGTGTCCGTCCACCATGACACCGGCTCGGCCGAACCGGTAGCCCACCTCATGGGTCCCGCTGCCACGGCTGTCATAGGACTTGCGCTGCGACTGCGACGGCAGATTCCGCCAACCGCTGGGCAGCCCACCGCCTACCCGAGCGCCCGCGCGGTTCGCTGCGGCGTCGGCAAGCGCGGCGGCCACAATCGACAACGCTTCGTCGGACTCCGAGACCAAGGGCGCGGCGAGGATATCCATGCCGTGTGTGCTGAAAAACGCGGTGTCGGTGTCACCGGCCAAAAAGGCGGGATGACGCAATATCCGGACCAACAGGTCGCGATTGGTGACCAGGCCGTGGATCTTCGCCCGGTGCAGCGCCGAGGCCAGCAAGCGTGCGGCCGCATCCCGTGTTTCGGCGTAGGAGACGACCTTGGCCAGCATCGGGTCGTAGTGCACACCGACCACCGACCCGTCCACCACACCGGTGTCCAGACGCACCCCAGGCCGGTCGAGCAGGTCGAATTCGGCTTCCACCGAGGCGATATCGATCCGATGCACCGTTCCGCTCTGCGGCTGCCAGTCGTGCGCCGGGTCCTCCGCGTAGAGCCGGACCTCGATGGAGTGGCCTCGTATCGCGGGCGGCTCAGCGGGCAAAGCGCCACCTGCGGCGATATCCACTTGCAAGCGAACCAGATCAAGCCCGGTGGTGCACTCGGTGACCGGGTGCTCCACTTGCAGTCGGGTATTCATTTCCAGAAAGAAGAACTCGCCCTGTTCGTCAGCGAGGAACTCCACGGTGCCCGCGCCGGTGTAACCGATCGCGCCCGCCGCCAGCCGCGCCGCCTCGAACAGCCGCGCCCGCATCCCCTCGGTGCGCTCTACCAGCGGCGAGGGCGCCTCCTCGATCACTTTCTGATGGCGGCGCTGGATAGAGCATTCGCGTTCGCCGACTGCCCAGATCGTGCCGTGCGTATCGGCCATAACCTGAACTTCGATATGCCTGCCGGTCTCGAGGTAGCGTTCGCAGAACACAGTCGGGTCGCCGAAAGCGGATTCCGCTTCCCGCCTGGCCGCCTCTAGCTGCGGCACCAAATCAACGAGATCGCGCACCACCCGCATACCACGGCCACCCCCACCCGCGGACGCCTTGATCAGTATCGGCAGGTGCGCTTCGGTGACCTCGGCCGGGACCAGCTCGGCAAGGATCGGCACGCCCGCGACGTCCATCATCTTCTTCGCGGCGACCTTGGAGCCCATCTGCTCGATCGCCTCGACCGGTGGGCCGATCCAGACCAAACCGGCGCCGAGCACCGCTTTAGCGAATTCGGCGTTCTCCGAGAGGAACCCGTAGCCTGGGTGGATGGCATCGGCGCCGGTGGCCAGCGCGGCCTCGATGATCAGCTCACCGCACAGATAGGTTTCTCCTGGCGTATTGCCGGGCAGGCGTACGGCGGCGTCCGCCTCCACGACATGTGGCGCCGCGGCATCCGCGTCGGAATACACCGCGACAGTGCCCAAGCCCATCCGGCGGCACGTAGCGAAGACCCGACGGGCTATTTCACCACGATTGGCGACAAGGACATTCGTGACCGGCTTACTTACCGCCCGGCCTGTGCCGCTGGTCGAATCGCTGCGCGATACTGTCATGTTCGGCCTCACATTCGGAAGACGCCGAAACCGTCGGCGCCCTTGATCGGGGAATTGTGAATGGCCGACAGGGTCATTCCCAATACCGTGCGGGTATCGCGCGGATCGATGACACCGTCGTCGTAGAGCCGCCCGGACATGAACATCGCCAGTGACTCGGCCTCGATCTGGGCCTCCACCATGGCACGCATCCCGGCGTCGGCCTCTTCGTCGAACGGCAGGCCCTTCGCCTCGGCCGCGGCCCGGCCGACAATCGAGATGACGCCCGCCAGCTGCGCGCCACCCATGACAGCGGATTTCGCACTGGGCCAAGCGAAGACGAAGCGCGGGTCGTAAGCCCGGCCACACATGCCATAGTGGCCCGCGCCGTACGAAGCGCCCATCAGCACCGAAATGTGCGGCACCTTCGAGTTGGAGACCGCGTTGATCATCATCGCGCCGTGTTTGATAATGCCCCGCTGCTCGTACTCCTTGCCGACCATATAACCGGTGGTGTTATGCAGGAACAGCAACGGGGTGTCGGCCCTATTGGCCAGCTGGATGAATTGGGTCGCCTTCTGCGACTCCTCGGAAAACAGCACGCCGCGCGCATTCGCCAAGATGCCGACCGGATAGCCGTGCAACTCGGCCCAGCCGGTGACCAGGCTGCCGCCGTAGAGCGGCTTGAATTCGTCGAAGTCCGAGCCGTCCACAATGCGCGCGATCACCTCACGCGGATCGAACGGGATCTTCAGATCCGTCGGCACGATGCCGAGCAGATCCTCCTGGTCATATAGCGGCTCGATCACCTCGGCGCGCGGGGCAGGGCCGTGTTTACGCCAGTTCAGGCGTTTGACGATGGAGCGTCCGATACGGATGGCGTCTTGTTCGTCCACCGCGTAGTAATCCGCGAGGCCGGAGACCCGCGCGTGCATATCGGCGCCGCCGAGCGATTCGTCGTCGGACTCCTCGCCGGTGGCCATCTTGACCAACGGCGGCCCCCCGAGGAACACCTTGGAACGCTCTTTGATCATCACCACGTGATCGGACATGCCGGGAACGTAGGCACCACCAGCGGTGGAGTTACCGAATACCAACGCGATAGTCGGGATGCCCGCCGCGGAGGCCTGCGTGAGGTCACGGAACAGCCGTCCGCCGGGGACGAAGACCTCTTTCTGCGTGGGCAGATCCGCGCCGCCTGATTCCACCAGCGAAATCACCGGTAGTCGATTTTCCCGCACGATATCGTTGACACGCAATGTTTTTCGCAATGTCCACGGGTTGGAAGTGCCGCCGCGCACGGTCGGATCCGGCGCGATGATCATGCACTCGACGCCTTCCACCACACCGATACCTGCGACTGTGCTTCCGCCGACGTGGAATTCGCTGCCCCAGCCCGCCAGCGGGCACAACTCCAGGAACGGCGAGTCCTCGTCGATGAGCAGTTCGATGCGCTCACGCGCGGTCAGCTTGCCTCGCTTGCGGTGCCGGGCCAGCTTGTCCGGTCCGCCACCCGCGACCGCCTTGGCGAACTCGGCCTCGACCTCGGCGAGCTTGGCGGTCATGGCTTCCGCGGCGGCCTCGTGTTCGGGCGCGGCAGTATTCAATGTGCTGCGCAGAACGGTCATGCCTGATACCCCAATCGTTTCGCTGCCAATCCGGTCAGGATTTCTGTCGTGCCGCCACCGATACCGAGAATCCGCATGTCCCGGTACTGTCGCTCGATCTCGCACTCACGCATGTAGCCGAGCCCACCGAACAGCTGCACGGCCTGGTTGGCCACCCATTCCCCCGCCTCGACCGCGGTGTTCTTGGCGAAACACACTTCGGCGATCAGATCGGTCTCGCCTTCCGCGGCGCGCTGCGCGACATCGCGGGTGTAGACGCGAGCGACGTCGACGCGCCGCGCCATCTCGGTGACCGTGTTCTGTACGGCTTGTCTGCCGATCAGCGGGCGGCCGAAGGTCTCGCGGTTGCGCACCCACTCAAGGGTCAGATCCAGGCAGCGCTGCGCGCCGGCGTACGCCTGCACCGCGAGCCCGATGCGCTCGCTCACGAACGCACTCGCGATCTGGTAGAAACCGGAGTTCTCCGCACCGACCAGGTTTTCTACCGGTACTCGCACATCCACATAGGACAGCTCGGCAGTATCGGAGGCGAGCCAGCCCATCTTGTCCAGTTTGCGGCCGACTGTGAAGCCGGGAGTGTCCTTGTCGATAATGAGCAAAGAGATGCCCGCGGAGCCAGGCCCCCCGGTGCGCACCGCCGTGACCACGAAATCGGCGCGAACGCCTGAGGTGATGTAGGTCTTGGCGCCGTTGACGATGTAGTGGTCGCCATCGCGGCGCGCGGTGGTGGTGAGGTGTCCGACATCGGAGCCGCCGCCAGGCTCGGTGATCGCCAACGAACCGATCCGCTCGCCCGCCAAAGTGGGTTTCACCCAACGCTCGATTTGCGCGACATTGCCAGAGGCGATGATATGCGGCAGGGAAATACCGCAGGTGAACAATGAGGCGACCAATCCGCCGGAGGCACCGGCCTGGTGCATCTCCTCACAGACGATCGCCGCGTCCACACCGTCACCGCCGCCACCGCCCGCGGATTCCGGAAACTGCACACCGAGCAAGCCGAGAGAGCCCGCCTTCTTGTGCAGCTCGCGCGGAATATCCGCGGTGCGCTCCCATTCGTCCAGGTACGGAAGAACATCACGTTCTACGAATCCACGTACGGTGGAACGCAGTTCGCGGCGTTCCTGGGTATCCCAAAGTCTGGTCATGAAAGCAACTCCACTGGAATATCGAGGTGCCGAGACCGCAGCCATTCGCCGAGTCCCTTGGCCTGCGGATCGAAGCGGGCCTGGTAGGCCACGCCTTGACCGAGCAGACCTGTGATAACGAAGTTCAATGCCCGCAGATTGGGCAGGACATGCCGGGTGACCACTAGCGACGCCGTCTCCGGGAGTAGTTCTTTGAGCTGTGCCACGGTGAGTGTGTGCACCAGCCAGCGCCATTGCTCGTCGGTGCGGACCCATACCCCGATATTCGCGTCGCCACCTTTGTCACCGCTGCGGGCCAGCGCGATAGTCCCCAACGGCACACGGCGGGTTTCGCCGACAAGCAGCGGTTGCGGCACGGCGGGCTCGGCGACCTCGGCGAGCTCGGCGGTATCCGAAGCGGGCGCGATGTCGACGCGAGTTCCCTCCGGTAGCACCGCGATATGCGGTACCTGCGCGGCGTCGACGAACCCTGGCGTGAAGACGCCGTAGGGCGATCCGTTGCCCGGCGGGGTGGTGAAGCTGCATCCCGGATAACTGGCCAGGGCCAGTTCCACCGCGACATTAGCGAAAGCGCGTCCGACCTTGTTCGGGTCCTGGTCGCGGACCACGCAGCGCAGCAAGGCGCTGGCCTGTTCTTCGGTCTCGGCGTCTGGCCGGTCCAGCCGGGCAAGCGTCCAGGTCAGCTCAGCAGGTCTGGTCGGCAGCCAGGACTCCAGCTGGCGTTGCGCCAGTTCGGCTTTCGCCTCGATATCCAAGCCGGTGAGGATGAACTCCATCTCGTTGCGGAAGCCACCGAGAGTGTTCAGCGAGACCTTGAGCCGGGGTGGCGGCGCTTCACCGGCGACGCCGCTGATCGACACCCGGTCCGGCCCCTGCGGGCCGAGCCGGATCGTGTCGAGCCGAGCCGTCACATCGGGGCCCGCGTAGCGGGCGCCCTGGATTTCGTACATCAACTGAGCCTCGACGGTGTCGACGGTGACCGCACCGCCGGTGCCAGAATGTTTGGTGATGACGCTGCTACCGTCGGCATGGATTTCCGCGATCGGAAAGCCCGGCCTGCCCAGATCGGCGAGCTCGGTGAAGAAGGCATAGTTGCCGCCGGTGGCCTGGGTGCCGCATTCGATGACGTGCCCTGCTACCACGGCTCCGGCCAGCTGATCGTAATCGGTCCGGCTCCAGCCGAAGTGCGCAGCAGCGGGGCCGACTATCACCGATGCGTCAGTGACCCGGCCGGTGACCACGATGTCCGCACCCGCTTTCAAGCACTCGGCGATCCCCCACGCACCGAGATAGGCATTGGCGGCCAGTGGAGTGCCGAAACCGAGCTCACCCGCCCTTGCGAGGAGGTCGTCTCCTTCGACGTGTGCGATCTTCGCGTCCAGTCCGAGGTCGGCGGCGACCTTACGCAGTTTCTCCGCCATACCTGCTGGATTGAGTCCGCCCGCGTTCGCAACGATGCGCACCTTGCGCTCCAACGCGAGCCCCAGGCAATCCTCGACTTGTCTGACGAAGGTTTTCGCATAGCCGAGGCTCGGGTCTTTCATCCGGTCGCGACCGAGGATGAGCATGGTCAACTCGGCGAGATAGTCGCCGGTAAGCACATCGAGCTGCCCGCCGTCGAGCATCTCGCGCATCGCGCTGAGCCGATCGCCGTAGAAGCCGGAACAGTTGCCGATCCGGAGCGCAGCCGGATCGGTGACCAGCATACTCATCAGTGGGAATGCCTCCAGTCCGGCGGACCGTCGGGATGAGCCGCGTGCCGCACCCGTGAAGTCCGCGTTCTGCGACCAGCATCACATCAGGAACAAAATAAAGCAAGCATGCGTGCTTGTTAATTGCTTGCAATAGCGCCATCGCAGCTCACCGCACCGATCTCCACCCCCGCGCCGCGGTAGCTCGACCGCGTGCAGCAAGATGAGCACGGTGTCCACCGACGTCACTGTGATCGTTCTGCTCGCCCTGTCCGGGTTTCTGGTCGGCGGCGCGTACACCACCTGGAAGTCGGCCCGGCCGTTGTCCGTCGCGTTAGCGGTCTGCGCGGTCCTCGCCGCAGGCGGCGCTCTGGCCTGGTGGTTCGGTTAGTTCCCTAGTTCGCGCGAACCTGTGGTGCGCGCCCGATGGGCAGATAAAGCAAATGGCCCGGCACCAGAACGCACCGGGCTATTTGCCATGCTGACCGCCGGATAGCGGCGGGTGCGAAAGCGGGGCTCCCGCCCTCCCGACACTCGAACCCGAACAGGCCGGCAGCAGGAGACTCGGGTGGCTGTATGTCAGGCGTCGCGCCGGTTCACCGTGACCAAGGCCACGCCGAAAACGATCGCGACAAAGCCGGTGAAGTACAGCAAGCTGCCCCAAGGCCCCCAGTGCCAGTTGCCGCCAGACGATTCAGCACTAAGAAAGTGGTTCGCGTTCGCGAACGGCAGGAACGGGGTGGCATCGCGGCCGAAATTACCGAACAGCGGGAACAAACTCTCGATGAGCAGCGGCCACAGCACGATCAGCGAGATCGCGGCGGCGGACTGCCGCACCAGCACACCGACGCCCACTGCCAAAAGGACGCACAGGAACGCGTAGATCGGAATACCGTAGATCGCGCGCCAGTCGTCCGCACCGGCCAGGGTCAAGGTCGCGCCCGTCTCCGGACTACTGAGCACCTTGGCCACCAAATAAGCGACAAAGGCCAGCACCACGGTCAGCAGCGCGCCGGCTATACCGACCACCCCGGCCTTGGCGAGGATGACCTTGTCCCGGTGCGGGGTGGCCTGGAAAGTCGTCCGAATGAGGCCGAAACGGTATTCATTGGTCACCGTCAAGGTCGCCATGATCATCAGCACTATGACGCCGAAGCCACTGACTCCGCTCACCGCAGTCGAGGCCGTCAGAACGAGCGGACTACTCCCGCTGGAAGACAGCCCGACTGTCCAGGTCACCAATGCGGCCAAGCCGAGTCCGAGGGCGATGATGATCGCCGCGCACCACCATGTCGACTTGGTCGAGGTGAGCTTGATTCGTTCCGCTGCCAGCACGCCCATCAGAGCGCACCTCCCATCGCTGTATGAGTCTCGGTGCCCGGCGTGGTCGCGCCCGCTGCCGCCGAAGGACCCGGCGCTCCCGCGAGATCGACGCCGGTACTGCGGTATTGCACGGTACCGCCGGTCATCCGCATGAACGCCTCCTCCAAGGAGGCATGTTGCCCGGCCAACTCGAACAGCGTGATGCCGTGTTCGCTTGCCAGAGTGCCGATCGCCTCGCTGGAGGCATCCGCTACGACAAGCGCGGGGCGGTCGGGGTTCGCGCCGTCCTCACGAACGGTCATCCCGTTCGAGGTGAGCACGCTGCGCAACTGATCGAGCTGCGGGCTGCGCACCCGGACCCTCTGCTCAGAGGCCCGCTCGATGAATTCTTGCGTGGACGAGTCCGAGATGAGCTTGCCGCGGCCGATCACCACCAGGTGCTCGGCGGTCTGCGCCATCTCCGAGAGCAAATGGCTGGAGACCAGCACGGTGCGGCCCTCGGCGGCCAATCGCTGCATGAACCGGCGAACCCACAGGATGCCCTCCGGGTCGAGGCCGTTGACCGGCTCGTCGAAAAGCAGCACCTCCGGGTCGCCGAGCAGCGCGGCGGCCAAACCGAGCCGCTGCGACATGCCGAGCGAGAAACCGCCAGCGGCCTTGTTCGCCACTTCGGTCAGACCGACTAGCCGCAGCACCTCCTGCACTCGGGACTTGGCGATATCGTTGGAGGCGGCCAACCACTCCAAATGAGCGCGCGCTGATCGGTTCGGATGCACCCATTTGGCGTCCAGGAGCGCGCCGACTTTGCGCAGCGGGTGGTCCAGCTTGTGATAAGGCTTGCCCTGGATCAGCGCGGTGCCCGCAGTGGGCCGGTCCAATCCGAGAACCATCCGCATGGTGGTGGACTTGCCCGCCCCGTTCGGTCCAAGGAACCCCGTCACCTGTCCCGGTTGGACAGTGAAGGTGAGATCCTGCACCGCGACGGTCTGCCCGTAGCGCTTGGTCAGGCCGCTCAACTCGATCATGCTGCCCAGCATTCCGTAAAACGAGACGGTGCGCGTCGGTAATTGGTGGCAAGCCAGATCATCCTAGAGGATGAGATCGGTACGCCGATTCACTTCGTCCCGGCATGGTGGCTATCGCGACAGTCGTGGCCACCCGGTCGGGTGCGCGGCGAATAAACGGTTTCGACCGCATCCGGCGTGGAAAACATCGGTAACCGGCCGAATGCTCGACGACCCGGACACCCACACCGGCAAGGTTCGGCACGATCACGATGTCAGAGACCAGAACGAATGGTTTCAGTCCGCAGGCAGCCAGGAATCGACCCACGCACGAGGAGGAACCTCGCCATGCCCGCACACGACGAGCCGACCACACCGCACCCGCGGCGCCCGTCCTGGGTGCCCGAGCAGCTCTACCCCTTCGCCGACCACTATCTAGAGCTCAGCGGGTCCACAATCCACTACATCGATGAAGGCGCTGGGCCGCCCCTTCTGATGTTGCACGGCAACCCCACCTGGTCGTTCCTCTATCGCAACCTCGTCACCGGCCTGCGTGACCGCTACCGGTGCCTCGCGGTCGACTATCCCGGATTCGGTCTATCCACCGCAGCGTCGGGCTACCGCTTCACCCCCGCCGAGCACGCCGACATCATCGACCAGCTGATCCAGCGACTCGACCTGCGCGAGATCACCCTGATGGCGCAGGACTGGGGCGGCCCGATCGGATTCGCCGCCGCCACCCGCCATCCGGACCGGTTCAGCGCCTTCATTATCGGAAATACCTGGGCCTGGCCCAAATCCGACCTGGGCACGCAAGCGTTCGCCCGCTTCCTCGGCGGACCGATAGGCGGCAGGCTGATCCGGCGACACAATTTCTTCGTCGAACGCATACTCCCGGCCGGAGTCCGCCGTACAAAACTGGACGACACCGTACTGAACGCATACCGCGGTCCCTTCCCCACTCCCGTCTCCCGCGAACCGGTGCGCATATTCCCCCGAGAAATTCTCGCCAGCCACGACCTACTCGCCGATATCGAACGCGAGCTACCCGCTGTGGCCGACCGGCCCGCGCTGATCGTATGGGGCACCAGGGATGTCGCCTTCCGCACCGCCGAACGACGCCGGTGGGAGCAGCTGTTCCCGCGCCACCGCACCGTCCCGCTCATCGGCGCAGGCCATTACATTCAGGAAGACGCGCCCGATGAGATAACCACCGCCATTCGCTCTTGGGCGTCTGCCTGAGCAGAAAACAACCTCAGCGCCCTCTGCGCAACCCCCCGGGCCCAGTAGCACACAGCCCCTGTTCGCATATCCGGATAGCGGTCTCCACCTGTCTGAAGCCCTTACTCACCGAAATTCCACGAAAAGCATTCAGCCACAATGCACAATAAGCCGGACTACATGGAGGACATCGGGCGTGGTCGACCCCTTCGGCAACAATCCGAAATCGGATCCGCCGAACCCCATGCCCAGCAAACACTACCAGCGTATCGGTGGAGAGTCGGACCTGTGCATTTCTCCGCCACCGATAGGCTCTGTCCCTACGCGCAGCCCGCAGCGCCGTACACGACGTGAACCAGCCGATAGCGGCAACAACACCACAACGGCGACAACCACCGCGTCCCTTGCCGTGGGCCACGCGACCATCGCCTCGACCCATACCGACACCGCCTCGGCGGACCTTCGCTTCATCATCCACCAAGGTCATCCGAGCGCCGGGCTCGCCGTCGCGGCGCACGGACACCGTAGGCGCATGGTGGCCAGCCGTGCGAAAGACTTTCAGGCCATCTCTGCCGCAAGTATGAGTACAGCGCTGATCGCGGCGGTGGCGTCGAGCAACCCCAGAGAGCGCGTAGCGATACTCGCGTCCCTGGCCGCCAACACAGCCACGACATCGTCAGATCGCCTCCCGCGCGGAAGGTCCAGCAGCAAGGTCCGGAGCGTGTCGATACGGTATCCGGCACTGCGCAGTTGATGGACGATCCGCGCATCCCGAACCTGGTCCGGCGCGAACCGTCGCACTCCTCGCGCAGTGACACGGTCGGCGGCGATCAACCCTTCCGCCTCCCAATGCCGCAGTGTCGACGGGCGAACACCGAGTGCGGCGGCGAGTTCGGACACGCTCATCGAATCCGACGGGCGCACATCATCGATCGGCTCAGCGGATATCACCTCGGCTGCCCGCTCGGCCAGCGCCAGGTCCCTGCGCTCACGGTCGAGCCGGGCGTGCGCGGCGTCGAGCAGGGCGAGCACCTCCGGGACCGGGCGTTCGTGCACGGCGCGCACGATCCGTTTGGCCTCGACCGGACCGACACCCACCGCCAACGCCCGGTAGGCCAGCGCGGAACGCAGGTGAATCTCACTGTAGCTGCGGTATCCCGCAGCGGTGCGTGTCGCGGCAGGCAGCACCCCATCCCGCTCGAGATTGCGTACCTGCTGCACGGAGTACCCGCATCGCCGCGCGATATCGCCCGTACGAATTGCCGAATCGAGGGTTGGCACTCCATTTCTCCTGGTCTTCTCACTCAAAGCCACCACAAGCACATTAATGAAACTCTGGAGCTCATGACCATCGACGAGATCATCGGATTCGTATCCGCCCTTCCCGACACCCTGACCCTGCGACCAGGACCCGGCGACGACTCGCCCGAAATCAGCTGGGGCGACACATTCTTCTACTATTCACCGAGCGGCGTCATACCGAAGACGACCCAGCGTCACCGATACTGCGATAGGGCGCGCCCACCCGCGAGCGCAGTGGAATGGCGGCAGCAGAATTCGGCCGAGCCACCATTTAACTCCGCTCGATGATCAGAACGCGACATGCCGACTCCGTTGAAGAAGTAGTCAGGCCGCTCGCCGCGTCGCATCGGCGACGAAGAACAGGAAACCTCCGCAGGCGGCGACCAGAATCCAGCCAGGGCGGGACGCGGCGGCGAGTCCCGCCGGTGTGGCTGCCGCGACCAGGCCACCGGCGATAGCGATACCGAGTGCGGCGCCGAACTGTCGGGCAGTGGAGGTAATCGCCGCGGCCACACCCGCACGGGCGGGGGGCAGTCCGCTGACCGCGGTATTGGTGATCGGCGCGTTGGCGAAGCCGAACCCGATACCAATGAACAGGTATGCCGACAACAGCAACGGAACACCGGTGTGCTGGTCGAGCCCGACCAAGCACAGTCCGCCTGCCAGGATGAAGCCGCCGGCCAGGATAAGCGGCAACCGCGGTCCGATCCGGCCGACCAGATGGCCGGACAACGGTGCGCACACAATCGCTCCTACAGCCATGGGCAGGGTGGCCACCCCGGCGGCTAATGGCGTCCATCCTCGAGTCTGCTGCAGGTAAAGGGTATTGAGCAGCAACGTCGCCTGTAGAGCGACGAAGACCGCTACCGCGCCGAGCACCGCGCTGCGCAGGGGCGGACGCCGCAGCAACCGCGGATCCAGCAATGGCTCGCGCCGACGGGTTTCGACCCAGCAGAATCCGATCGTCACCACAACGACAAGGGAGTACGCGAGCAGCGCCGCGCGCGAGGTCCAGCCGATGTGCGGCCCTTCGATAAGCGCGCCGACCGAGATCCCGATGAGCGCGGTCAGCATGACCTGTCCCGGAAGGTCTAGCCGCTGTGCCTGCTCGGCCCGTGACTGCGGCACGAACACCGCAGTGAGCACGAGCGTGGCAAGGATGATCGGCACATTGATCCAAAACACCGATCGCCAGCCGAACTGCGCGATGAGCACACCACCTACGACCGGACCAGCAGCCATACTGAGCCCGAAGACCGAGGCCCAGACACCGATCGCCTGAGCGCGCTGTCGCGGATCGGGTATCGCGTTCACCACGATCGCCAAAGCCACCGGACTGAGTAGCGCGGCGCCGATGCCTTGAGCAGCACGGGCCGCGACGAGCGCGCCAACCGATGGGGCGATCGCGCAGCATAATGAGGCCACACCGAATATCACCAGTCCGAACTGGAACGCTCCTCGGCGACCGAACCGATCCGCCAGCGCACCGGAGGAGATCAAAAGGCTTGCCAAGACGAGGGTGTAGGCGTCTACGACCCATTCCAAGCCACGGGTTCCGACAGCCAGATCTCGCCCGATGGTAGGCAGCCCCACATTGACGGTGGTGGTATCCAGACCCACCAAGAACATACTCAAGCAGCACACGGCCAGCACCGTCCAGCGCCTGCGCGCGCTCAGAGCAGGCTGAACAGTGTGAGTCGCAATGGTCACGAGTCACCTCTCGCATCAGAAGCAGTTGCTCGGCAATGCTCGGGCGAGACGATTACCGCCGTCCACGAAACTTGCGGAAACCGCAAAATGGAGTCCATGGATGCCACAGACTCCACAAACACGGAACTGGAGCAGATCCTCGACGACATCGGGCCCCGGTTACGCACTCTGCGGCGGGAGCGTGGACTCACGCTGGAAACGCTCGCGGCGACGACCGGGATCTCGACAAGCACGCTGTCCCGGCTCGAGTCCGGAAAACGCCGCCCAACCCTAGAGGTGTTGATCCCGCTCGCGCGCACCTTTCGCGTAGCACTCGACCGGCTGGTGGCCGCGCCCGCCACCGGCGATCCTCGGGTACACCTCGAGCCCCTGTGCAGAATTCCTGGCAGCGTCCTCGTGCCGCTGACGCGGTATCCGGGGCGAGTGCGGGTGTTCAAACAAGTGCTGGCGCCCCGGCCGCCGAAGCTGGTGACCCACGACGGTTACGAATGGCTCTATGTTCTGGCAGGTGAGCTACGACTCGTCCTCGGCGCGGACGAACTCGTCCTCCACCCCGGCGAGGTCGCCGAGTTCGACACCCGGCAACCGCACTGGTTCGGACCGGCGAATACGAGCACTGTGGAAATCCTGCATCTGTTCGGACCACAAGGCGACCGAGCTGTCCTGCGTGCCTGCCTCGCTGACCCCGACTGCGCGGCCGACGCGCACTCACCGTGAACACCGGTATCGCCGGTCACAGTTCCTGGGATGACGCCTGCGCCCAGAACCGTTTCGGGATACGCCCTGCTCGGCGAGCCGCGTATCCGGCGCGGACCGCCTCAGCCATGGCGGCAGCCATCAATTCGGGGCGACGCGCCCTGGTCACCGCGGTCGCCAACAACACAGCCGAGCAGCCGAGTTCCATGGCGAGCGCAGCATCGCTGGCTGTACCGATACCCGCGTCCAGGATGACCGGAACCTTCGCCTCGGCGACGATCATCTCGATATTATGCGGATTACCGATGCCCAGCCCGGTCCCGATCGGTGCGCCCAACGGCATCACCGCGGCGCAGCCCGCTTCTGCCAAGCGGCGAGCCAGAATCGGGTCATCGTTGGTGTAGGGCAGCACGACGAACCCGTCATCGACGAGTTGTTCGGCAGCGGTGAGCAATTCGATCGGGTCAGGAAGCAGGGTGCGCTCGTCGGCCACCACCTCCAGTTTCACCCAATGAGTATCCAGTGCTTCGCGGGCCAGCCGTGCGGTGAGCACCGCTTCGGCAGCGGTGCGACAACCTGCCGTATTCGGCAGTGGCGCGATGCGCAGCCGCTTCAGCAGATCGAGTATGCCGGTGCCGCCCGCGGCGTCGATTCGCCGCATGGCAACGGTGGTCAACTCGGTACCGGAAGCCAGCAATGCCTCCTCCAGCACGGCGAGGTTCTCCGCGCCACCGGTGCCTACGATCAAGCGGGAGCCGAATTCGCGATCAGCGATCCGCAATGGCGCATCGGCTTGCACGCCCACGGATTCCGGCAATGTCTCAGCCACCCTGGACCGCCGTGAGCACCTCGATCTGCCAGCCCCGGCCGACCGACTCGTCCCAGCGGGATTTGGGGAACACCACACCATCTACCGCGAGCGCGACCCCTTGGCAGGGCAGATCGAGACGTCCCAGCAATTCGCGCATGGTGAGCGGTTCGGCGAATTCGTGCTCGTCTCCGTTCACTGTGACACCGATGGGGATGGATGACAATGTCATCGGGTTCCTCCTACAGTTGTCGAAAAACGCTGGGGATCAGCGACTTCAGCTTCTATCAGCGGCGCATCCGCGAGCAGGGCCGCCACCGCGTCCACCGTGAGGGGCACCGTCAGCATGCCGTTGCGACCGTGCCCGGTGGCCACGATGATCCGCTCGCTGAGTCTGCCGATCAGCGGCAGGTTGTCCGGGCTGCCCGGCCTGGAACCCGCGCTCGCCTCGACGAACTCGTATTCCCCGATACCGGGGAACACCGTCTCCGCGTCAGCGATCAGGTCACGCACACCCGCGACAGTGACCGTGGTGTCGAAGCCCGCTTCGTATTGAGTAGCGCCGACGACAATCCCATCGGCACGTGGCACCAGGTATACCGGCCTGCCGTGCACCCTGGCCCGAATAACCCGGCGCGGCGCGGGCGTCACGCCTGGTCGCTGCCGCAGCCGCAAGATCTCACCCTTGACCGGGCGAACCGGCAGCTCGGGCCACAGCCGGGCCGACGCGGCTCCCGCCGCGAGCACGATCTGGTCGTGCGGGAGCTCGGTCAGGGATTCCACATACTCAGCACGCACGATCACGCCCGCCGCTTCGGCTGCCCGCCATAGTGCGGTTATCAGCAAACGGTTGTCGATCGCGGGTTCGGTGGGCGCGAGCAGCGCGGCCCGCATTGTGCGGGCCAAGGACGGTTCCAGGGCACGGACACTGGCTCGGTCCAGGATGCGCAGCTCGTGACCACCTGCGCCGACCCAGTCGACCACGGTGCGTAGATCGGCGGCATCAGCCGCATCCAACGCGACAGTCATGGTCTCCTCGGCGACGAAGACCCTGACACCGGTCGCCGCTTCGAGTCGAGCGGCGAACCCCGGCCAGCGAGCCAATGCGGCGGCGCCGAACTCGAGCACCCGATCTTCTCCTGGCCAGCCTTCCGACAGCGGTGCGAGCATGCCGCCGGCGACCCAGGATGCGCCGGTCGCGATCACCGGATCCAACAAGGTCACCGACCAACCGTCCACAGCGGCCCGCCAGGCCACGGCAAGCCCGATGACGCCGCCGCCGACGACGCCAAGAGTCCGCATCTGATTCACCTGCCTCCTATTTAGCATCCCCACGGTAGCGCGACTACCGTCGAAAGCGTGCAACCCTCCCATCCGAATCGACCAACCGCGCCACGGGAGCGTCTAGCCTCCGCACAGCTGTACCTCTGCACCGACGCACGCCGGGAGAAGGGCGATCTGGCCAAGTTCGCCGAGGCGGCGTTCGCGGGCGGGGTGGACATCATCCAGCTCAGAGACAAAGGTTCGCCCGGCGAGGCCAAATTCGGCCCGCTGGAAGCCAAAGCCGAACTCGGTGCGCTAGCCGAGTTGAAGGCCGCCGCACGCAGGCACAATGCGCTGGTCGCTGTGAACGATCGCGCGGATATCGCGCTGGCCGCGCGCACCGACGTGCTGCATCTCGGGCAAGCCGACCTACCCCCCTGGTACGCGCGCCGGATTCTCGGACCCGATGTGGTGATCGGGCGCTCCACTCACAATCGCGCACAAGCCGGACTCGCCGCGATCGACGAACACATCGACTACTTCTGCACTGGACCGATATGGGCGACTCCGACCAAGCCGGGCAGACCAGCGGCCGGTCTCGAACTCGTCCGCTCGACTGCGGATGCCCATCCGGCCCGGCCTTGGTTCGTGGTCGGAGGAGTCGATGCGGACAACGTGCCGCGCCTGCTGGAGTCCGGAGCGACGCGGATTGTGGTCGTGCGCGCTATCACCGAGGCATCTGATCCGGAAGCCGCCGCGCGGGAATTGAAAACAGCGCTGCTTACGCACGCCTAGGCAATATCAGGAGAGCACCTGCTCTCTGCTGAACGACAAGACGGCGCTCGGCAGTGGCTCGGTAGCCTGCGCGTCCTGCTCATCGATGATCCTGACATAATCGCCCGGTCCGTCTGGGTCCGAATGCAGCCACAGGAAACCGAGATCGGCGAGGTCGAGTGTGCGCGGCAACGCGGCGGCCACCGCGCGGTCTTCTCCCGGGAGCAGTGCCCGTGCCGGTGCGGCGCGCAGAGCGGGCCAGGAGGCCGCGAAACCAGGATGCAGTGGCCGGGTGGCGACCTCGTGCTCTGGAACCCAGGCCAGCTCGGTACTTTCCCGATTACCCGTAGTCGGCAGGACCATACCGGCATCGGCGATTACGGTGATGTAGGTCCAGCCGCTCAGTGCGGAAGCGGTTATCCGTTCGCCACGCACCCGCACCTCAGCAGGATCGATGCCCGCCTCTTCCCAAGCCTCCCGAACCGCCGCATGCACGGGCGTCTCATGGCTGTCGCGGGCACCGCCGGGCAATGCCCAGGTCCCGCCCTGATGACTCCACGGGGCGCGATGCTGCAACAACACCGCGCAACCGCCACCGTCGAGTGGCGCACGCAGCAACAGCCCGGCGGCGCCGAACCGGCCCCAGTGCCGCAAACCGTCCGAGCTGTGTGCCCAACCGTCGCCGTCACCACGCATTTCGCATCCGTCCTCGTCCTGCTGCGGCGGTGTCCTGCTCGCTCTACTCTCGAACAGGATGTTTCACCCGCCACAACGCGTACAACCACAATAATCTCCGTATCCATCCGCAGAGAGCGACCGGACTTGCAGACAAGCTGTCGAGCAATCCGCACACGCGGTGAGACCTGGAGTCGCACCATCAGACCGGACGCGGCGACCGATTCGAATCTCCGGCCACGCACCGGCATCTCCCGAAACCGCCTCGGAAAGGCCGGGTAAGGACGGGATCGGCAGAGAAAGGCGCTGTTCCGGTCAGCCTCACCGACCAGGTCGGCGAGAGGGTTGTCCATGTGGAGTAACGACATGGTGCTCAGGTGTGTTCGGCTACCACTTTCCGAGCGGCGCGGGCGATGGCCAGCTCCTCGTTGGTCGGAACCACCAGCACCGTGACCGGCGCGTCACTCGGGGAAATACGCCGCGCGGACCGCGCTTTCGCGGTATTGGCCACCGGGTCGATATCGATGCCGAAGCGACCGAGTCGAGCCAGGACATCGGCACGCAACTGTGAATCGTTCTCGCCGACCCCTGCGGTGAAGACGATCGTGTCGACGTCGCCGAGCTCGATCAGATATGCCCCCAGGTAACGCCGCAACCGGTGGACATACACATCGTAGGCGAGCTGGGCTGCTCGGTCCCCGCGCGCGATGAGCCGCCGCAACTCGCGGAAGTCGTTCACGCCGGACAGACCCTTGAGGCCGGAATCCCGATTGAGCAGGTTATCGACCTGGTCGATGTCCAACTGCGCAGTCCGGACCAGATGCGGCACGATCCCAGGATCGAGATCACCTGGCCTGCTGCCCATCACCAGCCCTTCCAGCGGGGTGAGCCCCATTGTGGTGTCGATCGGCCGGCCGCCACGCAGCGCGGCGGCCGATGCGCCATTGCCCAAGTGGAAAACGATCTGATTCAGCTCGGCTGAATCGCGCCCGAGCAACTCGGCGGCCCGGCCGGACACATACTCGTGCGAGGTACCGTGAAAACCGTACTTTCGAATGCTATGGGCAGCAGCGATTTTGGCATCGATCGCATAGGTCTTCGCAGCAGCGGGCAGTCCATGAAAGAACGCCGTGTCGAACACGGCGACCTGTGGCAGCCCGGGCAGTAGGTCGCGCACACTCTCGATACCCGCCAGATTGGCTGGATTGTGCAGTGGCGCGAGCGAAGAAAGCTCGCGGATCGCGGCGACCACAGTGTCATCGATCAGGGTGGGACGATAGAACACCTCGCCGCCGTGCACCACCCGGTGCCCGACCGCGCGCACTCCGCCGCGCACCAGATCGAGTCCGGCCGCAGCGAGCGTATCGAAAACCAAGCGCAGCCCCGCCGGGTGATCAGCGATCGTCCCGCGCCTGCTGCTGGTTGCGCCACCGGAGCACTGCTCGATTCCCCCGTTGTCCTCACCGATCCGCTCCACCATGCCCGAAGCAGCCACCACACCCGATTCCGGGTCGAGAAGCTGGTATTTGATAGAGGACGAGCCGGAGTTGATCACCAATACCAAGCCCTCGGCCGACTTGCTCATCATCAGCCTTCCTGTGCCTGGATGGCGGTGATCGCCACTGTATTGACGATGTCGGCTACCAACGCACCGCGGGACAGATCGTTGACCGGCTTACGCAGCCCCTGCAGTACGGGTCCGATCGCGACCGCCCCCGCACTGCGCTGCACCGCCTTATAGGTGTTGTTGCCAGTATTGAGGTCGGGGAAAACGAACACCGTCGCGTGCCCGGCCACCTCGGAATCGGGTAGCTTGGTGTCGGCAACGGTCGGTTCGATCGCGGCGTCGTACTGGATCGGGCCTTCTACCGGCAGCTCGGGCGTGTACTCGCGCACCAGCTTGGTCGCTACGCGGACCTTGTCCACATGCGCCCCGCTACCCGATTCACCGGTCGAGTAGGACAGCATCGCGACCCGAGGATCGATGCCGAAACGAGTGGCAGTCGCCGCAGACGAGATCGCGATATCGGCCAACTGCTCCGAGGTCGGATCCGGTACGACAGCGCAATCCCCATACGCCAACACCCGGTCGGCCAAGCACATGAGGAACACACTGGAAACGGTGGATACGCCAGGCACTGTTTTGATGATCTCCAAGGACGGCCGGATCGTATGGGCTGTAGTGTGCGCGGCGCCGGAGACCATGCCGTCGGCAATCCCCTTGTGCACCATCATGGTGCCGAAATAAGAGATATCGGAGACCGTTTCGCGAGCACGGGACAGCGTCATCCCCTTGTGCTTACGTAGTTCGGCGTACTCGACGGCGAACTTCTCCAGATAGCCGGAGTCGCTCGGGTCGAGCACCTGAGCGGTGGTGATGTCCACACCGAGTTCGGCGGCGCGGGCGCGCACGACGCTCTCCACACCGAGAATGACCAAGTCCGCGATCTTGCGCTGCAACACCCGACCCGCCGCGCGCAGGATACGGTCGTCGTCGCCTTCCGGCAGCACGATACGTTTACGATCGGCTCGGGCACGCTCGATGAGCTGGTATTCGAACATCTGCGGTGTGACCACCGAGGTGAGCGGAACTTCGACGCGCCGCAACAGCTCCACGGCGTCGACATGTTCCTCCATCAGCGCGAGCGCGGTATCCACTTTGCGGAGGCTGCCGGCGACCACACGTCCGCGGGTGCGATAAGCGGCGCCCGCGGTTTCGTAACTGTCGAGTTCGGTAGTGAGAATAGGAAGTTTCAGCTTGAGGCCTGCCATCAGCCGCGCTATCTCGGGATGCGGCCGCAAGCCCCCATTCATGATCACACCCGATAGCGAAGGAAAGCCTTCCGCCTCATGGGCGTTCACAACACTCAGCAACACATCGGACCGATCGCCCGGCACAATGACCACAACGCCCTCGGCCAGACGTTCCAGAACGTGCTCGGCCGTCATACCGCCGACCATCACCTGCAGCGCCTCCCGGCGCAACAATTCCGGGTCGCCACTGTATATTTCGCCTTCGACAGCCGTGCACAACTCCGCCATCGTCGGCGCGACCAGTAACGGGACCTCTGGCAATGCCCAGCAGGGGGCATCGAACCCGCGCAATACCGCACATACCTGCGTCAGCTGCCGCGGATCGCAGCGATTGGCGATGACGGCGACCAGCTGGGCGTGCTCATGGGCCAACTCGTCGGCGCACAGTTCGAGCAGCTGCTCGACCTCTGTCGGGGTGCGGTCGGCGCCGCGCAGCACCAACAACACCGGCGCACCTAAGTTGACCGCGATGCGCCCGTTGAAACGCAGCTCACTGGGGCTGGCCACATCAGTGTAGTCGCTGCCGACCACGACCACCGCGTCACAGGCCTTCGCGACCTCATGGAAGCGCGCGACGATTTCGCTGATCGCCGCGTCCGGGTCGGCATGCACCTGTTCGTAGGTCGTGCCGATAGCCTGCGTGTAGTCGATGTCGGCGGTGCTGTGCTCGAGCAACAGCTCCAGAATGTAGTCGGTCTCGGTAGTCGATCGCGCGATCGGCCGGAAGACTCCGACACGCGCGGTGCTCGCGCACAACATCTGGAGCACGCCCAACGCCACCGTCGATTTACCGGTATTGCCCTCCGGCGCGGCGATGTATACGGCGGAAGGAACGTTGTCGACCATGTCCGCGAGCTTAATGAAAACCAGTCGATCGGACTCAGCGGCACAACCCGACACCTAGTCGAGAGCACATTGTCCATCCCAGGTCCGCACTATAGTCCGTACATGGCCGAGAAATTTCCCGATCGACAATGGGGGTCACGCACAACGCTGTTTTCTCGTACGGTGAACAGACTCGCAGCGACAAAACCCGGAGCGCGGCTCGCCCGTGCGCTCACTCCACTGGACCGGGCGATCCTGGAGCGCACCGGTGCCAGATACACCCTGCTCGGCCCGATCGGCGAACCGATCATCCTACTCACCACCATCGGCCACAAAACAGGTAAACCGCGCAAGCAGCCGCTGTTCTACTTGCACGACGGCGACACGCTCTATGTGATCGGCAGTAATTTCGGACAAGCAAACCACCCCGCGTGGACAGCCAATCTGCTGAAGAACCCCAATGCCATCGTCACCATCGCAGGCGAACGTATCGCGGTGACCGCCACCCCGGTCGCCGACCCCGACAAGGACGCCCTTTTCGACCGTTTCGTCGACATCACCCACGTATACGCCGCCTACCGCGACCGCACCACCCGTAACCTGCGCATCTTCGCTCTCCGCCGCGCGTAATCAGCGGCGCATGGCACGCCGGTACAGCCGCGCGCCGAACCTCGTTCGCCCAGTGCGCGGCGCGTGAATGGTTTCAGGCCAGAGCACGCAGACGCGGGGCCAGATCGCGCTGGAAGAGATCGAGAAAACGACGCTGGTCATGGCCAGGCGCGTGGAAGACCAGGTGGTTGAGGCCTGCGTCGAGATAGGGCTTGATCTGTTCGACGGCCTGATCGGGGTCATCGGCCACGATCCAGCGCTTGGCGATCTGCTCGATCGGCAATGCGTCGGCGGCGGCTTCCATCTCGATCGGATCGGTGATGCTGTACTTCTGTTCCGCGGTCAACGACAACGGTGCCCAGAATCGAGTGTTCTCCAGCGCCAGCTCGGGATCGGTATCGTAAGAGATCTTGATCTCGATCATCCGGTCGATGTGCTCGACAGTTCGATCGGCCTTCGCCGCACCCTCGGCGAGAGCTGGCATCAGTTTCTCGGTGTAGAGGTCCATGCCCTTGCCCGAGGTACAGATGAAGCCGTCGCCCGCCCGACCGGCGTAGCGGGCCACCAGCGGGCCGCCCGCGGCGATATAGATCGGGATACCACCCTTGGGTACGTCATAGACGGACGCGCCGACCGTGCGGTAATACTGGCCGTCGAAGTCGACCCGATCCCCGGTCCACAGCGCCCGCATCAGCTCGACCGATTCACGCAGACGCGCGAACCGCTCCTTGAATTCCGGCCACTCACCGGTGTATCCGGTCGCGATCTCGTTGAGCGCCTCCCCGGTGCCGATGCCGAGCATGACCCGTTCCGGGTACAGACAGCCCATCGTGGCGAATGCCTGTGCGATCACGGCCGGGTTGTAGCGGAAGGTCGGGGTGAGCACCGAGGTACCGAGCTGGATGCGCTTGGTGCGCTCGCCGACCGCGGCCAGCCATGCCAGTGAGAACGGCGCGTGCCCGCCCTTGTGCCGCCACGGCTGGAAATGGTCGCTCACCGTGACGCTGTCCGCACCGTGTTGCTCGGCCAGTACCGCGATCTCGACGAGCTCACGCGGGCCGAACTGCTCCGCCGATGCCTTGTATCCGAGCTTGAGTCCGCTCATCTGCCACGCTCCTCGCATCTCATTTCGCCGCCACCGTCCTCGACAGTAGTCAATCCCATAGCAACACGGGCGATAGCGTACGCGGGCCGGGCAGCCCCACAGACAGCCTCTCGACCGTGAAACTCGGACCTGACCAAGTGTCGTCGTGCACGATGATCACATCCAGTGCGGCGGAGAGCTCGGTGAGCATCTGCGCAGAACGGCGCGCTCACGCCCGCCGACGATAGCTGGCTATACGTGAAAACGCACAGTTGTCATTCGCCCTCCCCACAGGGAGGGAACCCGCACCAGTCCCGTCGATATGTAGCCCAGTCCTGACGAGTGGCAGCGAAATCCACATACAGCGCCACACCGAAGCTCTGCCGTTCGGGTGATCGACGCTGCAGCCCCAGCCGGATCCCCCGGATCGCCGCACCGACCGTCTCCGCCGCCCCGCGGTGACCGGGACCGTCGGCCCAGAACGCGGGCGCGCCCATCAGCAGGTCGACCTCCGCCGGGGTGACCTGCAGAGCGAGGCCGGTCTGCTGAGCGACATATCCACCGTAAGCGGATCGTGTCGGCATCGCTGTGTCGTACGACATCACCGCGACCTGGTCGACACGCCGGGCCACCTTCGCGAAATATGCTTGCGACCACCACTTTCCATGTTCGAACAGAGTGATACCGATCGAATGCAGTCCGGGCAGCGGTTCGATCTGCTGGGCCGACACCGACAATCGCGCCTGCCGTACCGATGTGACGGCATGGATGCGGTCCAACAGCGTCAGAAAGCCGAGCGAACCGGAATAGATCGGTTCGAGATCGAGATGGATGCCGTCGAATCCGAGATCCAGCACCTGCCGTGCCGAAACGAGGACCCGTTCCCGAGTGGCGGCGTCCGCTACGTCCAATCCGTCGAATTCGGGCCGTACCACATCGCCCAGCCACGACTGCACCCGAATCCCCGGCAGCTTCTGATGGACCTCCTCGACGAACCAGCGCGCACGGGGATACAGCTTCGGTCGCAGACTCCCGTCATGCTCCAAGGGCCCGGTATGTACATAGAGATCCTTGATCCCGGTACCGCGCACCAGCTCGGCCAGAGCGTCGACATCGGCGGCGGTCTTACGGCCGTCCACCCAAGCGTGTCCCAGCCATACCGCGTCTCGTCCCCTGGTCCGCGCGGCCGCAGAAGGCTCTCCCATGTATGCGAGCCGTAACGCCACTGCCGCCACCGCAACCGGAAGTACCAGCAGGGCCAGGATAACCAGAAATACCACCACGACCCGCCACCGCAACCACACCCGCCCACGTGAGCGCGCGCCGGAAACCGTCTGTCGTACGAAACTGATGAAACTCATATCCTCGGTCCGCGCTTCCTGGCGGACAATAGCCGCCACCAACGGTGATCGATGCCTGCTTCGATCTCGTTACCAGGACCGATGTGCCGCTCGAGTGACGCGCGCGTCCGGCTGACGATACGCTGCGGCTTGTGGATTCGGTCGCCCACCAGGGATGGTTCGCCCTGCTCGTCGGTTTCGTCATCCTGATCGGCCTCATCGGGATCATCGTCCCGATCCTGCCTGGGGTGCTCCTGATCTTCGGCGCCATCGCCGGGTGGGCATTGCTGACCGGCGGCCCGACCGCGTGGACGGTTTTCGCGGTCAGCACAGCACTGCTCATCTTATCCGGGATCGTCAAGTATGCCTGGCCCGGACGCAAGATGAAAGACGCGGGGGTCTCTCACCGCGCAATCCTTTTCGGCGCGATTCTCGGAATAATCGGCTTTTTCGTTATTCCGGTAGTCGGCCTGTTCGCCGGTTTCGTCCTCGGCGTGTACTTTTCGGAACTCCATCGCCTACGGATCAACCAGCAAGCCTGGCAGGCCACTGTGCACGCGGTACGTGGGGTCGGCTTGTCCATCCTCATCGAACTCGCCGGCGCCCTGCTGGCCACCGGAGTCTGGCTCGTCGGAGTTGGCCTTACCTGAGCCGGTACCGCCCAGTCGTCAGCGTTCGATAGCCGGAAACGGAATCGTGTCCCCGGCCCGGCTGCCGGGCAGTTCATCGCGGCGCAGCCGAAGGGTCGGCGATTCCTGGTGCTTCTTCGGCAGATACAGCGGCAACGTCGGGGCCTGGTTGGAATCGGCCGCACGCACTCGGACAGGCAGCCGGTAGAACGCGCGCGCATTGTCTTCCAGCACCGCGTGCATGTCGGTACCCACCACGTCACAGAGCAGATCGACATCCGAGTCCTGGAACGGACGCCCTGCTCGGGTACCGGGTAGATCGGTGCCGAACATGAGGGCTTCTGGATTCACCGCATGGATACGACGTAAGGTGTGGGCGACATTCATCGCGACTCGGCCGAAACCTGTCGCCTTGACCCGTGCGCCCCGGTCAACGAGTTCGAGCAGGAATGACAGCCCCTCCTCGGACATACCCAGATGGTCGACCGAGAGCGCGGGCAGCTTGGAAATGACCGGTTGCAGCGAGGCGAGCATCGTACCGTCGATATAGACCTCCACATGCCAGCCGGCCAACTCGTAGGCACGCAGCGCTTGCAAAGTCATACCCGCGATGTCGGTGGCCGCCCGCTTGAGATTGAACCGCAGGGCGCGCACTCCGATCCGATCCAGCTCGAGGATCTCCTCGTCAGTGGCGTCCAGATCGAGACGAGTGACGCCGACCCAGCCCTCGCCGAGTTCGGCGAGGGCAGCGGTGAGATAGCTCTGATCAGTGCCCTGGAACGACCCACTGACCACAGCGCCGCCACTGATGTCGAAACGCGCCATGCGCTCGCGATAGTCGGCGATGGTGAATGGTGCGGGCAGATAGCCCTCGTTCTCGACCAGCGGAAATCGCGGATCGAAGATGTGCAAGTGGGCATCGAACACGTGTACAGAATGCCTCACTATCGAACTTTCCGCTGCCACAGCGACCGAAGCGGCACGGCAGCGGAACTGATCGACGTGATGTGCTCAGACCTTGTGTGGCTCGCTGGCGCGCAGCATATCCTCGCGCTCGACGACCTTGACCCGCTCCCTCCCTTCTGGTTCGCCGAGAGAACGTTCATGGGCATCGAGGCGATACCATCCAGCCCAGGTTGTGAAGGGAATGCCTTTACCTTCCAGGAATTCGACAACGGCCTCCGGATCGGGCCGCGCGGCCCGGGTGAAACCAGGAGCGTCGTCGAGCAGGCAGGCGATGGTCTCGTTGGCGTCGCCTTTGGTGTGGCCGATCAAGCCGACCGGGCCACGCTTGATCCAGCCGGTGACATAGGTGGCGGACAGGTAGCGTGCGGCGCCGTCGGCGTCCTCGTCGACGAGCACACGGCCCGCCTCGTTCGGCACCGTGCCCGCTTGCTCATCGAACGGCAGGCTGGTCAGATTCTGTGACAAGTAGCCGACGGCACGGTACACCGCCTGCACATCCCAATCGGTGAATACGCTGGTGCCCTTGACGTTTCCGGTGCCGTCCAATTGCGTGCGCTCGGTGCGCAGACCGACCACCTTGCCGTCCTCGCCGAGCACCTCGGTCGGAGACTCGAAGAAATGCAAGAACAGCTTGTGCGGCCGATCACCGGCATCGCGGATGGCCCACTGCTCCAGTGTATTGGCGACCATGTCGACCTGCTTGGAATGTCTGCGCGCCGCTTCAGAGCCTTCGTCGTAGTCGATGTCCTCTGGGTCGACGATGACCTCGATGGTCGGGGAATGATCCAGCTCGCGCAGCTCGAGCGGGGTGAACTTAGCTTGAGCGGGGCCGCGGCGACCGAAGACGTGCACCTCGACGGCCTTGTTGGCCTTCAGCCCCTCGTACACATTCGGCGGAATCTCCGTCGGCAACAGTTCGTCACCGGTTTTGGCCAGCACTCTGGCCACGTCGAGTGCGACATTGCCGACCCCGAGCACCGCGACTTTCTCCGCGTCCAGCGGCCAGGTGCGCGGCACATCTGGATGCCCGTCGTACCAGGACACGAAGTCGGCGGCACCGAAGGAGCCATTCAGGTCGATCCCTGGGATGGGCAGCGCGCGATCCGCGTTGGCCCCGGTGGAGAAGATCACCGCGTCGTAGAAGGCGCGCAGGTCGTCGAGAGTGATGTCGGTGCCGTAGTCGATATTGCCCAGCAACCGTACCTGCGGTTTGTCGAGAACCTTGTGCAGAGCGGTGATAATGCCCTTGATCCTCGGGTGATCCGGTGCGACACCGTAGCGAATCAGCCCGAATGGCGCGGGCATACGCTCGAACAGGTCGATACTCACTTCGGCATCGGACTTCATCAACGCATCGGCGGCGTAGATCCCGGCCGGTCCGGCACCCACGATCGCGACGCGGAGCGGGCGGGTCGCTGCACTCTGTTCGGTCATCTCTTACGCGCACCCTCAATGGTCGAAAACAATTAATGATGTCCTATTTAGCTTAGGCTAAGTTGACACACTGGCTCGGTCGCATCCGTACGGGCGGATGCCTGCCGGGGCCGCACGGTGCTCCGTTCGCCGTGGCGATCGGATTCGATGTGGCGATGAACCGCCGGTTTACCGTGCCGACCTCCTTTTCCCGATTCTATCCGGGAAATAGCCACCACCTCGACCCGGTATGTGCAATCCAGCGGACGCCGTAGACCATCGCGCTCCGCGCGACCGGCCGACACGATCATGCCGTATCCCACTCTCACGAGCCGAGGGCGGCTGCTCGTGCTCGGTGCGGCGGCGCGGACGCCACGATCCTGGGCCGAGTATTCGATACCGCCGTTCACCAGGGATCATCAAGCAATGACCGAGCAGCAGCCGAGCGCAGGCGAGGACGAAAACATCCGGATCGATCAGACCGACAAGCCCTCCGTGGCGCCATTCCTCGCGGCCGCGGCGGTCGCGCTGGTCGTGCTCATCGCGATCGTGCTCAGCTGGATACTGGCGCCTACTGAGAAAAATGTCACAGACGCCGATCGCATCGCCGCGGCTGTGCACAACTTCATCGAAGGCGCCAACCGCACCGGTAAGGTGCCCCCGCCAGGCACCGCGTGTCAGAGCTTCGACGCGGATCTGGTGCCGTTGGCCGGGCAGATCGGTGCCGGAGAATCCGTCCAGATCACGAAAATCGATGGCACTGTGGTGGACGGTGACAAGGGTAAGACGACCGTGACCACCACAAAGAACGGCACTGAGAAGACCACGACATGGAGGCTCACCCGATCCGATGGCACCTGGCTGGTCTGCACCTGAGCGCGCACTCGGTGCAACATAGGTTGACAGAGCGGCCCTGATCGGTGCACTCTCAGCCGAAGGTCATGAGAACCAGCGTCAAGCCCCGGCACTGCTGGTCGGCAACCCTCCTCCGCGGTGGGGTGCTCCGGGTGACGACCTGGCCGCGTCGCCATCCGGAGCGCGGCAAGCGCGGATTCGCAGGAGGAGCACATGAGTTACGCCGGTGACATCACCCCACGTCAAGCCTGGGAGCTGTTACTGAGCAATCCCGAGGCCGTCCTGGTGGACGTGCGGACGACCGCCGAATGGACGTTCGTCGGCGTACCGGACACGAGTTCGATCGATCGACCACCCGTGCTGGTCGAATGGGTCGACTTCACCGGTGCCCGCAATGAGACGTTCGTCGAGGACTTGAAACAGGCGCTCGGCGACCACGACCCCGATGCCCCGGTGCTGTTCCTGTGTCGTTCCGGCAAGCGCTCGATCGGGGCGGCGACCGCCGCCACCGCAGCGGGCTATCGCACCTCTTACAACGTGCTGGAGGGCTTCGAAGGTCCACTCAACGAATCCGGTCATCGCGGCGGCTCCGGCTGGCGTGCCGACGGCCTGCCCTGGCGGCAGTCGTGATCACCGGCGGCGCATTCGACAAACCCTTGCCCGAAGGCGTCGGTCCCGCGACACTGGGCGTGCGAGGCGGACTGCGGCGCTCCGGCTTCGAGGAAACCGCCGAAGCACTCTACCTGACCTCCGGCTTCGTCTACCAGAGCGCGGAAGCCGCCGCAGCCGCGTTCACCGGCGATGTGGAACATTTCGTCTACTCCCGCTATGGCAACCCCACAGTCGCCATGTTCGAGGAACGGATGCGCCTCGTCGATGGCGCCGAAGCGTGCTTCGCCACCGCGAGCGGCATGTCGGCGGTATTCACCGCATTAGGCGCATTGCTCGGCACCGGCGACCGGCTCGTAGCCGCGCGCAGCCTGTTCGGTTCCTGTTTCGTGGTGTGCGACGAGATTCTGCCGCGCTGGGGCGTGGAGACGGTCTTCGTCGACGGCGAGGATCTCGACCAGTGGGAGCAGGCCCTGTCGGTGCCCACCACGGCGGTGTTCTTCGAAACGCCCGCCAATCCGATGCAGACCCTGGCCGACATCCGCCGGGTGAGCGAGCTGGCCCATGCGGCAGGCGCGAAAGTAGTGCTGGACAACGTCTTCGCCACACCACTGCTGCAGCGCGGCTTCGAACTCGGCGCCGACGTAGTGGTCTACTCGGGGACCAAGCACATCGATGGGCAGGGCCGTGTACTCGGCGGCGCCATCCTCGGCTCCAAGGACTACATCGACGGGCCGGTGAAAAAGCTTATGCGCCATACCGGCCCGGCATTGAGCCCGTTCAACGCCTGGACTCTGCTCAAAGGCCTGGAAACCATGCCGCTGCGGGTGCGCCACTCGGCAGGCTCCGCACTGCGGATCGCCCGCTTCCTGGAAAACCACCCAGCGGTCAGCTGGGTGCGCTATCCGTTCCTGGAATCACATCCACAGCACGAACTGGCCACCAACCAGATGAGCGCGGGCGGCACCGTAATCACCTTGGAGCTGAAGGCAACCGGAGACGAAGCCCAGAAGCGCGCTTTCGAAGCCTTGAACCGGTTGCGCGTCATCGACATCTCCAACAATCTCGGCGACGCCAAAACCCTGATCACCCACCCGGCCACCACCACCCACCGCGCCATGGGCCCCGAAGGCCGCGCCACCATCGGCCTCACCGACGGCGTCGTCCGCCTCTCGGTAGGCCTGGAGGACGTCGAAGACCTCCTCGGCGATCTCGATCAAGCGCTGACTTGACCCACCAGTCGTCGTTCTGTAATTACGCCCGCCGCGAGAGAAACAAAAATATCTCATTCTGTTGACGAATCCGACCAAACCTTCAACAGCTCTCCGTAACCATTAATAGAAACTTATACAGACCTCACGATCTATCAATCGGCCGATGCGAATTTCTCTTCACGTTTCTCTTCACGCAAACTCAGCAAAAAATCAGGAAACCCCCAGAAGAAGCACAGCTTGACTCGTTTAGCATATTCTCAATCATTAAAACGCGTAATTAGCGGCGCATCTGACGACGATATGGGCAATGCCATATCGAACCGACAAAAAGGACGAGGAGGTGAAAATCATGAGCGCAGCTTTTTCCGAGGTTTCTCTCAGCCTGCTGTTCGGCAAACTGTTCAGTTCTCTACTCGGCACATAAGAGAGTAATTACTCATATCCGCATTCGGTGGCGGTCCCAGCTCGCCGGGCGAAGGATCTAGACTGCTTTCTTTCGGTGCAACACGTCCAGAGCTCGAACTGAGCCTTCGCTTGTTCGCTCTGGCAGCGTAGCCGGGCGTTGACATGGTCGGCTGCCCTCATGTCGTGCACGTTGCTGGGCAGGCTGGTTGCTGGGCAAGCTGTCCGGGCACACCCACGGATGATCGATGTGGCGACGAGGCCACCAACACCAAACCCGAACCAGTCACTACCGACGAGCAGCAGGCCAAACACCCTGATCACGAAATACAACTGTCGTACTAAAAAGAGCCGACGCCCTTTCCTCCATGCTGTGATATCGCATACAGCAGATCGTCATGCACGATCCGCTGTATGCGATATCCGGGAACCCGATGCGCACAACGCATTTGAGTACTTACGGATATACGCATTTGAGTACTTACGGATATACAAAATCAACCGAAGTCGAGT
>NZ_JBWSOR010000040.1:0-37253 GCF_056629435.1 Nocardia sp. TBRC8007 | reverse complement strand
GTGGTGCTGCGAGCACGGTGCGCACACCAACAACCCCCGCCACCGCATCGCACCCAGCACAGAACCTTGACCAGGTCGAACGACACGATCTGGGTCAACTCACCCAGATAACCCGACGCAAACGCACCTGCGGCTACCATGCCGCACCTACTTACAGCAGGTCGAGCGCTTTCAGATCAGTGGCATATTTCTCGATGAGACCGCGGGATATCTGCGGAATATCTTGGTCGGCACCGATCTTCGCGGCCTGGACAGCCGAGCGGAATTTCTCTGCCGGAAGCACGGAGCCGCGTACCGCGGGGACAGGGTGGCGGTAAACCTGTAGCAAGGGCAGCAGGGACGCTCGGCGCTGCTGCAGTGGCAGTGCCCGCAGCGCTGTCTCGAAACGGGTGAACCACTGATCGTAGTCGGTGATCCGTTCGATTCGATAGCCCGCGGCAATCAACCAGTCGACGAACTGGTCGAGGGAGCGATCGTCATCGTGCGGGTTGAGCACGTCGAAACTCCGGTAGCTCGGCGAGTCGGCCGCGGTGGCGCCCATGGCGGTGATCGCCGCCGCGGTGAAGTCGACAGGCAGGCCGTCGTAATGGGCGCGCACCCGATTGCCCTCGGCGTCGGTCGGGTAGAAAGAGAATGGTGCGATCCCCGTGGCGAGCAAGCTCAGCAGCAACCGGGTGAACACGTCCGGTACGTTGAGCTGGCCGGTGTAGCGGCTATCGGCAAGAATCATGTCCGAACGGAACACCACTACGGGCAGACCACACAGCTCGTTGGCTTCGCGCAGCAGCACCTCGCCTGCCCATTTGCTGTTGCCGTAGCCATTGGCATAGCTGTCGTCTATGGCACGTACCGGGCTGATCTCACGAATGTCCCCATCCTCGGTGAAAACGCTCAGATCAACCCCTGCGGCTACTCCGACGGTCGACAAATAGACGAACGGCTTCAGACGATTCGTGACGGCCAGCCGGATCAGCTCCGCAGTGCCTACCACATTGGGCCCGAACAATTGCCGGTACGGCAGGACGTGATTGACCAACGCCGCCGGGTGCACGATCATATCCACGCGCTCGGCCAGCCGTTCCCATGTCGCCTCGTCCAACCCCAGTTCCGGCTCCTCGATATCGCCGGATATCACCTCGAGATGCTCGTCGGCCAGCTCCTGGAATTGCCGGATCAACGCTTTATCACCGCTGTCGAAAGCAGCTATGAGGCGCTGCCTCGCTCCGGTCGCGTCAGTGCCCCGGACCAGGCAGATGAGCGTGCCGCCGGTGTCGTGCAGCCGCCGCAGCCACTCCAGGCACAAGAAACGGCCGAGATAGCCGTTCGCGCCGGTGAGCAGTACCGTACGTACGGTGGTGGTGGCATGAGGCAGTGTGGGTGCCTCAGCAAGAATGCGAGCGTCGAGGAACTTGTCCAGGGTGAGATCGGCGGCACGGATCTGCGACCCGTTGCTGTGCACGGCGGCGAACGTGGCTCGCTGCCTGACCGACGCACGCTCGGCCGCAATGTAATCCGCCACATCGCGCAGACTGTTGGCCGGGCTGATCAGCACCGACACCGGGACCTCGACCCCGAAGAGCTCATGCAGCAAGTTCGACAACGACAGCGCCGAAAGAGAATCTCCACCGAACTCGGTAAAATGCGCATCGGGGCGTAGATCAGCATCGGAGCGTCCCAACAGGGACTTCGTGGCCCGGCTCACCGTCTCCAGCACCGGCCGATCGGCTGCGGCACGATGCAGATGTAGCAGTTCATTCGCCTGCTCAGCCGCCAGTTCGGTATACAGCTGTTGCAGGCGCGACTCATAACGCTCTTTGAGTTTGGGCCGCAACAACTTGCCGATGCCGCTCAACAATCCGCTGCCGGTGGTGAACGGTTCCGTCTCGATCAGAAAGTCGCGCGGAATCTCGTAGGGACGCAGCCCCGCGTCCTTGGCCAACTGTTGCAGCGACTCGCTCAGCGCTGCTTTCACCTCGGTGGGAGTCCCACCGGTCAGCGCGACCTCGGTCGGCACGATCACGGCGAGCAGATAGGCGCGTTCACTACTGCCGTAGACAAAGATCTGCCGGATCAGCGGGCTGGTCGCGTATATGGCTTCCAGATGGGCGACCGCGACGAACTCACCTTGGGATAGCTTCAGCACATTATTGCGCCTATCGACATAGACCAGATGGTCCGGTGCGAACTCGGCGACGATATCGCCGGTCCGATAGAAACCGTCAGCGTCGAAGACTTCAGCGGTGGCCTCGGCCCGCTTGTAATAGCCGGGAAAAATATTGGTGCTCTTCACCAGAAGCTCACCGCGTGGGTGTGGCCGGTCGGTCTGGAAGTAGCCCAGCTCAGGGACATCGACGAGCTTGTAGTCGAGCACCGGCGGTCGCCTCAACCAGTTGTCGACCATGATCCCCCCGCCGGTCTCGGTAGACCCGTAACCGTCGTGCAGCTCCAGATCGAGTACCGACTCCATGAAGGACTTCATTTCCGCCGACAATGGGGCGCTTCCACACGCCACGAGAGCGCAGCGTCCGCCGAGGAAATGCTCACGTAGTTCGGCTTTCACGTCCTCTTCCAGCGTGACCTGATCGACACCTGGCCCGCCACGCCGACTCATCTCGCTCTGGAAACGCTGAAAGACCATGTCACACACCCGCGGAACAAAAAGCACTTGGGTCGGCCGGACTAGTGCGATGTCGTCGAAAAGCGTCGACATATCGCTTTTGGCGGGGAAGTATGCGGTGCCGCCACGAGCGAGCACACTGGTCAACAACCTACGGCCGGCGACATGACTCATCGGCAAGTAGTCGAGGCAGATCACAGCGATCTCCGGCCGGTCCTGCCACTCCACGAGAACCGACTGCCAACCTGTGGTGACCATCCGCTCGGAGTGCATCGCGCCCTTGGGTCTTCCTGTACTTCCCGAGGTATAGATCACCAACGCCAAAGGGTCCTCGTCCGGCTCGGCGACATACAACGGCGCAGGCGGCAGCCCCCTTCCTCGCACGAGCAGATCGTCGAACGTTTCGACGAGCACCGGACTACCCGCGGCGGCCAGCCGTTCGCACGCTGCGTCGAACGCTGCGTGTTGATCGTCGTCGCCAGGGTGATAATCGAAGACCAGCAGCCGCCGCACCGGAACCGACAGAACGCACTCCACGGCAGCGTCGAGCAGCTCTGGCGTGGCAGCGAGCACCTGCGGAGCTGTCTCTTCGACGATCGCGTTCAGCTGTGCGCGCGGCGCACTGGACTGCAGCGGAACCGCCACCAGCCCCACAATGGCACACGCCAGATCGAGGACGGCGTAATCACTGCTGATGAAGCCGAGCGTGGCTACGAAATCACCTGGGCGCAGCGGATTCTCCGCAGCACCGTGCCATGCGGCGGCTACCGCGCGCACACGCTCCCACAGCTGGCTGTAGGTGATGGTGTGATACTGCGGCAGCGACGTCAGGCGGGTACGGCCAGTGGTTTCGTCGATACGCAGCTCTGTCGCACGCTGTCCGAGAGCGGGGCGATCAGCGTAGCCCACCATAGCCGTCTCGACGAGCTGCGCGAGCCGTATGTTCGGTTTGTGGATCTGCTCGAGAATTTTCTTGTTCGGCGCGGCGTCGCGGATGTCGTCGTATTCCGCGTACAGCTCGGCGATACGGTCAGCGAGCCGACTGTTCCGTGTCTCCGTTTTCACAGCAGACCTCCTTGCTGCGAGAACGCGCCTTTTGCTGATACCTCCGTTTATCCGAGTAATGCAGAAAAATCATAGGCGCGAAAGGTGGCTGGGGCATCGAGCGCTCAGTACACATCTTATACACTGGAATTTGCTCGCCGGATGCCACGGTCCGGTGCGGACTGGTCCAACGTCACCATCTTCGTCGGCGTATTCCACCAGTCCCTTATAGAGGGCGCGCCATTCCCATAACTGGATCGGTGCCTGCACAGCGGCAGGCGGGACATTCGACACCCTGTCCTCGCGGTACACCACCAGATCGGCCAAGCTGCGAATTTCCACACGATCGGCCGCACGCACCCCGATCGACTCCGAGATCACATCCATAGGCAACTTACCCACGAACTGTTCGATCCCATCGAACACTCCCCTCTTGCACCGATTCCAGATACGACAGCATCAGCTCCCGGATCCAGCTCTCCAACTGTGCCACCCGCTTGGAGGTGAACCCCTTGAATACCAACCGCGTGAATACCAACCGCGCGTGCCGCAGATCATCCATCGCCAGGAGCAGCATCGCCCGGTACGCGTGTCTGCCCCACACCGCCGGATTCGATGACACACCATTCGCACTCGACTACGGGTCCTCATGCAACCCGTAGTCATACGGCTCGAATGTCACAGGCTCCACTGAGACTGCCGTCACCCGCACTATGAACAGTCTGATTCCTGCCGGAGGATCCCACTTGCTGATCGATGGCAAACTGGTCGAGAGCACAGGCGGAGTCCTCTCTACGGTGAACCCCGCGACCGGGGATGTCCTCGGCTATGCCGCGAATGCGAACTCACGCGGCAGTCGATGCCGCGCACACCACATTCGACCGGACCGGCTGGTCACGCAAGCGCGCTTTCCGTGCCCGCTAGCTCGATCAGTGCCGATAGGCATCAAGACACGCCGAGTACTGCTCCGAGAGCCGATCGGCGTTGCCGGGGCGATCACACCCTGGAATTTCCCCCATCAGATCAACTCGGCGAAGCTGGTCCCGCTCTTACGGCCGGAAATACCGTCGTCCGCAAACCCGCTCCGGACACTCCATGGTACGCCGCCGCGCTCGCCGCGAGATTGCCGAAGAGACCGACATCCCAGCCGACGTGGTGAACGTCGCGACCTCCGCCGACCATGCGCTCGGCGCACTACTCACCGAGGCCCACAGGTCGACATGATCAGCTTTACCGACGCCACTGCCACCGGCCGCGCCGTGTTGACCGGTGCCGCCACCACCTTGAAGAAAGCGTTTCAGGAACTGGGCGGCAAATCAGCGTTCATCGTGCTCGACGACGCCGATATCTCCGCAGCGTGTTCGGTGGCGGCTGTCACTACCGTTCGCCCGCTCCGCACCGACCAAGTCTTCGCATGGGATCACGCGGAGCCGGCTCATATGGACGCGACAGAGATGGCGTTCTTCGGCGGCGTTGGCGACCGAAACCTCGACGCCGTTCTTCCGTCAGCCGCCGACCTGGGTCACGGATACGACCGCGGAACTGGAGACCCAGATGAGCCTGCCCACTCAGGCGTTGCAAACGACGTAGCGTGTTACAACCAGCACGCCGCAGCGGGCGAGGATCCTCTGTTCAGTAAGAAACCGGAATGGGTGCGTCCATTGCGCGGTCCGTTGGCGGCGTTCGATATGCACGGCCTGACTGCGGGATTCCCCCTCGGCGGGCTGTGCACCGACCGCGATTCCCTGGTGCTGCACATCACCGGCGAGCCGACTGCTCTACGCGAGCGCGATGGTAAGCGTGGGCATGGATACGGGTCCTACACCGAGATCGGTGATCGAATCGAGGCAGCCGCGTTACTGCTCCTGAAGTGAGATCGGCCGGGTTCGGCGAAACCGGTCCGCATAGCGACCGGTGACCTCGGTAGTTCCTCCGGTTTCCCGAAACCCGCTCCTCCGGCACAAGCGCCCTCGTAATCTGTGCCTTCAGCAGGCGCAGATCGGAGCGAAACAGTGCGATCAGATGAGCTCATCGCAGACTATGTCGTCGTCGGATCGGGATCAGCGGGCGCGGTGGTCGCCAATCGGCTCAGCGCCGATCCCGGCACCACGGTGGCACTGCTGGAAGCCGGTCCGCCGGATAGAAACAAGTTCGCGCACATACCCGCTGGGTTCTCGAAACTCTTCCGCTCCGAGGTCGATTGGGACTACGTCACGCAGCCGCAGCCGGAGCTGAAAAACCGTCAGATCTACTGGCCTCGTGGCAAGATGTTCGGCGGATCGTCCTCGATGAATGCCATGATGTGGGTACGTGGGTTCCGCGCGGACTACGATGAATGGGCGCTGCTGGCCGGTGCCGAGTGGGGCTTCGCCGCTGCTGTCGAGCAATTCCGGCGCATCGAGAAAGTAGAGAACGCGCAGTATCCCGACGAAGGTGTCGACGGCCCGTTGCACATCTCCCATCAACGCAGCCCGCGCGCACTCACCTCCGCCTATCTCGCCGCAGTCGAGGAGGCAGGCTACCAGGTCGAACCGCCCAACCGCCCGCAGCCGGAGGGGTTCAGTCAGACCATGGTGCTCCAGCGCGGTGGCCGACGCTGGAGCACTGCCGATGCCTATCTACGGCCAGCCCTGCGCCGTTCGAATCTCACAGTACGCTCCGAGACACTGGCAACGAAGGTGCTCTTCGACGGTGTACGCGCCGTCGGCGTCGAGTACCTTCAGGGCGGCAACACTCGCACAGTGACCGCGCGGCGCGAAGTCGTGCTGTGCGGCGGCGCTGTCAACAGCCCACAACTGTTGATGCTCTCCGGCATCGGTGACCGTGACGAGCTGACCCGCCACGGCATCCAAGTACGTCACCACGCACCCGACGTAGGAGCCAACCTACAAGACCATCTGGTGGCCGGCATCGGCTACAGCGTGGCAGGAGATTCACTGTTCGCCGCCGAGAAGCCACGCCAACTGCTGGATTACGTGATCCGCCACCGTGGCATGCTCACCTCGAACGTCGGCGAAGCGTACGGGTTCGTTCGCAGCAGGCCCGATCTGGACCTGCCCGACCTGGAGCTCATCTTCGGTCCCGCACCGTTCTATTACGAAGCGCTGCGGGATCCGACCGAACACGGCGTGATCCTGGCTACCGTACTGCTTCGGCCACGTAGCCGGGGACGGATCACCTTGTCTGCCAAGGATCCATCCGCCAAGCCCGTGATCGATCCGCGCTACCTGTCCGACAGTGCGGGCGCCGACCGCGCCGCTGTCATGGCCGGGCTACGACTCTGCGCAGGCATCGCGGCCGAACCATCGATGAAGACAGTGCTCGGTCCGCTGATCTACCCACCGCAGGCGCCCGTCGACCCCGAAGCCACCCTTGAACTGGCGCTCAACTCTTACGCGCATACGCTCTACCACCCGGTCGGCACCTGCCGTATGGGCTCCGACCCCACCAGCGTCGTCACTACGCGGCTGGAAGTACGTGGCGTACGTGGACTTCGAGTCGCCGACGCATCGGTAATGCCACTGATCATCCGCGGTCACACCCAGGCGCCCGCGGTATTCATCGGCGAGCAGGCGGCCGAGTTCATCCGCGCCGGATAGTTCGCGGATCCACCTCCTCCCCGCACTGTACCTCCGGACTACGGCGCGGCACCCGAGCAAAGCCGAGAGGCGACGTCGAAGCCTGCCCAGGGTATGGAATCGCGAGACCGACCAGTAATCCGACTCCACCCATTTCCTTGATCGCACCCAATAGCGACAGCCATGTTCCTGGAATCCCGTACCGTGGCATGTTCGTGCGGACCCAATCGGCGCGGAAGACATCGATACCGGTGGCCATTAGCGCGGCTCCTGCCGCTAGCACGGTTGCGATGGCATAGACGATATCCATCGAAATACCCTTCTCCGTGTGTCACGCCTAATTCGTGCAGGTACGGCGGCAAGGGAAGCCGCAACACGATCACCCGGGCGCTGTGGGAATCCCTCACATCGATGACGGATCACGAAGCAGAAAGGTGACCGGCCGCGCCTCCTGCCGAACTCGCCACACAGCGGCACAAGGATTGCTATCCGTCCTAGCTCCCGATGTGCTCCGGACGGTCGATCCAGCCGCACTCCCTGCCGGACCGGCGATGACAGCACGCGGCGCGACCACTATGGCCGCAGAAGCCGTTTTGCTGCGCCGAAGCTCGCGGTCGGCAACGCTGGCGATAGTGAACGATAGTGTCGGCATTCTGGTTGCGCCGCACGGCAAGCCGCTGCTAGCTCTCAGAATCACCATACACGGCGACCGGATCATCGAATACGAGGTGATCGCTGATCCGGACCGGCTGCGACAGTTGACGATCGCCGTGCTGCCCTGCTGAACTCCACCGAAGCACTCCGTACCGTGCTCAGGGTAACGGGCGGGTCAACTCAGCTCACTTCACCGGCTCGTCGACGGTGGTTCGCGATCTCACGGCGACCCTTCCCTGGATACCGAGGTGATCAGGCGAGGGCGAGGAACAGTTTCTCCAGCTCGTCGATAGTGATCGGGTTCGAGCTCTCGGCGGATCCGGTGAGGCACTCGCGCAGGCCACTGGCAACGATCTTGAAGCCAGCACGATCCAACGCCCGCGACACGGCCGCGAGCTGGGTGACGACGTCTTTACAGTCGCGACCTTGTTCGATCATGGTGATCACACCAGCGAGTTGTCCGTGCGCACGGCGCAGCCTGTTGAGAACCAGAGCAATGCTGTCTTCGTCGCTGACCATGACGCTGTTCCTTTCTCGCGTACTGCTCCCAGCATACCCGGCCGGGTATGCTGGGAGCAGTACGCATTTCCCTATCAATGGCAGGCCTGTCATTGATAGGTCGCATCGGCGCGCACAGTACCGATGCGCTGCAACAGCAGGGTGACCGGGCACCATCCCACAGCGCTGTAGAGCAATAGGTTCGCTCCGACAAGCGTTGTCAAGATCAGCCACCAAGGTGACAACGTCGCGGCGAGTGCCGTACCGGTCAGCACGAACGCACCGGCCAGCAGCGGTACGAGACGTCCTGTCGGCCAGCCGTTGCGTCGAATTGGTTCAGGCATAACAGCGTCCGTCTTTTCTTCGAGGCCCACTGACTTCTGTAGGTATCAGCGAGATCAGTCCGGGATATTTCGGGGACTCGGGTTTTCGACGGCATGGTCGTCAGTGGTGCGAGAAATCGATGGCAGGCAAGATCTTGCGCAGCCAGTTCGGTGACCACCAACCGTTGCGTCCGGTGAGTCGCAGCATGACCGGCAGCAATACCAATCGAACGATGACCGCGTCGAGTAGCACCGCCACTCCGAGGATGATTCCCATCTCCTTGGGCGGCAGCGGATCGGCAAGGGCGAAGGTGAAGAACACCGCCACCATGACCGCCGCAGCGGCGAGGATCACCCGGCCGGAATGGGCAAGGCCCTCGATGTGCGCAACATCGGGATCCCCTGACCGCTCATAGTGTTCCTTTGTGGTGGCCAACAAGAACACGGTGTAATCCATGGCGATCGCGAAGATCATCGCGAAGAAGAACACCGGTCCCCAGCCATCGAGAAATCCCTGCGGGGTGAACCCGAGCAAAGCGGCACCATGTCCATCCTGAAAGATCAGTTTCGCCGTCCCGAATGCCGCCGCCGTCGACAGCAGACTGACCATGGTGCCGAGCGCCGCGATCAGCGGAGCCTGCAACGCGAGCAGCAGCAAGAGGAATCCGAGGATAAGGATCACTCCGACGATCACCGGCAAATACTCGTTGAGCGCACGCTGTAGATCGAGATTTTCCGTAGGCGCTCCGCCGACAATCGCGTTGCTGGGGAGGCTGTGCCGTAGCCGATCCAGAATATCCTCCATTCGCGTATCGGATGGGTCGACAGCAGGGAGCACCCGGATCATCGCCAGCCCGGAATCATCGGAGGCCAGCCGCGGCGGGGTGACCATGGCGACTTCTTCGGTCGCAGCGGCGACCCTCGCCGCATGATCGGCTTCGGTAGCGGGCACGATGATCTGTAGCGCACCCGGCGCGCCCATGCCCATCTGCCGCTGGATGAGTTCGTATCCCTGACGTACCGGTGCATCGGCGGGCACGACGTGAATCGAGGGCATCGCGACTTTCAGCCCGAGCACCGGGATCGACAACGCGATCAGCAGCACCAACCCACCGATCGCGAACGGCCATGGCCGCTCATGCAACATGTGGCCCCACTTGGCGAAGCTCGGTGATCGGTGCTGCTGCCGTTTCGCATAAGGCAGAGCACCAGCGTTGATCTTATCCGCGAGCGCTCCCAGCGCCGCAGGTAACAACGTGAGGGTGGCAGCCAGGACGAACAGCACCGCAAGCATGATCCCGACAGCCATCGTGCGCACCGCGGGTGCCGGGACCAACAGCACAGCCGACAGACTGACCAACACCGTCAACCCGGACAGCAGAACAGCCTTTCCCGCCGTGTTCATCGTCTCGGCGACCGCTTGGCCGGAATCGACCGTTTTGCCGAGCGCGTCCCGGAAACGAGCGACAAGGAACAGCGCGTAGTCGATGCCGAGCGCGAGTGCGAACATCATCGCGAAATTCATCGCCCATACCGAGATCGGAGTGATGTGGTTGAGCAATACCAGCCCACCCGCGGAGGCCACCAAGCCTGCAACCGTGAGCAACAATGGTAGTCCGGCCGCGACCAGCGATCCGAACGCCAACACCATGATCGCCAGCGTCACCGGCCAGGAGAACAACTCGGCCTTGATCATCGCGTCGTGGTTGGCTTTGTTGAAATCGCTCCACAACGCGGACGCCCCGGTCGGATAGACCTCGACTCCCTCACCGGACAATGCGGTCAGGGCTTGCTTGTGCTCATCGACCGCTGCGACCATGTCGTCGGTGGAAGCATCCGCACCGACGATCATGATGCCGGTGTGCCCATCCCGGCTGATCGTCATTCCTGATTGCGGCCGGACGACACTCCCGAATCGCTGGTCACCCGCCAGTTCCGCAACGATCCGATCCATCGTCTGCCGCACCTGTGGACTGTCGACAGTGGCGATGTCGGAATGCACCACGATGTGAACCGCAGCCGAGGAATCGCCACCGAAGTGCTGCTGCGCCAGCTCACGCACCCGGACCGATTCCGAACCGTTGGCCTGCCATCCGGCGCCGGCCAACGAGGTGAACACGTTCGGCGCTGCGGCACCGAGCGCGACCAGCACCAACAGCCACACCCCGAACACGACGCGGACGTTTCCCGCCATCGCGGATCCCAGAGCGGCCAACCAACCCCGTTTGTACGCTCGCATCGCATCGTCCGAATGCTCGGCAACTGTTGTCTCGGTCATCGCCACGCCTCCGCACTGGCTACCACATGTTCGTTCGGCATTTATTACCTCCTGTATACCCCCCTGGGTATATAAGATGGCCCGAATATACCCCGCCGGGTATATAGTCCGCAGTTGTGTCCTGCATCATGGGTGTGTTCGGCATGTGATGGCACCCGGATAGAAACCCCTAACAGCGCAGGCCCCACTCCCGTACGACAGCTCAGCAATCTGTGAGCTGCCTCATGGATCTGCCGAATATCTGTGCAGTGGGTCGCAACACCGTTAGCATCGGGCGCCGCGTGCCGCAGGGCAACGCGATGAGTTCGAAGGGCTACACCAAATATGAGCGGTACGCGAGAAAAGCTGGATGAGCTGCGGGGTATCCTGGAGCTGGCAGAAGAACCAGCTGGTGAATCCGGCATCGCGAAACGCAAGAGCAAGGGCATTCCGAGTGCGCGGCAAAGAGTACGCGCATTGCTCGATCCGGGCAGTTTCGTGGAGATCGGAGCCTTGGTACGTCAGCCGGGTACACCTGGAGCTATGTACGGCGATGGCGTGGTCACTGGCCGTGGCCGGATCGACGGCAGACCTGTCGTGGTGATCGCGCACGATCAAACCGTCTTCGGTGGTTCGGTCGGTGAGATGTTCGGCCGCAAAGTCGCCAAAGCAATGGATTTCGCCACCGCCAACGCCTGCCCTGTGGTGACGATCAACGACTCCGGCGGCGCTCGGATCCAGGATGCGGTTACCTCCCTGGCCTGGTATGCGCTGATGTGCCGTCGCCAGGAACAGCTGTCCGGCTTCGTGCCGCAGGTATCGATCATGCTCGGCAAATGTGCGGCGGGTTCGGTCTATGGGCCGGTCAACACCGATATCCTGATCGCGACCGAGAAGTCGTACATGTTCGTCACCGGCCCCGATGTGATCAGAGAAGTCACCGGTGAGGAAGTGACCGCGGAGGAACTCGGCGGCGCGCAGGTGCAGGCAGCCAACGGCACTATTCACCATGTGGCAGCTACCGAGCAGGACGCGTTCGACTGGGCCAGGGAATACCTGAGCTATCTGCCCTCCAGCTGTCTGGAACGCGGACCGGTCGTCAATCCGGGTCTCGAACCCGAGATCACCCAGCACGATCTGGATCTGGACTCGATCATTCCGGATTCCGATCGCCAGGGCTACGACATGCACGATATCCTGCTGCGCCTGTTCGACGACGGGGACTTCCACGAGGTCAGCGCAGCCACCGCGCAAAACATGATCACTGGTTTCACCAGGGTGGACGGACGCAGTGTCGGCGTGATCGCAAACCAGCCCACAGTCCTCGGCGGCGCCATCGACGCGAAATGCTCCGATAAGGCGACACATTTCATCCGGTTGTGCGATGCCTTCGGATTGCCGCTGATCTTCGTGGTGGATACCCCTGGCGTATTGCCCGGCGTCGAAGAGGAGCGCAGCGGGGTGATCAAACGCGGCGGGCGATTCTTCCGCGCGGTGATCGAGGCGACCGTCCCGATCGTGACAGTCGTGGTACGCAAGGCATACGGTGGTGGCTACGCGGTGATGGGTTGCAAGCAGCTCGGCGCGGATATCAGCTTGGCCTGGCCTACGGCGCGCATCGCCGTGATGGGCGCGGAAAGCGCGGTCAGCATCGTCGGCAAGCGCCAGCTCGCCCAAGTACCGCCCGAGCAGCGGGCGACTGTCCGAGACACCATGATCGACAACTACAATGCCACTGTCGCCACCCCATGGATCGCCGCCGAGCGCGGCTACATCGACGCGGTGATCGAACCCTCGCGCACCAGGTTGGAGATTCGCCACGCATTGCGTCTGCTGCGCGAAAAAGAGGCGAGCACCGAGCCCAACCCGCGCAAGCACAGCCTCTTTCCGGTCTGATCCCATCTCGGCCGCGACATCTGATACCTGATGCCGCCCTGGCGATCCAGCGAGTTCCCTGTCGCGGACACCACGGGCTGGAGTTATGGCGGTACGCGGGAGCCGTGCACACGTGGACCGAGATGCCGAGCAGCGCGGCTGTGGTCAGCGTTGCGACCTCGCCTGTGACCTGGGGTTCAGGCGGGGTTCGTCGGCTGGTCCATAGTCTCTGGCTGGCGTCGGCGCAGCGCGGCGACGAGTTCTGGGGTGTACTCGGGGGGTGCGGCGTGTACAGAAAGCAGATTCGCGACCGTACGGTAGGCGGCGAGATCAGTATTTTTATCCAGATACAGCGCGCCGGTGAGCTGTTGCAGATAGACGATATCGGGCAGGTCCGGCTCCGCGAAGCGCAACATGGTGAACGCGCCATCGGCGAGCGCTGGCCCGCCGACATGGTCGGCGAGCACCTGCACAGCGATGTTCGGCGCAGTCACGGCCTGTAGCAGATGCTCCAGCTGAGCGAGCCACACCTGTGATCCACCGATCCGGCGGCGTAGCGCCGCCTCTTCCACGATCAGCCACAACTGGGGCGGGTTGAGTCTGTTCAAGATCTCTTGACGACGCATCCGCAGAGCGACACGCCGGTCGATCGAATCCGCTGCCTCGTGGGGATGGGCAAGAACAAGCAACGCACGAGCGTAGTCAGGGGTCTGTAGCAACTCAGGTATCACGCGTGGCTCGTAGCAGCGGATCAACTGTGCCGCCTGCTCCAGCCCGAGATAGGTGTCGAACCATTTCGGCAACCAGTCGGAGTCGTGATGCCACCATCCTGATGTGTTCGCCTGTGTGGCCAGTCGCTTGAACTCGGCGCACTCGTCTTCGTCAGTGACTCCATACAGTGCGAGCAAATCGACCAGATCCCGCTGCCGGAAACCGGTCCGCCCCAGTTCCAACCTGCTGATCTTCGAATGCGAACCGCGAATCGCCTCACCCGCTTCCTCGAGTGAGATACCGCACGCCTCGCGCAGTCTACGCATCCGCCCCCCGAGAATCATCCTTAAGACCGTAGGACCGCCTTCGATGGCCGGAGTCATTCCAGGAGTGACGCATTCGTTTTCGAACCGCTTTACCGAAGCATGCATATATTGAGTTTCGCATGGGCATTGCCCCGCACTCCAGCTCCGATGCGACCGGACCGAGGGGTACTCACAGGTGTAAGCACATCCGCAAGCTCATCGTGGTGATCCGTACCGACACCCACTCGATACGCTCCGCTCCGAATATCGCGCACGGCGCACTGCCTGCGGAACCGCAGTGTGATTCAGCGCAGCAGCACCTCCGCAGTCGCACGACCGAAAAGCTTTCGACCTGCACAGGTCGCCGTCAGCGCAATAGTGGCGGCCCGGCGGGCGAGATCCAACGTCTTGACCCGGCCACGGAATTCGATCGCGCCCGCCTCCGTTGCCGGAACCGGGGCAAAACCGGCGAACCGAACCTTGTACTTCGTCACAGCGACCGGATTACCCAACCACGAGGTGAGGTACCCGGCTCCGAGCCCCATTGTCAACAACCCGTGTGAGACGACATCGGGCAAGCCCGCGCTACGCGCAACGACATCGCTGAAATGGATTGGATTCGAATCGCCGGATACACCGGCATAGTTCACCAGATCACCGCGCGAGAGCAGCACCGAGTGCGGGATGAGCTCCATACCGACGGACAACTCCTCGAAAGCGGGAGCCGTCCACGGCCGCTGCGCCCCATCGGACGTGTCGTGCTGTGCGGGTTCCTCGAAGCATTCGACCACACCGGTATCCTCGTCGGTTGTCCGCGTCACGGCCGTACTCAATCGGTCGGTAGCCGACTGCCCGGTCATGACCACACCTCCGATTACATCACGCAAGTGGGCTTCGAGATCCGCCCCGGTCTGCGCCACTACGGTGCTGTAAGCGGTCTGCAACACCTCTTTGTGCTGGTTGCTGAGTACATTCTTGGTGACCAGGAAATCCTTGTCCCCGAACTGCCGGAACGACTCGAAATAGCAGTCGCACCGCACCTGATCACCCACGATCATCGGCCGGTGCGCTTCGATGGCCTGCTCGATCTGCAGCATTTGTCCGAGGTCATAACCGGTGAGTACAGATTCGAATAGCCTGCGCTGCATCACCATGAGCATGATCGAAGAAAAGGTCAACGGCGCGACCAGCCCAGCGAAGCCCAGCTCCGCGGCGGCGCCTTCATGCCAGTGCGCAGGGTGACCGTCCTGCAACGCTCGCGCGAACTCCCGGACCTTCTCTCGACCCACCTCGTAGTGGTCGCTCAAGCGGTAATGCCGTCCTACCAGCGCCATTGCCTGCTCGGACGCAGTGTTCGTGATATTGGTCATAAGCCTCTTTCGCGGATTCGGCGTCACTCTCCCCAGACCGGCTCGCTGTGTCGAAGCCGTAATGATGCCGGACGGAGACCTCACCGGATCTGGGCATACGAACAATGGCCGAAGAGGGATTCGGTCGCGGCAGCGATCGGGATTCCTGGCATACCGCGTTACCGGATACCTCCCGGCGCCGTCACACGATCAGCACTCGCCGGGCGCTCGAACTCGATGTGATCGTCCCTCCAGCCGGATGGTTATCCCACCGGTATCCGATCACCGCCACAATGATGCTCACCGGACGCCTACGCTACACCGCTATACCGCAAACACGCCGATACAACACTGCTCCCGATGACTCATCGTCTCGGCCGGGCCAGGCCATCCACTCTTGGCACTCTCGCAGGGGCAGCGCAGGCTCGCTAGGCTCGGGAGAGCATGTCAGAAAGCGATGCCGAGGAGAGCGCAGGAGGTTCGACCGTGGCGCAGCGGCATCCGGATCGCCTCAGTACCCGACGACGCGCCACCACCCTGCTGTCTGTCGGCTTGTTGTCGCTGGCGATGACCTGTGGCTGCGCTGATTCCAGGTCCATGACAGGCGCGACGACGACCAAAGGCACCATCCCCGATCCACCGGCCGCGAACTCGCTCCCGCCGAGCACCGCATCTGCCGTCGACCCCTATGCGGGGCTGCCGTTGATCGACCACGTTAAGTGGATGGACACGATAGGCGGCCCCAGACTATTGGTGTTTCCCACCCAAACCGGACGACAGACCATGTTCCCTGGCTCGGCGGAGCGAGCATGGCAGGAGATCCTGGCCCAGTCGGCGAACGCAGACACGCCCGGCATGCGTGACCAGTTCATCTGCCACTGGGTATGGGCTCGACTAGTTCAGCCGAACAAACCGAGCTGGAATCTGGAGCCATGGCGGCCTGCGGTCGGCTACCCCGCCACAGTAGAAGCAGGCTGCAATCCCGACGGCCCCGAGCGCTGAGCGCGAGTGCCGCCCCTGCCGAAAGGAACAATTCATGCGCATCGTCATCGCAGGCGGACACGGCAAGATCGCGTTGCTGCTCGCCCGGTTGCTCACCGCGGACGGCCACGAGGTCGCCGCGCTCATCCGCAATCCTGAGCATGCCACCGCCGTACGCAGTACCGGGGCCGAACCAGTGTTGTGCGATCTGACCGAAGTCGGCGACGACGAACTGGCGGAGGTGGTAAGAGGTTGCCGAGCGGCATTCTTCGCCGCAGGAGCAGGTCCGGGTAGCGGCGTGGAACGCAAATACACTGTGGATCTGGGCGGCTCGGTGCGACTGGCCGAGGCAGCGGAGCGGACGGGGCTGCGCCGTTTCCTGCAGATATCCACGATGGGCGCGTGCCGACGCCCCGAGCCGGACAAGGGCGAAGGATGGACGGCTTATATCGACGCGAAGACCCAGGCTGAAACCGATCTCCGAGAACGGGATCTGGATTGGACGATCCTACGACCGGGCCGGCTGACCGACTCTTCCGGCACCGGACAAGTGAGGCTCGGCCCACCGCCGATCGGTCGAGCCGAGATCCCTCGGGCCGATGTGGCAGCTGTTCTGGCCGGATTACTGCTCGCCACCAAGACCTGTGGGATGACGCTCGAACTTGCTTCGGGAAGAACTCCGGTCGACCGGGCAATTGCGCAACTGACCAGCTGAGTTCAGCTGGTCCCGCCCCTACACCGATCGGCATCAATAGTCATGATGGGAGAATATCTGTGTTCAGCCGTATCGTTTCGATGAAGATCCGCCCTGGCTCCCGCGCAGCGTTTCTCGCGGCCGTATCCCGCAGCGCCGATGCTTCCATACAAACCGAGCCTGGCTGTCTTCGCTTCGACATCTGCGCCGACCGGGTGGATCCGCACCGATTCTTCCTCTATCAGCTCTACATCGATGACGAAGCGGCGGAAGCACACCGTTTCAGCGAGCACTTCCTTGCCTGGCGGGCCGCGACGGATCAATTCGTCGAACCTGGTACCCAGATCGACTACAGCACAGATGTGCTCTTCGGCCGCGAATGATCCGCTACTGCGCGCAACCTGTTCGCGAACTTACATACACGAAATGCATACTGCGCAAGTGCAATCGACCGTGCAGATGTACTTGCATATGAAAGGCGCAACGGCATAAACTCAGTCCCGTAACGCTACGCAGCGGAAGACCAAAGGAGGCCGCGTGGGCGAGCAGAGGCCGAATTCGCCATAAGCTTGCCACCGCCACACAGCAGAGATGTTCGAATGGAACAACCACATGTCGGCGGCCGGTTCGGAGCAACCGGCGCACGCTGGCCCATCAGCCAGCGAACGGTAGAAATATGAGCACACCGTCAGTCCGGAGCGGCCACATGAATACCACCTTCTCCCGAGAGACCGCGGTGGCCTATGTCATCGATGCCGTGGAATCCACCGGCGCGGCAACACGGCACGATTTCGATATAGAACGAATCGTTACCATCGCGCATGCGATGGTCGATGACTGGGATCTCCAGGCTTTACATCCCGCGACTTTCTGGCGAATCGCTTCGAGCTTCATCAGGCAATAAGACAGGTCAGATGCCCGGCAAACCAGCTGAAACGGCATGTGCCACGCGCCCTATCGCCCGCGGCATACGCCGCTTCATACCAGGCTTCGGTGCGGTATAGCGACATCAACGCCCTGTGGCGTACTTCTCCATGATCTCGATCGATTTCTCCGGACATTCAGCCTGGACGCTGAGCCGATCCATGACCGACAGATACAGCGCCAGATCTTGCCGCCGTTCGAGGTACAGCGCACTGGTCAGGTGTTCCAGATAGACGATGTCCGGCAACTCCGGCTCCGCGAAGCGGAGAATACTGAAGGAGCTGCCCGCTGCCGCGTGTCCGCCTGCGGCGTAAGGCAGCACCTGAATCGTTACGTTCGACAATTCAGCGAGCGCCATCAGATGCAGAATTTGATCCTTGTGCACCTGCTCACCGCCGACCGGCCGGTGCAATACGGCCTCATCGATCACCGCCCAAACCACAGGTGGGTCCGATCGGAACAGGATCTCCTGTCTACGTTTCCGCACCGCGACCCGCCGATCCGTATCAGCGTCCTCGTACCCGAGCGACACGACCGCCCTTGCGTATTCAGGCGTTTGCAGCAGACCGGGAACAAGATGCCCCTCATAGGTGCGGATCTTGCTCGCGGCCTGTTCCAGACCGAGATAGGTGCCGAACCATTGCGGTAGCAGATCGTTATAACGATGCCACCATCCCGGCTCGTTGGCCTGCCTGGCCAACTCGACGAACGACTCGCGCTCCCCTGGATCGTGCACGCCGTACAGGGTCAGCAGGTCGCGGATGTCACGTTCCTTGAAACCCGTGCGCCCCAACTCGAGACGACTGATCTTGGCGTGCGAGCCCCGGATTGCATCACCCGCGGCTTCACGGGTGATACCCCGCTTCTCTCGAAGCTTGCGCAGCTGGCCGCCCAATGCAATGCGCAGCACTGTCGGACCACGTTCCGCGACAACGGATTTCACGCGACCATCGTCGTCGGGTTCAGCGATCATCGAGTTGGTCTCCGATACTCCGGGGTTACCTACAGTGTGTCACAGTTGCCTACTGTAGAACACACCGCATCGACCACTGATATTATCGCTCAGTTGGTCAGGTAGTCGAACTCTCCGGCCTTCGCGCCGCGGACGAAAGCGTCGATCTCCGGGCGTGTATAGAACAGGACACCCCCCTCTGGGTCGCGCGAATTGCGCACTGCTACTTGATTATTCGACGCTTCAGCTATCTCTACACAGTTCCCGCTCGGATTGCTGAAGGAACTCTTGCGCCACGCTCCGACGACCTTGTCGGTGGATGTACCCGGCATCTTCTCACTCCTCGCTTACCGCAGTTGGGCGAATCAGTTTGTGCATATGCACGTTCAAATGTTCTTGCATTTGCACTAACACAGGACGATAGCACGAAGTCCACCCTTACGAGCCCGATACTTCCAGCCAGAGGTCCGGTAAAACGAGACCCGATCGCGCAGCCATCGGAGACATGACTGCGACACCGCGCGAACATCGTGATCAGCCGATCGTTCCCGTTTACCCGCCGAATCCGGATCTTGTACTGTCACGATGCACCATCAAACGCACCAGCCGTGTGCGGAACCCACAGCGCCCCGCACGACAGCGCCACGGACATCGCTTTACCGAGGAGTTCAAGGAGTCCAGCCATGCCCGACGACAACAGCCCGCTCATCCGGACGGACATACCGCACTCCGCGCGGATCTGGAACTACTGGATGGGCGGCAAAGACTACTACGAGGTCGACCGCGCAGCAGGTGACGCGGGCATCGAAGTCGACCCGGACATCACCACCATGGCGGTGCAGTCCCGTCAGTTCCTCATCCGCGCGGTGCGCTATCTCGCAGGCGAACAGGGCATTCGCCAGTTCCTCGACATCGGAACCGGCCTGCCCACCATGCAGAACACCCATGAGGTCGCCCAGAGCGTCGCGCCCGAATGCAAGATCGTCTATGTGGACAACGACCCACTGGTGCTCACACACGCACGGGCGCTACTCACCAGCACGACACCGGAAGGCGTCACCACCTACATCGATGCCGACTACCACGATCCCGAGCGAATCATCGCCGACGCCAAGAACTTCCTGAACTTCAACCAGCCGATCGGCGTGATGTTCATGGGCGTTCTCGGTCATGCCAAGACCTATGAAGACCTTCTGCGAATTGTGCGCACAGTCCTGGATTCTGTGCCCGCGGGGAGCTTTTTGGTGATGTGGGACGGCACCGACGACAGCCAGGCCTACGTCACCCTGTGCGAGAACTACACGGGCACCGGCGGCGCTCCTTATGTACCTCGCCCCCAAGCCCAGATCGAAGCTGTCTTCGATGGATTGGAGTTGGTGAACCCCGGTTTCGTATCCATCACGCAATGGCAGCCGGAGAAGACCGAAGTAGGCGAGGTTCGGCCGATTTCCGCCTATGGCGCCGTTGCCCGTAAACCATGAACCACTGAAGTGGAAGCGGCACAGCGACAGCCATCGTGCCGAGACCGATGACCATGGCCGCTTCCACGCCAAAAGTTCGTGCAAATGTACTTGCATCTGCAAGTGACGAAGACATAGAATCTCCGAAATCATAGAGGTGTGCGGGAGCTCGCACCCACACACCATCACATCAGCATCTCCGTCGCATGCTAGACGCAAGGGCAGTCGAGTGATCCAGCCATTCCGCACTCTCCACCGGGTTACCGTCATGGACAATGTCGAGACCGCAGCCCGGCATCGGTATCCGGCCTCCGGTTCCTGCTTGTCCGATTGCGGGGTGGAACCACACGGGCTCACTTATCGTCAGGCTCGCGATATCCTCTACACCCATGAGGTACACGGCCCGCAATGCAGGCAGTGGCTGGCAGCCGCCGCGTACCTCTCGGCTGGACTCGACGACGAGTAGTCCAGAGAAAATCATCTAGCGCGCGAGAGCATGCCGAAGCACTCCAGCGGGCGCGGATATGCCATGTCCGTGGCCTGACATGCTTGACTAGCAATAATTCTCGCTGATCGCTCGCCACACTATCCGCTCTTTCGTATAGTGAGCCGATCGGCTCGGGCGGCATTACTCGCGCCTGGTGTGGCATTGGAGCGAATTCGTCATGACTTACTCCGCCGTGGAACTGTCTACCGGCTCAAAGGAATCGGTACTGGAAATCGGCGGACAGCCTGTGTCGGTGTCCTTGCAGGACACCGATCACGTGGCCACGCGGATGGCCGGGTGCTTCGAGCATTGCGCATCCTCTGCCTCGACGGTGCCCCGCACGCAATTGCGCCGGGATATTACCGACCTCACCCACGCTTTCCTGAAACTCACGGCCGAGATACTGGACCAGCGTACTGTGCTGGGCGATGAAAAGCTCGAGGTGGTACGTGCTCTCACGAGCCGGTGGGCACGCGAGGGTGTCGCACTGAGCGTCATCCTGCGCACCTGCCACGAGGGGCTACGTGTCGTTTTCGGCCTGGTCACCACGCCCGCCGAGGACGGCGATATCGCTGTAGTGCTGATCACCGCCGATCTCTTCCTGGAACTGCTGAAGCTGATCACCACGACGGTAACGGATGCCTACATCGAGCAGCAGCAGCTGGTCGTCCCAGAACACCAGACGGCGACGCAGACGCTCGCCTCGGCACTACTGAGCGGTCGCGGCAGTTCGGCGCTGGCCCGACAGACGGGCATTCCAATCGCGGAATCCTATCAGGTTGTCGCACTCTCGATTCCAGCACATCCGAACGAAAGCGATCCGCACATCGACAGCAACGGCATCGCCCGCCGCACACTGCACAAGCTGCAATCCGAGCTGACCACCATGTTCACCGCACGGGCACTCGCCTTGCTCAGCACCAGAGGGGGCACAGTACTCATCCCGCTGGACAGTGACGCCGAGACCGATTTCGGTACAGCGACGCTCGACCTGCTTACCGACGCCGCAGGGGTACCACTCACCGCAACGGTGGTCCCCAGCGGCACCGACCGAATACCGGAGGCAGCCGATCAGGCTCATGAACTGCTCAACCTGGCCCGGGCCTGCGCCCGGCCGCCCGGCCTCTACCGGATGTCGGATCTAGCCGTCGAATACCAGCTCACTCAAGGGGGTACAGCGACCCGACGGATCGCCACCATCCTGGATCCGTTGGACGCCCATCCTGAACTATTCGACACTGTGCGCGCCTTTCTCCGCAACGACATGAACCGACAGCTCACCGCGCGCCAGCTCTACGTTCATCCGAACACCGTCGACTACCGGCTCCGCCGCGTCGCCCAGCTGACCTCGATCGACCTGGCCACCTCGGCAGGCATCTCTTACGCCACGGTCGCGCTGCTCGCGCGTGACCTCGATGGCAACATCGCTCAGCGCCTCTGAGGTAAAGGTACTGTGATCCGAGCACCGCCCGTAACGGATTCGTGCTGGTCACCGAGTCGCGAACTTGCGATCCTGGTAATTGCCGCGACGTCTGGATGGTGGATTATGCAAATTTCCGAGATTCTGCGCAGAAAGGGCAACGCCGTAGTCACGGTCGCACCCGACACAACGGTACGCACGCTGATCACCGCGCTGATCGAGCGAAACATCGGCGCGGTGATCGTCTCGCGGGACGGCGACAACATCGCGGGCATCGTCTCCGAACGCGACGTGGTGCGCTGTCTACATACCCGAGGCGCCGACCTGCTCGATACGCCGGTCGCAGCGATCATGACCTCCGATGTGCGCACCTGCGCCCTCGACGACCAAGTCGACAGCCTGCGCCGCACCATGACCGAACACCGCGTCCGGCACCTGCCCGTGGTGCACGAAGGCAGACTGGTCGGCATTGTCAGTATCGGTGACGTAGTGAAAAGCGCGATCTCCGAACTCGCGACCGAACACGAGCACCTGGTCGAGTATCTGCAAGGTAGGTACTAGAACGCGCCGAGGCCGCCAGATCGGCCGAGAGCCAGTAGCTCGGTTGCCGAAGGCCTCGATCGCCCTCAGAGAACCGTCGACCGATCCGGCGGGCAGATATTGTGCGGCCGACTCTCGGTGCATCTCATCGGATATCTGAGCGATCCGGGTGACCTGGCCCGTCACGCTCTCCGGTCGACATCCACACCGAGCACGAAAACCGTTGTCCACAAATACTTTGCCCGTGCCAAAGTTTCGAAGTTCATACCAAGAATGCGTATCGTGGGTAGCGTCCGAGCAGTTGAGGAAGGGAGCGTCGCGGTGCGATACCCGGCCTCGGGATCACCGAAAACCCGCACAGAGCAGCCCTGGCTATCGGTACCCGGACAAGCCACCGCGCGTGCGTTGTTCCCGGCGCTCACCGATACCTCGGAAGTCTACCTGGACAGCGCCGCGACCACACAGAAACCATTGCCGGTCATCGAGACGATCCACCGCTATCACAGTGCGAGCACCGCCAATGTGGGTCGCGGCACTTATCCATGGGCCACCGAACTCACCGCGCGGATCACCCGTGTCCGGGAGCAGACCGCCGCTTTCATCGGTGCCGAACATCTGGATGAGGTGGTCTTCACCAGCGGAGCCACTGCCGCGGTGAACGCCGTCGCGCTGACCTGGGGGCTAGTCGCACTCGCCGACGGCGAGGAAATCCTCTACAACGCCGACGATCATGCCTCGAATGTGTATCCATGGCTTCATCTACGCGGGCTGCTCGCCGGTTTCGGTCGTCACATCGAGCTGATCCCCTATCGAGTAAACGACGTGGGCGAAGCAGACACCGACGACATTCTGGCCAAGATCACGCCACGCACCCGGCTGATCACGACCAGTCACCTGCACCACGTTTTCGGCGGGCTCAGCACCCTGGCGGGATTGCGCGGGCGGATCGACCCCGCCATCCTGCTGTGCTTCGATTGCTCACAGAGTGGTGGTCATCTTCCGGTCGATATGACCACGCTCGGCGCGGATTTCGCGATCTTTTCCGCACACAAGATGTTCGGCGCACCTGGCACCGGAATCCTCTACTGCCACAGGCGTGTGCACGACTATCTCATGCCATTCCTGCCCGGCGGCAACTCCGAGGTGCGGCTGGACGAGACCGGGCTGACCGCTGGGAAAATGCCCGGCCTGCTGGAGGGCGGCACCCCCAATATCCCCGGTATTCTCGCACTCGGCAGTGCACTGGAAGTATTGGAGTCGTTCGGCATCGGCGCTATCGCAATGCACAATCGCGCCCTCACCGCACGCCTGATCAGCGGCCTACGGCCGGTTCCGGGTCTCGTGTTCCTACCCGGACCAGCCCATGCGGTGAACGCGACCGGCTACGGCATCGTCTCTTTCACACTGGAAGGGATCTCGGCAACCGATCTGGGATTCGTACTGAGCCGACTGGGCTTCCTGGTACGCACGGGTGCGCAGTGTCTTCCGACCGTGAGCGACGATATGGGCTCAGTGCGGGTCAGCACGCATATCTACAACTCCCTCGACGAGATAGATCACTTCGTCACATGCGTGCGGTCCATCGCCGAGGAGATCATGTGAGTATCGATACCCCGAGCTATGACCGTCGAATGGCCTCCAGGGCGCTGAGCGAGCTGGCCTATCCCAAGCTGTTCACCGTGCCGATATCGCCTCGACCACCACACCGCTTCGAGTTCGTGCGCACCGCATTGCGCCGCGAGCGAGGCAGTCATCTCACTTATTCGCAGCGATTATACTTGGAGCGCTTCATGCGACCGTGCCGCGCCGATGAGGTGACCAGCGCTACACATAGGATCGTCTGGAACGACAGCGATGGCACCCCGAATACCGGGTACTTCCATGCCGACGGTCTCGGCCCCTCGGTGCCGATCGCGATGCGTGAGACCGTCCTCGCATTGTGGCGGGAGCTGGACACGGACCTGGGTTTCGCCGAGCGCGTCTCGCAACTCAGTCCACGGCAACACGCGGTGCTGACCGGGACGACGACTGATCGCGATCCGCGCGATATCTTCCGAGTCGGTATCGAAGCCGCCGGACGTACGCTGGCCCAGCATGCACTGCTGGCCGGACAGACCCCCTATCGTGGTGCCGTCGAATTCGCAACGGGGATACGTGCTTCCGGCCTGTTCACCGCAGTGGCCACCAGATGGTACTGGGAGTTGCAGGCGGCTACTTATCGGCGCGGAATGATTCCGGCGACACTTGTCCCTCAGCCCGACGGCACGGTCCGCTATTCGACGCAGACAGTGCGGACACTGCGCGCGATGAAGGACGCGACCATTGCCGAAGCGCATGCCGTGATGCGCCGGGCCACCACCACTGAGCGTCTCACGGTGGAGGAGGCCGTTACCAAGTACCACGAGGAGCTCGATCTGATCTCCCGACAGTACGCGTTGCTGCCCACGGACGTCCGCCCTGCCTGCCTGGCAGCCACCCCGCATCGGTTCGACAGCGGGTACTACAGCATTCTCCCGGACGTGATCGATCGGTTCGTCACGACCTTCACCGAGATCGTCGACCGCTGTGTGCTCGCTGAAGTCGATGCGGAACGCAGTGAGACGGCCACCGGCTGTACCGCTACCGACCAGGTGTTCTATGTACCGGACATGACCTGCAAGCATTGTGTTCACACGATCGGTGGAGTACTGGAATCGATGGGTGTCCACGTAGTCGACATCGACCTGGACAGCAAGCGGGTGGTCGCCGAGTTCCGCAGTCCGCGCAACCGGGCCCGAGCATTCGAGGCGATCAGGGACGGCGGCTACAACCCGGTCGCGCAGCAGCCGGACCCTACGATCCGGACAACATCCCTCTCGACACCGGAAGCCACGCTGTGACGGGGGCGGCTCCGGCACTGCCTGCGAAGCTGCATCCGCTGGTGAACGACTTCCTCGATACCCCAGGCCTCGTCGCGGAAGCCTTGGCGGAGTTCGGCTCTCCGGCACATCTGATATTCCCGCAGGTCTACTCGGATAATCTCGCCGAACTGCGCGAAGTGCTGGACAGAAGGCTGTCTCGATATCGGATCTGCTATGCGCACAAGGTGAACCGGTCTCGTGCCTTGGTCCGCACCGCAGAGCATTCGGGCATCGCGATCGACGTTGCCTCACCGCACGAACTCGCCAGCGCCCTCAGCGTCGGTTTCGATCCGGCGCGTATCGAAGTCACTGGACCGAAAGGAGAAGCGTTTCTACGCGAGCTGATCGACCGCAAGGTGACCATCAACGTCGACAACCTGTGGGAACTGGGCAGGATCGCCGAACTCGCCGGAAAGCACGCACAGGTTCCGGTACTGCTGCGGATCGGTGGATTCGACATCGGACAGGTAACCCGGTTCGGCATGCCGATCGCGCACTTGGAACAGGCGTTCGACCTGCTGTCTGCACATCGAAATCGGCTGGACTTCCTCGGTTTCGCCTTTCACCTCGATTCCGGCGAGCTCGGCGAGCGAGTCCGTGCGATCGACGCGTGTCTCCATGCGATCGAACAGGGGCATGATCGTGGACTGTCACCGTCGGTGCTCGATATCGGTGGCGGATTTCGTCAGGTGTTCACCGCCGACGCCGAGCAGTTCGATGCCTACGTACTCGCGCTGCGCGAGTCATTGCTCGGCCGCGGTGCACCGATGAGTTGGGGCAACAATACTTTCGGCTATCACGTCGTCGGTGGCCGCGTGCATGGCACACCGGTTTTCCACAAATATGCCAACACCGTCCCCGCGGCCGATATGCTCGACGATCTGCTGACCGCACCGCTCGAACGCCAAGGTGGGCGCACCGTGGCACAAGTGACGCGGGACAACATACTGGATGTGTGGCTGGAGCCGGGAAAAGCGCTGGTCGACCACGCGGGCATCACAGTGGCTACAGTCGAGTTCGTCAAGGAGGTCGCCGACGGCAGTGTGTTGGTGCATGTCGATCTCAGTCGCGACGCGGTGACGCCGGCCGACCAGGAAGTCATGGTCGATCCGATCCTGCTCTCCCGTATATCGGACAGGCCCGCTCAGGCCGGTGGCTCGGGGACACCCACCACCGGAATCGAACTCGGTTCCGATCCGGTCGGTGTGTACTTCGCCGGCCGATTGTGCTTGGAACGAGATCTGATCACCAATCACAAGGTGTGGCTGCCTTTCCGGCCCCGGCCCGGCGATCCGATCGTATTCCCGAACACAGCCGCCTATCACACGGACCTGTCCGCGACGATGGCCTCGATGCATCCGCTGCCTGCGAAAATCGCCGTCACTCATAGCCCCGAAGGCTTCCGGTTCATCCGCGACACCGACTACGAACCGGATATCCGCGCCGAGCCTGCGCTGTCGCACCATAGAACGCCGCACACTGCCCATCGTGCCACTGCGCCGATCCATTCCGGCGAGGTCCGCTGATGCGCTACGACCACATCACCGAACTCATCGGCAATACCCCTTTGCTCCGGCTCGATCCCACAGTGCACGGGTTGCGAAACGTCCAGCTATACGCGAAATTGGAGTCGCACAACCCATTCGGTTCGGTCAAGGATCGGGCGGCATGGGGCATGATCCGCAATGAGGTGGATGAGATCCGTGCCGCTGGACAGACCCTTATCGAAGCGTCCAGTGGGAATACGGCCAAGGCGCTGCGCGTCCTCGGCGCGGTGTACGGCATAGGCCTGCGCGCGGTGACCAATCGGATCAAAGTGGCCGAGATCCGTGAACTCTTGCAGCTGTTCGGGACCGAAATCGTGGAACTGCCCGGCTTGTCCGAATGCCCGGACCCGACTACGCCGAACGATGTCTACTCGGCGATCGAGTCGACCATGGCACAGCATCCCGGTACGTATCACCATCTGTCGCAATACACTAACGACAAGAATGTCGAAGCTCATTATCACGGTACCGGTCGCGAGATCCACGAAGACCTCGCGGCCGATGGTACTTTTCGGGTCGACTACGTGATCGGCGGACTCGGCACCACCGGATCCACTCGTGGCGTCGCCACCTACTTGCGTAGGCATAATCCCGCATTGCGCACCATCGCAGTGGTATCCGACCGGTCGGACTTCATTCCCGGTATCCGATCGGAAAGCGAAATGTGGGATGTCGGACTGTTCAGACCCGATTTCTACGACCGGATCGTCCCTATGGCGGCAGGTGACGCCGTGGACGCGACAGTGCGCCTGGCAACCGGTTACGGCATTCTCGCCGGCCCGACGAGCGGCGCGAGTTATGCCGCCGCACTGCGAATACTCGGTGCGCTCGACCCCTCGGAGGTAGATCCGCAAGACCCCATCATCGCGGTGATCATCATCTGTGATCGCCTCGAGCCGTACCTGTCCTATGTCAAAAAGCGTCGACCGGACCTGTTCGGCCGCGCCGGACGCGACTCCGAGCCGAGCTCGGCCGAGTTGGCCACGACACCGTCTCTCTCTCCGGAGCAGCTCGCCGGACTGGACCGGACCGACCGACCGACCATCGTGGATACCCGAGGCGCGATGGCGTACCGTATCGGCCATGTACCCGGCGCGCTGAACATTCGGGACGATCAGCTCGAGGATATGTTCGGGTACGGCATCCCCTTTCCGCGATCAAGACCGGTGGTCTTCGTCTGCCCCGTAGGCGAGCTGTCGCTGCGGTTCGCCGCGCGTGCCCGGCAAGCCGGATACGATGCCGCCAGCCTGGCCGGCGGTATCGTCGCCTGGCGCGACGCGGGGTTTCCCATGGAACGCGGCTGACCTCCGACATACCGTTCCGAGCACCGCATCCTGCTACCGAGACTCGGTATATGGTCTCGGCATATAGTCATGGGCGAAGACCGATGAGCGGGCCAACGTATCCGTTGGCGATCGACTCCACAATGGTAGTGAATATTTCGACGAAGGCCATCGCCGCGCCACGCTCGAACCGAGCGGTCGGATAGATGAGCGCCCCTTCGATGCCCATGGGTGCGCTTGCCTCGTCATAGTGCTCCAGCAAACCGAATTCGAGATCGTGCTTGGCACGGATCACACCGGTGTCGATCTCGGTGATGGTCAGCCCGATGTCCGCGTTGGCGGCGGGAAGCAAGCCCGTCGCACCGCGCTGGAGGATGAGCGTTGCCTGGAACAATGGGCAGGTCACGTCTTCCGGCAAGCACCGTTTCAGCCGTCGACCTGGCGTATCGGGGTGGGCGAAAGCGTCCAATGCTACCTGACGCACTTGCTCGAGCAACTCAATCACATCGCTTGCGCGGTCGAGACGTACGCGCATCAGCACGTCGTTGGCGAAGTTACCGACCAGATCATCCAGCAGATGATGGTCTCGGCCCGCCACTGTGGTGGCCACAGTGACATCGGCGCTGCCGGAGAACGTGCCGACCGCCACCGCGAACGCAGCCTGCAGCACCATGAACAGGCTGGCCTGTGTCTCGCACGCGCGGTCGAGCAGCGCGCGGTGTACGCCGGAATCGAACGCGACCGGTACCATCTCCCCCACCACGCTGCACTCACGGGCCGGAAACGCGCACGTGTAGGGGAATTCGAGCACCGCAGTCCGACCGGCCAGAGTATTGGCCCAGTAGCGCAGCTGTTGCGTGGCTCGGCTCCATTCATCCGAATAGTCACCGAGCTGGGCATGCTTCCACAAGGTGTAGTCGATATAGTCGACCGGTAGTGGAGACCAGGCTGGCTCGGCCTCTACCTTCCTGGCGGAGTAGGCCATGATGAGATCACGCAACAACGGGGCGATCGAACGACCATCGAGCGAGATGTGGTGCACGACCAGCACCAGCACGATGTCCTGTGGCCCGAGCGCGAACAACCCGGCTCGCAGCGGAAGGTCAGCGGCCAGATCGAATTCACTCGCCGCGAGTTCCGCGATACGATGCGGCAATTCGGCTTCGTCGAGGGTAACGAGCACAGGCCGCACCCTGGCCTCACTCACCGGTACGACCACTTGGGCCGGCCCCGAAGCGGTTGCCGGATAACGGGTACGCAGCGGCTCGTGTCTGGCGACCACGTCACCGATCGCCGCGACGAGCGCCTCGGGTTGCAGCTCAGGACCGGACAACCGCACCGCTCGAGCGACATTCCAATCACTCGATCTCCCGCTTCGCGCGGCATACCACATCCGCTCCTGCGCAGGCGCGAGCGGCACATGCGCAGGATGTCGTCTACGGGTCAGCGGTAGAATTCGACGAGGCAGCGGGATTATGATAAAGTTGCCCGTTCGGCACCTACCGCGCGCATCTTTGCGCCAGGGCCCGTCAGCTACCGCTCTCGCCGAGAGCACGGCAGCGGAGTCGTTCATACGCACCTGCCTCCACCTGGAATCACCGACGAATTCGGGGAAGCTAACAAGTGCGAGTTAATCGACAGTTACGAGCATATGACCGTGCGGGGTCCGTTTCGCAAGACTCGAAGCGCAGCACCGTGGGCCGAGTAGGACTACCGTCAGGCACTATCGTTGGGCCGTGCGCACAGATCGAGAATCAGATGATGGGAGCCCGCGGCTCTGGGGCGGAACAACGCTCACCGAACGCAGGGAGACTCGCCGGGCGGCACTGCTGGAAGCCGCCCTCGATCTGATCGGCGAGGCGGGCGCGAGCGGAGTCACCATGCGCGCGGTGTGCCGCCATGCCAACCTCACCGACCGCTACTTCTATGAAAGTTTCGCCAGCCGCGACGAACTGCTCGACGTACTCTACCGCCAAGTCGCCGACGAATTCCTGGCGCCGATGACAGCTTTCACCGCCGCGGACGACCCATCCCGTGACCGCGCGCTATCGGAGATCCTGGTGGACAAAGTGCTCGCCGACCCGCGCAAATCACGACTTTTTCTGGTCGAACCGTATTCCAGCACCGGCCTGGGCCAGACCACCTTCACAGTGATGCCGGTATTCACCCGGATCATGCGGGACCATTTGTTCGGTCATATCGACGACCCGGTCAAACGCAGGCTTGCTGCAGTGACCATGGCCAGCGGTAACGCAGGCATGTTCTCGGCATGGCTGAACGGCTCGCTGCGCGCGACCAGGGAACAAGTCATCGAGCACTGCGTCGCGACGCTCACCGCATATCGCACAATGTACCGCTCGTGAGCGCACACCTGTCGGTCTCCGATACAGCCTGCCGAAGCGGGCGGATCATTTCCGAGACCTCGGTCCGGAGCTGTCCAGCTGATTCCCGAACCGACCACGCCAATAGGCCAGGGCTTCCTTGGTTCGGGCGGTAGCGGTGTGCTTGGGACCGAGAGCACGCAATTCCGCGGCAAGCAGTACCTCGAGATCGGCGACCGCGCGAGGCAGATCGCCGGCGCGGGCACGGCAGGTGGCGAGGTCGTTGCGGGTGCCAAGGGTGTCAGGGTGATCGGGACCGAGCACCCGCAACCGATCGGCGAGGAGTTCCTCGAGATCACCGATCGCGCCGAGGAGATCACCGCTGTCCGCGCGATAGGCAGCCAGCTGTCCGCGAGTCAGCAGGGTGTCGGGGTGATCTGGACCGAGGGCACGCAGTCGATCATCGAACAGTCGGGTGAACTCCGCCCGAGCCCCTTCTAGATCACCGCTGCGGGCGCGAAATGCCGCGAGGTTGTTGCGCGCACCGAGCGTCTCGGGATGGGCGGGCCCGAAAACCCGCAACGAGTCGGCTACCAGTTGTTCGAATTCGGTCCGCGCGCCGACGAGATCGCCGCTGTGGTCACGCCAGTACGCCAAGCTGTTGCGGGTGCTCAGAGTATCCGGATGATCCGGACTCTGAACCCTGGCACGGTCATCACGCAGGCTCTCGAATCGCGTGATGGCACCGGCGAAATCGCCGATGTCGCCACGGTGGGAGGCCAGGTTGTTCCTGGTGCGCAGAGTTTCGAGATCATCGGGACCGAGCAGGCGCACCTGATCGACAAGTAGCTGCTCGAATTCCGCACCCGCGCCCGCGTAGTCACCGCAGCGGGCACGGTAACTCGCCAGCCGGTACCGGGTATGCAGCGTATTCGAATCATCGGGGCCGAAGACCCGCAGCCGGTCGACGAGCAACTGTTCGACATCGGCGATGGCGCCGAGCAGATCGCCACTTTCGGCGCGGTGGTGGGCACACCGGCCCCGTGTGATGAAGGTGTCGGGATGCTCCGGGCCGAGCGTCTCGATGAAGTCGGGTAGCCATGCGGCCCACAAGTCATGATCATCAGCCGATCTCCCGGTTTCCAGCTTCGACAGAAAGCCGATCGCCAAGGCGGAGTCACCGTAGGCCAGGCAGTGGCGCACGGCAGCCCCACGCGCGTATTCCGCGACGCCGGCACCGGAACCGCATTGGATCGCCGCGATGAGGGCACGGTGGGCATCCACGAGCGATATACCGAGCCGACCATCCTCCCCGCACAGCGCGGACAGCAGCGCACTGTGAGTCACACCGATCGACTCGTTCATGGTGCCGGGATGGCTACGCGTGATCAACGCGCCGAGGTTCACAGCAATATCGCGAATCCGGGCAGTGCTGAGATCTACACCCAAGGACAGCAGGGCCGCGTCCAGCAGCTCCAGCGGCAGGACCGGACCGACGCCCGCCGCCGACAAAACCCCGAGCAAAGCGCCGGTCGCTTCAGCGGTCTCGGCGTCCACCGCACGCAACGCCGTCTCCACCCGCAGCGCGACAACCCGATCGAGTCCAATTCCCGCGGCGACAGCTTTATCAGTCAGCCCTGCGGCGATCTCCAGCAGGATGCGCGCCAGCAACCAACCGCCCGACACCACCCGGGAACCGCTCTTGTCTGTCGGAGTCTCGGCAAGTAGCTGCTGGATCCAACCGGTCCAGTCGACTGGGCCGATCGGCGTCGTTCCTCGCGCCGACTGCACCACCATGGCGATATCGTCGGCGGCGGGCTCTTCGACTGCGATCCTATGCATGTGCACTAGCGCCGGGTCGACATCGACGCCGTAACCAGGCCGGAAACCGACAATCACCCGCACATGCCGGAGATCCTCGCACCGGGTCAGATCAGCGATCACGGACACCAGCAGGCGCCTCGCCCCCGCCGGGGACTGGTTGAGCCCGTCGAACACCAGGGTGACCCGACGGCCGGCGGCGGACATGCGCGCCAGAGGGTGCCGGACCAAAGCGTCGAAGATGTCTACCTCATCCCTGTCCCAATGCGCGCGAGCGGCACGCGCCGCCTCGGTGAAACCGGGCAAACGTACGTCGAGCTGCGCGGACAACTCCTCGGCAACCGACTCCACCGAACTGTTCACCGTCAGAAACACCGCAGCGGTGATGTATTCGGGGGTGAGGGCGAGCCCATCGACCAGACTCGGCCGGATCAACATGGCCAACAATGTCGACTTTCCCGTACCCGCCGGACCCACCAAAGCGCGCAGACGGTGATTTCCCGAGTCGACGATCGCGTCGAGCCGTTCCCGCACCACAGGGGTCACCAACAGACTCCGGGTCAGCTGATCGAGCAGCCCGGCAGCGGAACGCCCACTCACCGCGTCTCGGTGCCGTGCGATATTCGGCACCAGCCACAGCCCCGGATCGGCACCCTGCGCCGTCGATACCGCTCCGGAATTGAAGGAAAGGTGTTGCGGCTGCTGGTATACGCAGTGCATCGCAACCGGGTCCACCAGGTCCGAGGGCAGCAGGTTCTCCCCCCGCGTCGGCAGGCCGGTATCGAAGGTAGCAAGCATGGTCTTGGTGAAGCATCCCGAATACGCGGGTCCGTCGCCAGAAGCGACCAACAGCTCCATGCGCCCACTCGATCGCGCGAGCAGATCGGTCCACCGGCGCGCGGCGCCCTGAACCCCCTGCCCTGCTTCGCAGGCGTCGATGAGCACTACCAGCCCATCCAGCGCGGTACGGCCGAGACGCTCTCTGATCTCCTGGGTCAGGTGAAACGCGGTATGCGAGTTCGGCACCTCCGGTGAATCATGACCGAGCAAGAAGAAGTCCTCCGCACTGGTCGCCACACCGTGCCCGACGAAACCGAGCAGCAGGGTGGCTTGCTGTTCTGACGCTGCGGCGAACGCTACATCGACAGTGGCGAATAGTTGCGCGATAGTAGGATTCAACACAGGACCGTCGATACCGCTCACCGGCTGCCAACCACCCCTCCCGGTCAGACTCGTGTACAACTGTTCGGCGAGTTCTTCGACGAACCCCAATCTCCCCAGCGCCGTGCACTCCGAACCCACTACCAGGGCGAGCCGTCCTCCCATGCAAGAAACATACCCGTGCAGCGGAGTACGGCCCGCATGGGTATCGTGCCTGTCCTGGACTCCCGAAGGTCGAAAAGGGCTGCGGGAAACAAGGGTAGCGAATGCGAACCTCACCGTGCCCAATAGCGCCGAAGGCATCGGCGAATCGGTGAGCGGGACGACCTGGCAAGGACTAGCTGTTTTCAACTCGTTATAAAAGGCGCTATCCTCCGATAGCAATCGGGGCGCGTACTAGAGTAGCTACGTAGTTACAGCAATGAGGAGCGGGTGTTGGTGTCCATCGGGAAATTGGTGTCGTTCGACAGCTCTAGAGGATTCGGATTCATTCGACCGGAGGACGGCGGACCGGACGTGTTCGTCCACGTCAATGACATCGGTCTGGACGAGGACGAGTTGCGCCAGGGTCGAGTATTCGAATTCGAGGTCACCGAAGGTGACCGTGGGCCCAAGGCGGTCAATCTCAATGTGGTCGGCGGACAGTCCGCTCCACTTCCTCGACACAAGGGAAAGGACAAGCCGGAGGAGGGACATCTCACCGTCGCCGAGCATAAACGGCTGATCACGGAGTTGCTCCTGGACGCGAGCCCCGCTCTCACCGCGGGCGAGATTCTCACCATCCGCGACCGGCTCACCGCATTCGCCGATCAGCACGGTTGGCTGGAAAACTGAGCCGCGAAGTCCGCATCCTGTCGAAGCTCCCGACTACTATCAGGTTACGACCGCGCACCGACGCTTCTGTTCGGTACTCGGCGTAGACAGGATGCGGACCGGCCCCAGGGAAGGACCGCGTGGATCCACCGGCAATGCTGCCCGTCCGATCGATGTCGGCCAGATCCACCCTCTACCGCCGTATGAGCCGGGCCTGAACCACGAGCCGAAATAGGGCGGTAGAGGATGCCGGGTGAGCCACCACGCGTACCGCCGAGTCGCGCACATCGGATAATGGTTCGTCCGACGTCGGCTCACTGGCCACGGTCCACCTTCGGCAGCGATTCGGTGACCAGGGTCAGCAGCATGTCGCACAGCAGCTCATGGACCTGCGCACGAGTGAGAGTGCCGCGAGTGATCCATTCGCGGCCCGCGACCTTGACCAGCCCGCCGTAAGCACGGACCATCGCGCACAGTTCAGCACTGTGTGCCGAATCGGCAAGCCCCATCATCAGCAATAACCGCTCGGCCGCAGCGTCGTCGGCGGCATCGAGGATCTGCTGCACCTCCGGATCGTCACCGACGCCCTCGTGACTGGTCACCTTCACCCAGGTAATGCCATGCTCGGCGATGGTATCGAGCAACCAGTCCACACTGACATCGACACGTTCCCGCTCGGTGCCCGTCGGCACGATTATGTCGTCCAATTCTGGTAGCGTCACCATTCGCCGCACCACCGCGAGATAGAGATCGCGCTTGTTGCCGAAATAGTGGTTGATCAGACCGCGAGCCACCCCGGCCCGCCGCGCCAGCTCCGCAGTGGAGACAGCGGCATACGGCCGCTCACCGAACATGTCGATCGCACAGCCCAGGATCTGGGCCCGCCGCTCGTCGGGTTCGAGGCGACGACGGCGCGGTGGCACCGAGTAGACGCCACCGTCCGCGATCGCACCCCTGGTATCAGAGAGACCGGGCAATGAGATCCTTCATCACCTCGTTGGTACCGGCGAGGATGCGGAGGACGCGGGCGCCGGTGTAGAGCTGGGAAATCGGATACTCCGTCATATAGCCGTAGCCGCCGAACAGTTGCAGGCAGCGGTCGACCACAATACCCAGCTGATCGGTCAACCAGTACTTCGACATGGCAGCGGTGGGAATGTCGAGTTCGCCACGCAGGTGCTTGCTGATGCAATCGTCGAGAAAGACACGGGAGACCTTGGCGATGGTCGCGCACTCGGCGAGCTCGAATTTGGTGTTCTGCATAGCGAACAGTGGTTTGCCGAACGCCTCACGTCCCTTGGTGTAGTCGATGGTGAGCTGTACCGCGTTCTCCATCATGACGACCGCGAGGATCGCGGTGACCAGACGTTCCTGCGCGAGCATCTGCATCATCTGATAGAAGCCCTGCCCCTCGACTCCCCCGAGCAGATCGGCCGCGGGCACACGCAGGCCGTCGAAGAACAGCTCGGCAGTGTCCTGGGCCTTGCCGCCGATCTTGTTCAGGATGCGTCCACGCGTGAATCCTGGGGTGTCGTCGCCGACTTCAGCGAACAGCAGTGACACCCCCGACGCCCCCTTGGACGAGTCGGTCTTGGCTGCGATGAGGATGCCGTCGCAGAGTCGGCCGTTGGTGATGAAGATCTTCGACCCGGTGATCACATACTCGTCCCCTTCCCGCACTGCGCGTGTCTCCAGGCTCTGCAGGTCGGAGCCGGTACCCGGTTCAGTCATGCCGATCGCCAGCAACAGCTCACCGCCTGCGGCTCTTGGCAGCACCCGCTGCTTGAGTTCTTCGGAACCGAAGTGAACGAGGTAGGGTGCGACGATCGCGTTGTGCACGGGGATGCCCATAGCTCCGTCACCCGCGCGCGCCTGCTCCTCCAAGATCGCGGCCTCGTGCGCGAACGTGCCACCTCCGCCACCGTATTCGACCGGAACCGAAGGGCACAGCAGCCCGAGTTCACCCGCGCGATGGTAGAGCGCACGGTCTGGGTGCCCCTGCCCGACAAATTTCTCCTCATAGGGGACGACTTCTTTTTCGAAGTAGGCCTTCGTCAGGTCGCGTAATGCCTCGACTTCGTCGTCACTCCATGCCGCACGTGCCATCGCTCGATCCTTTGCTCTTCGCACGCCGACTTCATCGGCATTCGACTCCAGATTCCCGAACTATTGGCAACAAGTCAACAACTCTGGATCCGAGAAACCGCGGGGTGAGTCAGCGACCGCCGTAGCACACCGATATCATCGCCTACGATGTGCGCGGGCGTGGTGATTCGATCGTCGCCGGAGACCTGTCCGAGTATCTTCTCGACCAGCTGGCCGAGGACTTCTTCGCGGTGATCGTGGCCACCAGTCCGTGCGGGCCAGTGCACACCTGCGGACATGGCTGGGGCGCGGTGCAATTGTGGGAGGCGGTATGCGATGAACGCGCCAATACCCGCATCGCCTCGTTCACTGCCATCTCCGGATCGAACCTGGACCACCTGGAGCTGTGGCTACGCATGCTCGTACCGCGCTCTCCTCACGAGCTTGTCCACCCTTGACTGGTTGTAGCGCGAAGTACGCTGGGCACTCGCACCAGGCATGATCGCCTGCAGGCTCTACCCACCGCGAATACGTGGCGTAGAGATCGGTTCAGAATGAGGTTGCGGAAACAGATGATCGAACAGGCCAGACTCAGTAATGCTCGGTGGACATCCACCAGCCGACCGCGTCCCAAACCTCTCGGGTGCGTACAC